>WRGX01000182.1 GCA_009786975.1 Defluviitaleaceae bacterium
AAACCAAAAACGAAGCTGAAAAAGACGCGAAAGAGCGCAGAAACGAGTTGCAGCGTTTGGAAAAACGCTTGTTGCAAAAAGAAGAAGTGTTAGACCGAAAAATTGAAAAACAAGGTGAAAAAGAAGAAGAAGTCAAGAAACAAGAGGACGCAATCAAGAAAAAATCGGAAAAGCTCGACGAACAGCAAGCCATTGTGGCAAACGCACTGGAAAACCAGCACAGAGAAATGGAAAAAATCGCGGGAATGACGCGAGAGGAAGCAAAACAGTCACTGAAGACCGCAATAGAGGAAGAAGCACGATTCGAATCCGCGAAAATGATTCGCGATATTGAGCTAAAGGCGAAAACCGAAGCCGATAAGAAAGCCAAGGAAATACTGGCAACCGCAATCCAGCGTTGTTCGGTAGACCACGTTGCGGAAACGACGGTTTCCGTTGTAAACCTGCCGGGCGACGAAATGAAGGGTCGCATAATCGGGCGAGAAGGGCGCAATATTCGCGCGCTTGAGTCGCTCACGGGAATAGATTTAATAATCGACGACACGCCCGAGGCGGTAATTCTTTCCGGGTTTGACCCGATGCGCCGCGAAATCGCGAGAATCGCGTTGGAAAAACTGGTGCTTGACGGGCGCATTCACCCGACGCGCATTGAGGAAATGGTCGAAAAAGCGCGCCGAGAGGTCGATATTCAAATCAAAGAAGAAGGCGAAGCCGCAACGTTTGAAACAGGCGTACACGGCATTCACCCCGAACTTACGCGCCTTTTGGGCAAAATGAAGTTCCGTACGAGTTACGGGCAAAATGTGCTGAAACATTCAATCGAGGTCGCCTATTTGTGCGGGCTTGTCGCGGGGGAACTTGGCGCGGATATTGCGCTGGCAAAACGCGCGGGTCTTTTGCACGACATCGGCAAAGCCGTTGACCACGAACAAGAAGGCTCACATATTTCAATCGGTGCGGCATTGTGCAAAAAATACAAAGAGTCCGACTTAATCATTAACGCCGTCGAAGCCCACCACGGCGACGTCGAGCCGACAAATATCATCTCAATTATCACGCAAATCGCCGACGCAATTTCCGGCTCGCGCCCCGGGGCACGCCGTGAAACGCTCGAGGCGTACATTAAGCGTTTGCAAAACCTCGAAGCAATCGCAGACTCCGAGGACGGCGTGGAAAAATCCTTCGCAATCCAAGCCGGCCGCGAGCTCCGCATAGTTGTATTCCCGGATGTTGTCGGCGACGACCGCCTGACAATTTTGGCTCGCAAAGTCGCAAAACGCATCGAAGACGAACTTGAATACCCCGGGCAAATTAAGGTCAGCCTTATCCGAGAAACCCGGGCAATTGAATACGCAAAATAACTTGCAAAGGCGCACGGAAATCCCGTGCGCCTTCCTTATAAAGTGTGAAAAATCAGCAAGAGGAACGCGGGCGGCGAATTTTTAATGGCGATTTGTGCGCTCAGCGAATGGCGAAAGTGTGAAAAATCAGCAAGAGGAACGCGGGCGGCGAATTTTTAATGGCGATTTGTGCGCTCGGCGAATGGCGAAAGGAGTGAGCCGCGTGACTCATGAAAATTACCGCAGTGAAATCGAAAAAACGGGCAAATTGCCGGAGGATTGGTATGTACTCGGCATCGACCTCGGCACTACGAACTCCGTAATTTCATACTGGGATGCGTCGACCGACCGGCCCGAAGCCATCGACGTAAGCAACGGCTTTGGCAAAATTCCGTTGCCTTCCGTCGTGCAGTATCGCGAGGACGAGGACATCGGCGAGGAATGGGTTGTCGGCGAGGAAGCCTATCGAAGCATGAAAATTTATCCCGAAACGACGATTCGCTCAATTAAGCGAAAAATGGGGACGAATGAAACCGTGCGCTTGGGCAAAACCGAGTATCTCCCCGAGGAACTTTCCGCGAAAATTTTGCTGGAGATAATCTCGCACGCGCAAAGCCTGAACCCTAAGGCCGAAATCGCCGGGCTTGTTGTTTCCGTGCCATACGATTTTGACGATGCGGCGCAAAAAGCAACGGTTCGCGCATGTGAAATCGCGGGCATTGCCGACAAGCTGATTTGCCTGATAAAAGAGCCGAACGCCGCCGCGCTTTCATATAATTTCCGCCACCAATTAAACCAAGACGAAAAAATCATGGTGTTCGACTTCGGCGGCGGCACGCTTGATATCACGATTTTTCACGTAACCGAGCGCGACGAAATGCGCATAAAATTGCAGGTTATATCGCAAGGCGGCGAGGCGTACCACGGAGGCGACGATGTCGACGCTTTTTTAATTGAAGCGTGCGGCAATTTCGTTCGCGCAAAAACCGGGCAAGCCATGACCGAACTCGCCGTAGAAAACCAAGTCGAACTCCATTCCCGCGCCTGCGAGGCCAAGGAAAGGCTCAGCGGTGTGCAAACCTTTCGCATCCCGTTCACGTTCTGTATTCCGCCCTTTGTCGAGCAAATTTCGCGTGAAGAATTTCATACACTTATCAAACCTTTCATAGAAAAAACGCGCAAACTCGTGCTGAAGGCCCTGCGCGAAACATACACCGGCAGCCTGACACCGGGCGACATCGACCGTGTTTTGCTTGAAGGCGGCTCGTCGCAAATGCCGTGGGTGCGCGAGATGCTCATAGATATTTTCGGCGACGAGAACAAAATTTATTCGTCGGAACGCCCCGCGCTGGACATTTCCCTGGGCGCGACCTATTATGCCGCCATGAAAATGGGCCTTTTGTCTCACCCCGACCTCGAATCCGAAAAAATGTCCGTCGAATTCGAAGTAACCGTTTCACACGACATCGGACTCGAAATCGGAAGCGGCGAAAAGAAGTCATTTTTCCCAATGATTCGGCGCGGGACGAGCTTTGCCCTTGCAAAAAAATCCCACGTCTTCACCCTCTCCGGCACAACCCCCGAAGAAATGACCGGGCTGGATTTGCGCATTTTAGAACGCATCCAACAAGACGACCCTTTTGAAAAATGCCGCGTGGTCGGCGAAGTTTCCATCCGAGGCCTCCCCGAACGCCCCAGCGGCAAAACAAAACTGCGCATAACCCTCATGGTCGAGGAAGAAGGCGGGCTGGTGCGCGGGCTTGTTGAAGACTCGGGGCTTGGCGCGGAATGGCCATCATCAGGATACCGCGAAACCTTCGACCCGGACAGATTCAAGCGTGCGGAGTTGGGGTGATGCGCGCCAAGCGCGGGGTGGGAACCGGGGAATGTGTTGGTGGCGGCACATGCTCTTGAAGCAGGAAGTGGTTTCCTGCTGGCTGAAAAAAAAGAGTCGGCGAGTGTCACTCGCCGACTCTTTTTTGCGCGGTTTTTTATCGTAGCGTAAACTGCTCCCGGCTTCGAGGGAATGTGTCGGCACCGACACGTGTCCCCGGTGCCCACCGCGCGCTTGGCGCGCTATCGGCCGCGTAGTTGTTGTCGGTTTTCGTAAATTACGTCGGATAGTTGGTTGAAGTAGTCCATTACTTTTTTGTGTTGTTGTTCCATGTTCGACATGTACTCTTTGACTTGTTCTTCGGCGTCTTTTAGCATCGAGTCCGCGTAATCCATTGCGTTTAGTCGCAAATCGCGGGCGTTTTTCTTGGCTTCCTCGACGGTTTCGGAGGCTTGGTCGGACGCGCGGCGGAAAATTTCGTGGTTGTTTGTGCGGATTTTCGCCTCGTTTTCCGCGGCCTCAAGTATGCCTTGCGCTTTGCGTTCGGCCTCCGAGACAATTCGGTCGTGGTCACCCAAAATTCGTTGCGCCGAACGGATGTCGTCGGGCAAATTTAAGCGAATCTCATTCAAAATATCCAAAACGCGGTCCTTCTCCACAGAAATTTTATTCGTGAAGGGCAGGTTTTTACTGCCTTCAAGCACCTCTTCTATGTCGTCCAAATAGTCCAGTAACGCGTCCATTACTCACCTCTGTATTTATAATTCGCCGGACATAAGCGCGATGGCGTTGCCGCACGCTTTTTGCCCACCGTTGCCTTACGATTTTACGATTGTGATAATTTTTCCTTTAGCGCGGCGCGTGCCGGCGGCGACAAAAGCTGCGCGATGAACGAATCGTCCAGGTTGTTTTTGTATATGTGAACCGCCGCCTCGCAGATTATCGAGCTTGATACATATGTGAGGGCGGGCGTGGCCGGGAGAAAAATTGTTTCCACAGACGAAAGCGCGGCGTTTCCTGCGGCGTATTTGTTTTCGCGCTCGAAGTCCTCCGATGTGCGAAGGCCGCGCAAAATCGCGTCGGCTTTTTTTTGTTTCGCAAATTCTGCCAAAAGCCCGTCGGATGACTCGATTTCGATTTTCGCGTCGAGACGGAACTTGTCGGTTCCTAAGCCGTCGGTTCCTAAGCCATCAGTTCCGAAGCCATCAGTTCCGAAGCCATCAGTTCCGAACGCTTCCTTTAATAAGGCGACGCGCTCGGCGGCGGAAAACAGGGTTTGCTTGTTCGGATTTTCCAAAACCGCGATTATTATTCGGTCGGCAAATTTTGCCGCGCGGCGAGCGATGTCCATATGTCCGATTGTTACCGGGTCGAAACTGCCGGGATAAATTAGGGTCATGCGTTGGCCTCGTTTTATTTTGGAATGGGAAATTGCTGCGCCCGTGTGGCGTTAATGAACAGGAATTTTGTGCGGCCGTAGGTGCGGGTTTGGGTTGCTTCGGGGAGGTCGGCGGCTTCGGTTTCGGCGATTATTACGCCGTCTTCGGCGAGGATTTTGCGGAGTTTGTCAATGATTTGGCGCAGGGATTCCGAATTGTACGAATCGTACGGCGGGTCAAGAAAAATTATGTCGAACCGTCGATTTTGTGCCGCCAGGCGGGCAATTGCGTCCTCCGCCGTTGTTTCGAAAATTTCCGCTTTTGAATCGGATAGTTTTGTTTTGGACAAATTCTTCCTGACGGCGTGAATTGCCAAAAACGAATTGTCCACAAAAACCGATTCTGCCGCGCCTCGGCTTAGTGCCTCGATGCCGATGGCTCCGCTTCCGCAGAACATGTCCAAAAACCGCGCGGCGCGAATTTCGGGCGCGAGAATATTAAACAAGCCCTCTTTGGCGCGGTCGGAGGTTGGGCGCGTGTTTTGCCCGTCGGGCGCGACAAGTGCCGTTCGCCTCGCTTTGCCCGCGATTACACGCAAATAAAACCACCTCGCCTTCAGGGTTTTTCAATTATAGACAAGTTTTGGAAGTCTGTAAACAAAATTTTTTTTAATTGCACACGCAAAAATAGTGTAAGATGGTCGAGCGCGCCAAGCGCGCGGTGGGCACCGAGGACACATGTCGCGGGCGGCGCATTCTCTCGAAGCCGGAAGCAGTTTTCCGGCGTACAAAAAAGCGCGCCAAGCGCGCGGTGGGCACCGGGGGCATATGTCGCGGGTGACGCATTCCCTCGAAGCCGGAAGCAGTTTCCCGCTCCACAAAAAAAACGAGTCGGCGAGTGTCACTCGCCGACTCACTTTTGAAATTTTTTGAAAAGAGGCGAAAAAGCCATGAATTACAAGGAACTTGCAGTCGCCGCACTTGAGGCGAGAAAATTATCATACTCACCGTATTCGAATTTTCAAGTCGGCGCGGCGTTATTAACAAAGAGCGGCAAAATTTATAAGGGCTGCAACATCGAATCCGCCGCGTTTTCGCCTACGAATTGTGCGGAACGCACCGCGCTTTTTAAGGCGATAAGCGAGGGGGAGCGGGAATTTGCCGCGATTGCGGTCGCGGGCGGGGCGGCAGACGGCGAGGCGCAGTATTGTTATCCCTGTGGGGTTTGTCGCCAAATGCTTGGGGAATTTTTTACGGCGGATTGCGAAATTATCGTCGTGAAAACAGAGGATGATTTTTTGGTGCATAGTTTTGCGGAGCTGTTGCCGTTTGGGTTTGGGGCGGGAAATTTGATTTGATTTTTTGCTTGGATTGATGCATAATGAAGTAGGAAAAGATGATGTATGACAGCACTCGGGGAGGGATTACATGAAAAACCGCAGCATATTTTTGTTATTGGCAATTACTCTTTCGCTGATTCCGATAACCGTTTTCGCGGACGAAATCCGCGTTACGGTCGACGGAGAAGCGGTTATTTTCCCCGGCGGCCAAGGTGCCGTAATCGTAGACGGAAGAACCCTTGTCCCCGTGCGCGGGGTGTTTGAAACGCTTGGTTTCGACGTAGACTGGGACGGCGACACAAGAACGGCAATTTTAACAAACGCCCAACACATCGTACGAATCACAATAGACAGCGATATATTTACCACCAACGACACAAGCCACGCCCTCGATGTACCCGCACAACTTATCGAAGACCGCACCATGGTGCCGATTCGTTTGCCCCTCGAAAGCGTGGGGCATTATCTCGATTGGGATGAAGCAACAAGAACCGTGATAATCCGCTCCTTAACGGCGACACCGCCGCTTGCACCGCCGGTTTTCGAAATGCCCCTGACTTTCAGGCCAGCCCCCGAGCCGACTCCTCCCACGAGGTGGGGCGAGCCGGAAATTTTTACATCACAGGCTCTTTCGGGGATGATGGCATCCGCGCCGCACTACACGGCAACGCGATTGACGCATCCCGACCGCGCGATGACCGAATCGGAGCGCGACGCATGGATATCAGACTATTTTAACCGCGGGGGAATTAACGCGCAGGAGCTTGAGTTGTACAAAATTGTGAACGAAACCCGTGCGAGATATGGCTTGCCTCCGTTTTATTTGTGTCCGCAACTTTCAATGGCGTCGCGGCTTTTCAGCTATTTGCAAGTGCGCTACCACACGGCGGGTCACGATGACCGCCATTACGGCAGCCCCAGGGAGAGGATAGACTTTTTCGGCGTTCACTGGCAGGCTTGGCAGGAAAACGCAAATGCCGAGGTGTGGCTTTTTCGAGACGACATGCACGTCGGATACGACTATCTTTCGCCCCAAGAGATTGTTGATATCTGGATGGGTTCCCCCGAACACCGCAACCACGTTTTGACAACCGACACCACGCACGTCGGCTTTGGCACAGACAGCGGAAGGGAACGCGTCGTACCAACCATGAAGTCGGTGATGCCCCGAGAGGTCGTCGATTTAAGGCAATTCCTCACATCGTCGGTAATTTTGCCCAACCGCCGCCTGACCGACAACGAGCGTCGGCAATGGATAGACGAGTATCGCGCAACGGGCGGAGCGTCTCACTTTGAACGGGAGACAATCGCCCTCATTAACGCAATAAGAGCCGCAAACGGCCTAAACACTTTTCAAACCGACGAAAACTTAATGATGGCGGCACGTTTTTACGCACAAACCTTGACAGACCAAAACCTGCCGCCGGGATTCGACGAAGGCCCCTATGGCGGAATCGGCGAAACGGTGACTGCATTCGGCGGCGAATGGCGCACAGTGAACATCTTTGGCGGAGCGCAGACGCCCCAACTCCTGACAGAGGGCTGGATGGGTTCCCCCGGTTCCGAAGGAAACATCCTGATGGAGGGCGTAACCCACATAGGCATAGGCTCCCAAGCAGGCGGAGAATACGGAACAATTCACATTATGCTGGTGAGGTAGACATTAATTCGGTAAACCCGACAATTATCAAGCGTTCGTTAATATTCGCGGTGCAGGTGCAGAGGAAAACAATGTTGTCACCGAACGTCGGCAACACCTCGCTCGAAAAAATCGAACGCGAGCGAACATCTGCAATAAATTCGTCAAAATGCTCTTCGTTTTCAAATCGCATCGGCGGCACTTCAGCGGTCGAGTCGATTACATATCCCGCAAACAAATGCAATACAAAATCACGCGCGGGCGTGAAAATAAACATGCGAGGGTGCGCCTCGAAAAATCCCGGATTTGCATAATTCCTAAGCGAGCCGAACATATCCCCCGCGCGAATGCTGTGCCCGTAAATAAGAATGCATTCGTCCGAAAAATCGGCGGCGTTTCGATAATCCAAAAAAATCGAACCCCACGCATGACGACTTTGGTCGGGCAGGTGATGCATGAAAAAATCATTGTCGCAGCCCTGCATAATAGGATAATTTATCGGCGTTCCCTCCGACCGAATCCAGCCGGGAGGAAGGGGGGACGGAGGGAGACAAGACAGTTCATCTGCCTCGGAACCCCGCGAGACAGACGAACCGTCTTGTTTCCCCCCTTGCCTCTCCCCCTCCCCCTCTCTCCCAAATTCAACAGGCAAAGCCGCATAAAACTCCGCGCCCTGCCTGCTCACGCGCATTTCAATCGCAAGCGAAGCCCCAAAATACACGGCAAATCCAAAGCTCACAAGCAACGCGAAAATCGCGATTTTTTTTCCGCTGTCCATGCCGATAGTTTATCGCATTTCCCTAAACTCATACTTCAAAATCACCGTATGCTTTCAATAATACTTTTATCGCGGAGGCGTGCGGCGGAGTAGCGCATGATAATCCACGTGATTGCGAAAACGGCGGCCACGCACTGAATTATCGCAAGCCACGGAATTTCAAAGGGAAACCAAACGGACTCCATCATAAAAATGTACAAAAGGTACGAAACCCCGACCCCAAGCGGCAAGCCAAACACAAGCGACTTTGCCGAGCAAAAAATGCTTTCGAGATTAAGCATATGCCCCAGTCCGCCGTGCGTCATGCCGACACTTTGCAAAACGGCAAATTCGCGCGAGCGCGAGCGTACATTTGTTGAAATTGTGCTGATTACGTTGGTCAGGGCAATTAATGTAAGCATCCCGACAAAGCCGTAAATCGCAATCATTATGGTGCTTACAAGGCTTCTCATAACGTTGTCCTCCGCCGCTTGGTCGAATACGCCCGCGTTGAATCCCATGTCGTCGTTTGTCGGCAGCATTTCGAATAAAATGTTCCATACGTTTTCGGCAAATTCGTGCGGACCGTCTGTCTGTACCGCCCAAAAATAATAATGCATTTCGGCTTCGGGCATCAAAATAATTACATATGACGCAGACGCGTGGATTATTTCGTTCGGAACGTCGCTTCCTCGAAGTTCGCCGTGAAGCGGGATGTATCTTGTGCCGCCGCCCTCGTCTTGGTGTCTTTGAATTTGCAGGGTTTGGCCGGAAAAAACAATCGGCGCGAATTCTGTCCAATTGCCGTCTGTTTGTGTGCGGACGTGGTTGATTAAAATATTCGAACCCGGGGGAACGCCCGCTCGCCGCGCGAGTTCGGCGTAATTTTCGGCGTCTGCGGTCAAAATCGTGACGGGGAATCGCTCCCACTGCGAATGTCCGTCGAAAGCGGCGGAAAGCGTTAAATTTTCGGCAGGAACCACATAGCGATGCATGTTGCCGCCAACGCCGAAAACCTCCGCTCCCCCTTCAAATCCGCGCATTTCGTCGGTGATTTTTTCCGCCTCCGCCGCGCTTATTGTCATGTATCGCCTTTCGGAAGTGTCGGTGTCCTCGCAAAAAATTATCTGACTGTTTGCATGAAATGACGCGACGACATCGGCGTCAATCAGTGCGAAAACGAGGTTTGTCATTTGGGAAAGCTGCGCCCCGAAACTGCTTGCGGCGATAAATAAAATCATACTAATCGTGAGGGAAACCACGGTTGCGCGGAAATTTCGGCGGCTTCGTTTCAGGGATTTCGACGCAAGCTCGCCCTCGAATCCGAAAATTTTACGCACGATTCGTCCGCCGCGTATATGTTTCTCCTTAACCTTCACTTCGTCCTCGCCGCGAATTGCGTCAATCGCGGCTATTTTTGCGGCTTTGCGCGCGGGAAACCACGCGGAAAGCAAAATCGTTACGAAGGAAACGGCGACGGAAATCAGCACGCCCTGCCATGCGAAAACGAATCTGAAAATAATTTCGTCGCCGCCGGGCTGAAATGTATTGAGGTCCGCAAGCATATGATTCGCGATTGCAACGCCGCCCGCTTGCACCAAAAGTCCGACGATTATGCCGACGGGAATCCCCGCGACGGACAAAATTGCCCCTTCATATACAACGGTTTGCGCAATTTGCTTCTTTGTCGCGCCGACGCTTTTCAAAAGTCCGAACTGGGACTGCCGCTCGCCCGCGCTTACGCGAAAGGCATTCGACACAACAATCACCGACACCGCAACGATTAGAACACTCATCACGCCGCCCATTCCGTAAATCGTCGCGTAATATTCGTCGCGCACGTAGGCGTCGCCCAAAAGCTCGGTTATTGCCGCCACCCCGCTTGCGGCAAAGCCAAACACGGCGGTTATCATCGCCGTCGAGAGAATTATGCCCAAAAGCGTCCAGGCCGTTCGCCGCTTATTTGTTGTAATTTGGCTGTACGCCAGTTTTGCCGTTAAGCTCACGACCGCACCTCCTCATCCCGCAGGATTTTCCCGTCACTTATTGTAATAATCCTGTCGGCCTGAAGCGCGATTTTTTCGTCGTGGGTAATCAAAACAAGGGTTTGCGAATACCGTTTGTTTGCCGCCAAAAGCATCTCAACGATGTCCTTGCCGGATTTGCTGTCCAAATTTCCCGTGGGTTCGTCGGCGAGAATCACGGCGGGGCTGTTGATTAGTGCGCGTGCAATTGAAACGCGTTGTTGTTGTCCGCCGGAAAGCTGCGACGGCAAATGTTTTGCGCGATTTTCAAGCCGCGTAATTTCCAAAAGCTCGCGAACCGTCGCGTCCTCGGGCCGCCGCCCGTCAAGCAAAAACGGCAACATGATATTTTCCTCGGCGGTAAGCGTCGGAATCAGATTATAAAATTGATACACAATGCCCATATTTCGCCGCCGAAAAATCGCAAGTCGCGATTCGTTCATTCTAAAAATATCCTGATTGTCAATTACAACACGCCCCGCCGTAGGTCGGTCAACCCCGCCAAGCAGGTGCAAAAGCGTAGATTTCCCACTGCCCGACGCCCCGACAACCGCAACAAACTGTCCCTTCTCCACGGAAAAACTCACGTCGTCAAGCGCGTGAACCGCCGCTTCGCCGCGACCGTATGTTTTCGTCAAATTTTCGACCTGTAAAATGCTCATATTTTTTTGCCATTCGCTGATACGCACCAATTCCTGATGAAAATCGGACGCCCGCGTTCCCTTCTTCGAATTTTCACACTTTTCGCCATTCGATGAACGCACAAATCGCCATTAAAAATCGGACGCCCGCGTTCCTCTTGTTCATTTTTCACACTTTCGCCCCTTTCGGATTTTGCAAAATCGAGTCGGCGAGTGACACTCGCCGACTCATATTTTCGTCATTCGCCGAACGCACAAATCGCCATTAAAAAATTAGTCGAGCGCGTTTCTTTTTTCGATTTTTAACACTTCTTCACAAAAAAATTCTACCCCTCGAAAGTGACGGATTGGTGACTGAAAATACTATGTAATGTGACGATTTCGTCACTTTTGGATAAGAACATTCTCCAAAAACAACGAAAACGCCCACATATTCTGCTCTATTTTTCCGGGCCACGCGTAATTTATATAGTCTGCGCAGTCCCTTTCACTGTGCATTACCCGCGCACCAAACGAATCGTCCCCTTCGCGAACAAGTCCGGCAACATACAAAACGGGAATTTCGGCGATAAAAAATACAATATGGTCGGTGTTCCATTTGTACATTCCGGGATGATACGTAAACAGTTCGATACCGTGCGAATAGTATTTTTCCCTCGCCAACGCGCTCCATGAAAGGGTAAGGTCGCTGTCGGTGCGCCGCCCGTCGTAATAAACGCCTGCCAAGTACACCAAATACGGGCCGTCAAAAAGCGCGTCGGCATTAAACATAAAATGAATTTGCTCGCGTTCGTATTGCGACAATGTGTCCAGATAATGATACGCACCAAGCAGTCCAATCTCTTCCGCACCAAAAAATACATATACCAACGTGTAATAATTATCAACATAGCGCATTCGCATGGCATTTTCCAGCAAAAGCGCGACCCCCGACGCATTGTCGCTCGCGCCTACCACGTCATGAACGGTATCATAATGCGCGCCCAAGACAATTCGCTGTTCGCTGCGCCCCGGTATCGTTAAAACAACATTTTGACTGTAATAACGCGGTTCACGGTCGCCGAAAAGCTCAAACATTAACAGGAGCTCTTTACTCCAAAAACTCCGGTCGGCGACATCATCAAAATGAAAGGACTGAATTTCAATATCATCGTAATCAAATCCGATTTCCATCAAAGTGTCCGCAATCCACAGTGCCGTCTCCAGCTCACGATATGTAAACGGAGGGCGACGGTAAAAATAAGCGTTCATATGCTCAATAAAATTCACCGCATAATAACCATGCAATCCGAACGGCGAAAGCGGCAAGTCATTTTCGATTACTTCATCCACATCATTTGACGCTGAATCTTCTTGTATATCCGCTTCGTCTTGCACATCCGCCTCTTCTTGCACATCCGCTTCGTCCGGATTATTTTCGACAAAAATCCCCTGCGTTTCTGCTTGTCCGCAAGCTGTTATTAACGCAAAAAAACATGCAACCAAAACAATTGAAACCACTGTTTTCATACATAACCATTCCTTTCGGGTACAAGCCCTGATAAGATATTTTTGGCAAAGTGCCTAAATCCAAGGATTTCTACGTATCTGCGCGACGCAACAAAGCTACCGCCTCCACATGCGGCGTACGCGGAAACATATCAACCGCCTCGATTGCCTGCACCTCATATCCCGCCGCGATAAAGGCAGGCAAATCGCGCACAAACGATTTGGGCTTACACGCCACATATATGACGCGCGACGCGCCGAGTGCGGCAATTTTTGCGAGGGCTTTCGGGTGAAGACCGTCGCGGGGCGGGTCGAGAATAATCGTGCAAGGCGTTTCATTTGTCAGGTTTTCAAAAACATCGCCTGCGAAAAACTCGCAGTTTTTTATGTCGTTGGCGGCGGCGTTTTCGCGGGCGGCAAGGATTGCTTCCTCGATGATTTCGACGCCCGCGACGCGTTCGAAGAGCGGCGAAATGACCTGCGCGATGGTTCCCGTTCCGCAGTACAAATCCAGTGCAAAATGTTGGAGCTGATGGGACGTTGCCCTTTCGTGGAAGAGGCGGGAGACGTGTTGTTCGCTTCGCGAACCGCTCGCCCATGCGTCCGAGGCAACGTCCCCCGAAAACTTAGCAACGACACCGTAAAGCACCTCCGCTCCCCGCGAATTCGTTTGAAAAAATGAAAACGCCGAAACTTTAAACGTCAGCCCGCAAATTTTTTCGTAGTAATAGTCACGACCGTGCAGAATTTTTATGTTTTCGTTTTTAACCGCGTCGGCAACGCCGTCGTTTTCGGCGTGCATTATGCCAACGATTTTTCCGTCAAGCGGCAACGCAAGCAAGCCCTCGACAAACCTATCAAGCGGCGCCTGCAATGTCGATGTCGCCGAAAGCAAAACCAAAATCTCGCCCGTAAATTCACCACGCCGCAAAACGAGGTGCCTAAGCGCACCGGTGTGCCGCTTGCGGTGAAAAAATGTTTCGCCCCTATCGCGAAAAAAATCCGTTACATGCGCGACGATTCGCTTGAAGTCCTCACATATTAAGACGCAATTCTCCGGTGAAGCAACCTCGTAAAAACTGCGTTTTTTGCGGATTCCAAGGGTCAACTCCCCCCTCAAATCGACACGGCTTCCGGCTTCGAGGGAATGTGTCGCACCTGAAACGTGTTCCCGGTTTTCGACACTGTTTCCGGCTTCGAGGGAACGTGTCGCACCTGAAACGTGTTCCCGGTTTTCGACACGGCTTCCGGCTTCGAGGGAATGTGTCGCACCTGAAACGTGCTCCCGGTTTCCACTGCGCGCTTGGCGCGCCGTGCCGGAATCCCCGAACGCAAATTCCATTTTATTGCGATAACCCTCCGCGACAGGCGCAGCGTGCAATTCCCCCAAAACCCCGGCATATTCCCCCAAAATCTCCATCAAATTCGCCCGCTTAAGCGCGAGTTCATCCTCATACGAAATGTCCAAATAAGCGCATCCGCCACAACGCCCAAAATGCTTGCAGAACACAGCCTCATCCACCTCCCGCGCACCATTTCAGCGCGTTTTCAAGCATTTTCGCATACTCCGCGTTGCGCCAAACCTCGATAACATGCCCCGGAGTTAAAACGCAAACGCGCCCCTTGCCCTGCGTGCGAACATAGGCACAAGGCGCGATACAGGCGGGCGCGTTAAAATACGGCTCGGATTCGTATTTTTCCGCCTCGCCCTGCGCGGCGGAATACGATGCCGCCAAAATTTCGATGTCATCCGCCAAAATTTCGATTTTATAATGCTCGTCAACCTCGGAAAATGTCGCCACCCCCGCCGTAACGGGATGCGGCTTCAAAACGCCGTGGGTTACGAGGCAATTGTTCGGGTGAAACTCGAATCGGCAACCGATTAAATCGTCCAAAACAGCGGTATCATCGCCCGCAACAGTCCCGCTGTGTGTGACCAACAGTCCGCCGCCATTTTCTACATATTGAACAAACGCGTCCTGAACCGCCGCGGTTTTCCAAGCCGCGTTGTTCTCCTTTGAAACATGGTCACACTTGCTCATAACGACCACGTCGTACTTCGCCAAAACAGCGGGGTCAAAGCCCTCCGTGTCGCTGATTACATCGATGCCCGGAACAATCGACAAAAGCCCGTCGCGCGGCACGTCACCGGGGTGATAATAATCGTCGCAAAACAATAAAACTCGCATTTTTAAAAACTCCCCTCCGAAATTTTAAAATTGATGATATTAGCGACACTAACATCATCAAATCTTATTGACAACATTTTTTTACACATTATACTTTATTTTACAGGTACAACAAGAGAGGAGCGTTTTTTATGAAAATTCCAACCCCTCACATCAACGCGAAGGAAAACGCGTTTGCGAAAACCGTTTTAATGCCGGGCGACCCGATGCGTGCAAAATTTATCGCGGAAAATTATTTGGAAATGCCGAAAAAAGTGAACGCCGTGCGCGGAATGTTTGCTTATACGGGCACGTACAACGGCTCGCCCGTCTCGATTATGGGAAGCGGCATGGGATGCCCTTCGATGGGCATTTATTCGTACGAGTTGTATAATTTCTACAAGGTCGAAAATATTATTCGCGTGGGCTCGGCGGGTTCGATTAACATGGAACTCGAGCTTGGCGACGTTGTAATGGGCGTAGGCGCGTGTACGGAGTCGAATTATGCCGACGTTTTTGCGCGCTGCCCCGGACTTTTTGCACCAACGGCGTCGTTTGAACTGATGCTTCAGGCAAAGGCCGCCGCCGATGTTTTGGGCATAAAACTCCACGCAGGCAACTTGCTTACGTCGGACGTTTTTTACAACGACGATAGTGTCGGGCTTAACGCATGGCTTCGCATGGGCGTTCTCGCCGTTGAAATGGAGGCCGCCGCGCTTTACGTAAACGCCGCCCGCGCCGGCAAAAACGCACTGTGCCTTTGCACAATCTCCGACAAAGTCTTTGACAGGAACCAAAGCATGACCGCCGCGGAACGCGAAAAATCCTTCACCGACATGATTAGCCTCGGACTCTCGATGATATGACAAAAGTGTGAAAAACGGACAAGAGGAACGCGGGCGACCGATTTTTAATGGCGATTTGTGCGCCCGGCGAATGGCGAAAAATATGACAAAAATAGCCTACCTGCGCAAGGTGTGGGCGGAAAAATATGATGAAAACGACCTCGAGGCCGCCGCTGAAATCGGCGAGGCGTTGTTGCGCGAGCATTGGCATAATAAAAGTATGCGCACCGTCGGTTATGCCAACGACTTGTTTAATTTGGCGTGCGTGCATGAAGATTTGGGCAATTTCGAACGCGCCGTCGCATATTATTCAGACGCCGCGCAACAGCACCTTGCCGCAAACGGCGACGAACTTTCATACGCCGACCGCGTAAATTCGCTTGCGTCCGCTCTTGTACGCAACGACCTGCCCGGGACGGCTTTTGTTTTGCTTGAAAACGTTGCGGCAATCCGCCGCAAACTGCTTGGCAGGCGTAATTTGATTTACGCCGATTCGCTCTACAATTTAGCGAACGCCGCCGCCGATATCGGGCGAACAAAGGACGCCATACACTTCCATATGGAAGCCCTTAAAATCCGCGAAACCGACGCCCCAATCGTCGATATCGTAAGCAGCTTGCACAGCATCGCGTTTTTATACGAATCCGACGAAAACTACGAAAAAGCCATTCTTTTCGCCAAATCGGCGGCAAAATTTTCCGCCTCCGACGATATTGCATACGCAAAAGCCTGCAATTATTTGGCCGAATTGTATGAAGCCGCGTCGGAGTACGAATCCGCCCTGCCTCTTTACGACGAAGTGCTTGAAATCGCAGGTGGCGAAACCAACCGCAGCGGCAGCGCGTATCTAAATGTCGCGCTTCGCCGCGCGAATCTGCTTTCACTGCTGAACCGCCCGGAAGAAGCCCTTGCCGCGCACGAAAAAATTTGCGAAAGTTTCCCCCCGGGCGCGACCAGCGTTTTTTATGCAAACTGTCTGCGCGGCATGGCAATGCTTCACAGCAACCTGAACAACCCCGCCCGCGCGGAAGAATGCATCCTCAAGGCAATGAAAATCCGCCGCACCATGTACGAAGACATCACCCTCGACATAACCTTTCTAATCCGCCTTCACCTGCGCGAAAACAACACGGAAAAAGCCCTCGAAGCCCTAATTTACGCCCTAATGTGTTCCGGACAAAACTCGCCCGAGTACAACGAAATGCTGGAGGATTTGGTCTCTATTTTCGACCAAACAAAAAACCCCGCCACCGGGGAATTTGTAAACGCAATTGAGCTTTTAAACGACCGCGAAAAACTCCGCCCGATTTTAAACAAATGGGAGGCGTGGGAGAAGGGGGGCTAAGCAGGTGTGTTCCTAACCGAAACCCTTATTCTTTCATATCCGCGCAATATTATATAATCGACGAAACGCATTGCATAATGACAATCGTTTTGCATTAGACCAATTTCATCGAATGCGTCGAATGCGTCGGCCAAAAAAACTTGACACCGTACTATTGTTCGAGTATGCTATGCGCGAGTTTCGAGGCGACACCTTCTAACGCCGTCTCTTACAAGCGTCCCTATACGACAAACGGTAGCCCCGTCCCTGCGTAATAAACGCCTCTGAATTGTCAGGCTTTTTCGG
>WRGX01000183.1 GCA_009786975.1 Defluviitaleaceae bacterium
CCGCCGCGTGCTGGAGGCACGCAAGGTTTTTCGTGACGCAGACTTTCGGCAAAAAGACAAGGAATGTGTAAAGTTTATTGGTGGGCAATTCCTTAGTTACATATAACACAAACGGTACGGAAAGAGCCAGCAATCCCGCGATTTTACCCGCAAAAGTGTGCATCATCATAAGCTGCCCGTAATGTATGTATCCGACGATAACGCCGACGCATTTCAGCGCGACAAACCCCACAATAAGCGCACGGGAAAGCGCGTTCAGCTCAAGATGAGGCACAATAATTATAAGCGCGACGAAAATCAAAATATAATCCGCAATCCCGTCAATATTCGCGCCAAGTTGCGACGCAACGTTGAATCTCCGAGCAATAAGACCGTCAAAAAAATCGGTTAACCCGATAACCGCATAAATCATAAGAAAATTCGGAGACAGAACAAAGTCCGTTAAAATCAACGACAAAAAAAATAATAACAAAGTCAAAATTATCCGCGAAACGGACAATGCGTTAGGAACATGCCTCATTTTTCGACCTCCACGGCGTATATGTATCAAATATCGCATGTATTTCCGGTTCGGTCAACCGGAAATGTTTTCACACTTTTTTAATATGCCGAATTTGTAAAAAACATGCACTACGACTCAAAAAGCGTTATAAGCTCCGCAGGTGTAAGCGACGATTTTTCCGCGCCCGTAACATCCATAACAATTTCGCCGCCGGCAAGCATGATAAGCCTGTCGCCGTACGCAATCGCGTCGCTCATATTGTGCGAAATCATAATCGTTGTAATTTTTTGCTCCTCGACCAAATTTTTCGTTATACCCATGACCTGTTTGGCGATTTTCGGGTCGAGTGCCGCCGTGTGTTCGTCCAAAAGCAGCAATTTGGGTTTCTGCAAAGTCGCCATAAGAAGCGTTAAAACTTGACGCTGGCCTCCCGACAAAAGAGAGGCTTTTTTGCGCAACATCGTTTCAAGCCCCAAATCGAATTCCGCCAATTTCTGCTCAAAAAAAGCGACATCCCTCTTGCGAATTGCCCAGCTCAGCCATTTCCAATTGCCGCGCGAATTCGCCAAAGCCATATTTTCCGCAATGGTCAGCTCGGGGCAAACACCAAAATTCGGGTCCTGATAAACGCGGGAAATTAACGCCGCGCGCGCACTGTGGCTTTTTCGCACAACGTCCTTGCCGTCGATAAAAATTGCCCCCGATGTCGGGCGTAAATTGCCGTTTATTACATTAAAAAGCGTACTTTTTCCGGCGCCGTTTCCGCCGATAACCGTGACAAATTCGCCTTCGGGAATGTCCAAATTTATGCACTTAAGCACATGATTTTTTTCAATGCCGTTATCAAATTCCTGCGCGATATTTTTCAGTGAAATCATCCCAGTGCCTCCCGCCGCTTAAACCTGATTTCCTTGAGCTTCGGCACGCACAGCGCGACCAAAGCCAAAACGGCGGTCAAAAGCCGCGTCCATTCCGGCCCGAGAAGCCCGGAAATTATCACAAGTGAAATGCAGGTAAAATATATGAAGGAACCGAGGGAGAGGAACAATAAGCGCGTTAAAATGCTCGCGTTTTTGGGCGTAATAATCTCGCCGATTACGAGAGACGCAAGCCCGATAATCAAGACGCCCGAGCCGGATTCGACATTCGCGCCGCTTTGTTGTTGCGCAACAAGCGCGCCCGCAAGCCCGGTAATCGAGTTTGAAATAACAAGCGATGTAATTTTGCGTGCGTCCGTGCTGATACCAATCGAACAAGCCATCCGCTCGTTATCGCCCGTGGCGCGAATTGAAAGCCCAAGCATCGTCTTGTACAAAAAATACAAAAACGTGATAACAAGCGCAAGGGCAATCGCCCCAATTATTATGTACGAAATCAAAAGCGCGTTAAAACGTTGCACCCCGGTCTGCTCTAAAGAATCCCTAACGGGTGCGAAAATAAAAGTATCAATCGGGGCAGTAATATTGCTCCTCCCCATCACAAACAAATTGACGGAAAACAACGCCATCGTCACAAGAAGTCCCGAAATAATCCCGTCGATTTTCAGCTTCGTGTGAATAAGCGCGGTCGCAAGCCCTGCAATCCCTCCGCCAATAAGCGCGACAACCAACGCCGCCATAAAATGCGCGCCATTATGAAGCATCGTCATCGCAATAACGGCCCCGAAAGCAAACGTACCCTCAACGGTCAAATCCGGCTTTTTCATAATCCGCAACGACATAAAAACGCCTATAACAACAGGCGCATACAATAATCCTTGCCCCAAGCTGCCATACATGCTGGTTAGAAAAGTATCTGCTGTCATTAACATCCCTTTTTCAATTAGGGAGTGATTGAAAATAAACTTTACTCCCTTAAAATCCGCCCTGGTTAGTTTCGTTTCGGAAGGACATCAGAAACTAACCGGGACGGCTGAAAAATTTTTAAAACGTTCTGCTTGCGCGGTCAAGCATCGAACTTGGAATTTCGAACCCTAAAGCCTCGGCTTCCGTTGTGTTTACATAAAGTGACAAAGACGCGGCGGTGGGGGAATAGAAATTTGCCGGCCATCTGTCGAACATCAGGATGCCGAAGGCGATATCTGCGGCGGCAGAGCCGTTTGCTTCGAAGTCAACGGACAGGGACGCGACTGCGCCTTCTTCGACAATCGGCAAGTCGGCAACGACTACGGGCAGGCGACGGTCGGGGTTTTGACTGCGATTCAAGTTTTGCACCATTTGCATTTGTCCCGTGATTTGATTGTCTTGCGGGATGTAAATTGCGCGAATTGTTGGGTCGGCGGCTATGTTAATGAAGTGTTGTGTCAGATGTTCCAAACCGGCTGCCGGGATTCCGAAGGGCACGATGGTGTCCGCGGGCGCAGCCGCTTGCAAACGCTCGAGAGAGGCAACCGAGTTTGCCTCGTCGGTTGTGAACAAAAATGCCACGCGGTTTTCTGCGTCCAACCCGCTTCCGAGCAATTCTTCCAGCAAATCAACTTGCGTTTCCATCGGCAATGCGCTGGAGGCACCGGTTGACATGGATGTAACAAGCCCCGCGCCGACAGGGTCGGTAATTATGCCGTAAACCAAGGGTATGTTCGCGGCGTCGGCAACCGGCAACGCCTGTTGCGACGCGCTTGTTCCGAGGGAGAAGATTAGATTGACATTTTGCGCGGCGAAGGTGTTGGCAATTGTTGTGGACATTGCGGGGTCGCCTGCGGCATTTTGATAAATAAAGCGCACCTGATGCCCTTCGGCTTCCACAAGTTCGGTCAGGCGATTTTGAAACCCGGGCGTTCCCAGCTCAAACGCGGGAATTTGCGCACCCGACAGGATTCCGACGGTAAACTCATACGGGGCAGTGTCCTGCGAACATGCGCTAAGGCCCGCCAAGCTCATCGCACACACAAGCATTGCGGCTAAAATCAGTTTAATTTTTTTCATTTTTCGCTCCTTTTAGATTTTTTTAGCAAGGATAATCTACGTGATTGAGGCGTTATTGTCAACCTTGGTGTAGGGCGCATTTCCCGGGCAACAAAAAAACTTGACACCCGCCCTTTTGTTCATTTTGCAAAAAAGAGTCGGCGAGTGTCACTCGCCGACTCTTTTTTCCTTGGTTAGTGGCAACACGCCCTAACATTATCGATTTATTCCGATCGGTCTAACCCCTCACAAACCGCACAAGACAGGCGTTTAGAACCTTTATATCAATCGGCTTTGACATAAACCCGTCGAAGCCGTTTTGCATAAACATTTCGTCCTGCCCCTTTACGGCGTTTGCGGTAAAGGCGATTATCGGGCGCGTGTAATTTATTTCGCGCAGGATTTTTACGGCGGCGATTCCGTCCATGTCGGGCATCATATGGTCCATGAAAACGATGTCGTATGTGTTGCCGTTTCTTATCTTGTCGATGGCGTCCTGCGCCCTTTCGCAAACTTCAACATCCAAACCGAAAGATTCAAGCATCGCTTCGGCTACATATAAATTCGTGTCAACATCGTCAACAACAAGCACGCGCCCGTGCGGGATTTCGTCGGGCACAAAAGTGAGTTCGCACTCGCAAGTTTTTAGTTCAAAATTTTGCAAATCGGCGGCAAGTTTCGGGCCGAGAATGTCTGTGCCGACAATTTCTTGCTTGATTGCGACGGTTATTTCTGTGCCCTCGCCGGGCTTGCTTTTTATATCCAATTTCGCGCCCATCATATCAGCCAAACTTAAAACAATGGGGATTCCAAGCCCCGTGCCGCTTACGAAGGGTTTTTCCTGCTCGTGCAGGCGTGTGTATTCGTTTTCGTGCATAAGGGATTCGATTTGTTCTTTTGTCATGCCGGCACCGGTATCTTTTATCGTAATATTTATCGTGACGTGCCTGCCGACCGGGTTTCCGGCGTAAATTGAAAGGGTGACGGTGCCTGTTTCGGTGTATTTAAACGCGTTTGTAAGCAAGTTGTTAATAATTTGCCTGATGCGCAAAACGTCTCCGACCAAATACAGCGGCAAGTTTTCGTCAACCCGCATATCAAACGAAACGGGCTTGTCATGCAAATACACAAGGTGCAACTGCGCGGCGTCGGCAACAAGGCTTGCCACATCGTATTTTTGATTCACAATCGGCATTTTGCCCGATTCGATTTTTGAAAAATCCAAAATATCGTTGACGATGGAGAGGAGAGTTTTCGACGAGCTGTAGATTTTCATAAGCCCGTCTTTTACGTCGGGCGACATATCGTTTTTGCGAAGCCGCACTTCGGAAATTCCCATTACCGCCGTAAGCGGCGTGCGAATTTCGTGCGACATTCGGGCAAGGAATCGGCTTTTTGCGCGGTTGCTTTCTTCGAGGGCTTCGATGCGTTCTTGTTCGAGCTGGCGAATTTGCCGCAAGTCACGGATATAGGCGATAAAAATATACGTGTCAAAATGGTCAACCCGTACAAGGGTAACTTCCGTCGGCAAATCCTGTCCGCTTATGGTTAAATGCGTGAAATCAAACGTGATGCGCCCCTTTACTTCCGCCGTCTTGAACATTTCGTTCATCATTTCAATAGTTGGGGTTCCGCAGGGCTGGTAATGCGGGAAAAAGTTCCAAAATCGCTCGTTAACCGTATCTATCAGGGCTTCCTCGGTTGAATATCCGAACATGTTCAGGGCCTCGTTATTACAGCGAAGCAACTTTCCTTCCGCGCTGTACCACGAGATGCACATCGGCGCGGCGTCAAATGCCAGCCGAATTCGCTCGTCCAATTCCTGCTTTTCAAGTTGCTCCTCAAGCTCTCGTTCGCGCTTCATGGCGGCTTTAATCGGGCGCAGGTCGTGGTTGTAGGCAACGAGCTGTTTTACGCCGTCGCGCTCGATGTAAAACGATGTGACTTCGACGGGCAATTCCTCGCCGTTCGGTAAGCGACGCATCCATTCGTAGCGGATAAATCCGTCTTCCAGTGCTTTTTTTGTATTTTCGAGTCCTTTTATTTGGGAATCTGTGCCGCAGGGCTGGAATTCCGGGATAAACTCAACGTAACGTTCGATATATTCTTCCTTGCTTGAAAGCCCGAACATTTTTAAAAGCTGCGTGTTGCACTCCATGAAATTCAATTTTTCGTCCCAAATTTCAATAAGCATGGGCGATGTTTCCAGTAGCATTTTTGATTTTTCCAACGCCTGTTGCTGATATCCCCGCGCCTGAAACGCGCTCAGTTTTATAAACATGTACATGATAATCACGGAAATTATCGCGAAAACAACGATTATCGGAACCATGTCCCACGTGCTGAAAATCGCGCTGCTTGTGTACATTGTAACCAGCATCCAGTCGGAGCTTGGAATCGCGGAAATCGCGGCGATGGAGTAATCGCCGGTTCGAAGCGGGACAATGGCGAGCATATTTCCATCGAAAAGCGGCCCGTTTTCGGCAACAAAATCAGCAACCGCCGCCCCGAGCTCGGCATTTCTGTCGGTTACGCGGACGTTTTCTTCGTCAAGTTCAAAGAAAAGGACAAGCTCTGTGCTTCCAATATGGATATATCCGTACCTGTCAACGATGTAGGCGAGCCTGTCGTCGTTGCCGTGGTCTCCGAACATGCCGATGAGGATATCGTCAAGCCTGAACGACGCACACAAAACGCCGACGGTTTCGCCGTTCCGAACGACTTCGTGATTTATCCAAATCCGCCATCTTTCCTCGATTTTGTCGATGTCGATGTTAAAAAGATACTCGTTTTCTGCTTCAAGCAACGTAAAAAACCACGCATCGCGCGGGTCGTCTCGTGACATTTGTTCGTATGGCACAAACCCGTCGATGGTCGTGGTTAAATCAAAAGTGTATTCGTTTAGCGACGCGGCGATTCCGATGTAAAAATCCGTGCTTTGAAAGCGGTCGGCAATGCGCAAAAGCTCGTCGAAGGCGTCGCGGCGTTTTCCTTCGTCGGCCTCGTCTGCAAACCATTCGCGAACCGCATCCGAGCTTGCCACGTATTGCAAAAGTGCCAAATCTCCGCCGATTTGCGCCATAAAATTGCCCATCGTTTCACGCGCGTGGGCTTGGGCAAGCCTGTAGGACGCGCGGCTTGCGACGTCGTTAACTGTAATCCACACAAGGAATAAAATAATCGCGAAAACCAACGCAAAAATCCCCGCGTTAATTTGCGCCATGCGTTTTGTTTTCATTTAAAGCCTCCACCATTACAAAAAAACTATTTCAAATTGCCGACGCTCCCAATCAAATCTGAATACAGGCCGCTAAGTCTTTCTCGATTCTTCCAGCCATTTTTCGATGCAGGTCGCCAGGTCTTTCTGCCCTTCGTCGCCGTTTGCGCGGCTTCGGACGGATACCAGGTTTTGCTCTATTTCGTTGTCGCCTAAAATTAGCATTACGGGGATTTTTGAAAGCTGTGCCTCGCGGATTTTGAAGCCCATTTTTTCGTTGCGGAGGTCAACTTCAGCGCGGAGACCCGCGGCGTTAAGTTGTGCGAGAACATCTTTCGCGGCGTCTTGATGGCGTTCGGCTATGGGGATTACCATGATTTGTACGGGCGTGAGCCAAAACGGAAACCATCCCGCGCAGTGTTCGATTAGAATTGCAAGGAAACGTTCGATGCTTCCGAAACAAGCGCGATGTATCATAACGGGGCGGTGCTTTTGTCCGTCACTGCCGACGTATGTTAAATCAAAACGCTCGGGCATTTGCATGTCGAATTGAATTGTACCGCATTGGAAACTGCGTCCCATGCAATCTTTTATATGAAAGTCGATTTTCGGACCGTAAAACGCGCCGTCGCCTTCGTTGATTACGTACTCGCGACCGAGTTCATCGAGGGCGTTGCGAAGCGCGTTGGTTGAAAGTTCCCAGTCTTCCTCGGTGCCGATGGAATTTTCCGGACGTGTCGAAAGCTCGAATTTAAAATCATCCAAACCGAACGCCGCGTAAACTTCCTCGAACAGCTTTATTACGCCGATGATTTCTTCCTTTGCCTGCTCGTGCGTCATGTAAATATGCGCGTCGTCCTGCGTGAAAAGCCTTGCCCGCGCAAGCCCGTGCAGTGCGCCGGATTTTTCGGCGCGGTGAATTATGCCGAGTTCCGCCATTCGCAGTGGAAACTCTTTGTATGAGTGTAGCTCCGTGTTGTAAAGCAACATTCCGCCGGGGCAGTTCATTGGTTTTATAAAATAATCGGTGTCGTCAAGGCTTGTTGCGTACATGTTTTCGCGGTATTTTTCATAATGTCCCGAGCGATGCCACAGGTCGCCTACAAGCATAATCGGCGTGGCGGTTTCTTGATAGCCATACTTTTTGTGTACGCGCCGCCAGTATTCGATTAAGTTATTTTTCAGCGTCACGCCTTTTGGATAATAAAACGGAAAACCCGGCCCTTCATCCATAAACGTGAATAATTTCATTTCCTTGCCGAGCTTGCGATGGTCGCGCTTTTTCGCTTCTTCGACGGCCGCCAAATGCGCGGTAAGCTCGTCCTTTGTGAAAAACGCGGTTCCGTAAATCCGCGAAAGCATCGCGTTTTTTTCGTCGCCCCTCCAGTACGCGCCCGCCGTTGATGTTAGCTTAAAAGCGCGGACATCCTTTGTGCGCGGCATGTGTGGGCCGGCGCAAAGGTCGGTAAAATCGCCTTGTTTGTAAAATGTGGCGGCTTCGTTTTCGGGCAATCCTTCAATTAACTCGCGCTTGTACGTTTCGCCCTGCGAGTCCGCCCACGCAAAGGCTTCGTCGCGCGGCAAAGTGAACTGCTCCGTCGACAAGTTTTCCTTTACGATTTTTTTCATTTCCTTTTCAATTTTCGTTAAATCCTCCGTCGTGAAGGGCGTTTTCGTGTCGAAGTCATAGTAAAATCCGTCGGAAATCGACGGGCCTATAGCTAACTTTACGTCGGGAAACAGGCGTTTTACCGCTTGCGCAAGGATGTGCGCGGCGGTGTGGCGCAGGGTGCTCAGGTCGTGTTCGTTTTGTTTGTCGCTCATTTGTTATTCCTCCGATTCGTTTTCATCTTCAAATTCATCCAGTTCCGCGAAAACTTCCGTTAAATTTATCTCGAGGCCGGGCAAAACCATAACCGGCGCGGTGTCGTCGTCGCTGTAGGTGTTTACGGTGTACCGTCCTTCGACGAGCAAATATACGTCAACGAGCCGCGCCTCCGGGTCAACAATCCAGTATTCCCGCACGCCGTGTTGCTGATATTTTTGTTTTTTGAAGATTTTGTCCTTTTTTCGCGTGGAGGGGGACAGGATTTCGATTATCATGTCGGGCGCGCCGAGGCAGCCTTTTTTCTTGTCGATTTTCGAGCGGTCGCAAATTACGACCAAGTCCGGTTCGAAAACCGTGTCGCCGTTTTCGTCGTAATCAATCCGCACGGTGGTGGGTGCAGGAAAAACCTGACAACGTCTGCCTTTCAAAAAATGCCAAAATCGCCCGAACAATTCCCTCAATATGGCCTGATGCCCCGGGACGGGCGCCGGCATCATACAAGGCTCACCATTCCTGTCATAGCCGTAAGTCGGATAAGGCACGCCGTCAATCAGTTCGCACCGAAAATTTTCCGGCCAATTGTCATAGTCCGCGTTCGTATATCTCCGCGTTTCCAACTGTTTCATCGTCATTCAAGCCACTCCGTTTCTGCGTCGGCAATCTTTTTAGGCAATCTATTATTAGAAAAGAACCAATCTTTGCAAAATTCAAAATCGTTGATGTTAGGAAACGTAAGGAAATAAACTTTACACACATCAACGATTTTATTTTACCACAAAAATCATTGACGTGTGTTTTTTTTGCGCGTATAATCGCGATTGCTAGAAAAATCTTACAATTTGAAAGGAAGTTGAAGTTCTATGAACAAAGCAAGACTTGTACTTACCATGCTGGCCGGCCTGCTTATTTTCGGGTTTGCGGCCTGCTCCGACGAAACACCCGGTGCCGACACCGGCGACCGCGTTTTCCAAATCGGTGTTGCCCAAATTACCGCGCATCCCGCTCTTGACGCGGCTCGCGACGGATTTGTCGCGGCTCTTGAGTATTACGGCGTCGAGGCGCAGTTCGACTTTCAAAATCCCCTCGGCGACCGCGACGCATTGTCCGCAATTGCCGACAGATTTGTGAACAACGACGTAGATTTAATTTTGGCCATAGCAACGCCAACGGTTCAGACGATGTTTGCCGCAACGGACACAATCCCCATTGTCGGCTCGGCGATTACAACTTATGTAGGCGCGGGCGTTGTCGAAAGCAACGAACGCCCCGGCACAAACGTTACCGGAGCGTCCGATTTAAATCCGATTCGCGACCAAATCGGCATGATTCTTGAGTTTGTACCCGACCTTCAAACCCTCGGGATTGCTTATGCGTCAAGCGAATCAAACTCGGTTTATCAAGCCAACTTTGCCGCAGATTATGCGGAATCCCGCGGCTTGACCGTTGTAAGAAGCTCGGTAACCGCAGTCGCTGAGGTTCACCAAAACATGCTTAATCTCGCCGACAGCGTCGATGCAATCTGGCTTCCCACCGACAACACGCACGCTGACGCAATGCCCATCGTTGGACAAGTTTCAATAGAAACAGGCGTTCCGAACTTCCCCGGCGAAAACAATATGACCATGGGCGGCGGCGTCGCAACAATTTCGCTTGACTATTTCGACCTCGGATGGGAATCCGGTCGCATGGCGCGCGATATTTTAATAAACGGCCAAGACCCTGCCGAAATGCCCATTCGTTTCGGCATGGACCTCGACCTTGAATACTTTGTAAACGGAAGCATGGCCGAGCTAATCGGCATCCCTGTTCCGCAACAATTCCACCCGTATATTTGGTGGGGAGATGAGGATTAGAGTTTGAAATAAGCCACAAGCTGTTTGAGCATCTCTGCTTGAGAGTTTAGTTCTTCGGCGGCGGCGGCGGCTTCTTCCGACACGGCGGAATTGCTTTGCACCACAAGAGAAATTTCGTTAAGCCCGGTGGTTATTTGATTGATAGCCTCTGCCTGTTCTTTCGATGACGCAGAAATATAGCTGATAATTTTCAACACTTCGTTCGCACTGCCTACGATACCTTCCAGTGATTGTGCCGTTGCTTGGGCGATATCGCTGCCTGTATCAACTCGACTGACAGAATCTTCAATCAACCCGGTGGTTTCCGTAGCGGCTTGTTGGCTGCGGCCTGCCAAAGAGCGCACTTCCTCCGCGACCACGGCGAAACCTTTGCCGTGGTCGCCTGCTCTTGCGGCTTCAACGGCGGCGTTAAGGGCAAGCAGGTTGGTTTGAAACGCGATATCTTGAATAACCCTGTTAATGCGCGAAATATTTTGGCTGGAGTCTTTAATTTGGCTCATGGATTCAAGCATCTTTTTCATGGACTCGTTGCCTTCTTTGGCTGTTGCGGCCGAATTGACGGAAAGTGCGTTTGCTTCTTGGGTGTTGCCCGTATTTTCCTTGGTTTGTTTGTTTACAATGTCAACAGACGCGCTGAGTTCTTCGACGGCTGTGGCTTGCTGTTGCGCGCCGCTTGCCAAGTCCAACGCAGACTTGGAAATTTGCCCGGCACCCGATAAAACTTGGTCGGAAGCGGAAAAGATATCGGTTACGGTTTTGTGCAAAGTGGTGCTGATATTGTTGATTGAATTTTTGACCGAAACAAAATCGCCCTTATATTCACGATTAATTGTCACAGTCAAATCTCCGACTGCAACAGCGGCCAAAACTTTGTTAATCTCGTCTACATAGTCTCTGATAAATGAAATTGAATATTCCAGCGTTTCGCCGATTTGCTTGTACGCGGCGGCGGCGGCGGCGGTATCTTCGTCGTGCGGTTCGGGTGTGAAATTAAACTGCAAAATGCCCTGTGCAAGCCCGTTGCTCAGCCTGTTTTTAATATCACTTGCCTCGAAACTTTGATAGGCATTTATTTTTTTGCCCTTGGCGAGAATGGCTGTCATATCAAAGCCAACAAGCATCGCCGCGTTTAATGTCCCGTCGGCAAACTTGACCGGGCTTACAATATATTGGTCGGTAAGCTCGTCGCCGGTAGGCGAAATGACGGACACATCAAATTTATTATGCTCACTCGCGCTTACCGCACGCTTTGCAGACTCCCCTATCAGGGTGGCGGCTTCGGAAGGCACAAGCTCGTATTCCGTTTTCCCCAAAGACATTTTTACGTCAAAACCACGGTCTATGAAATATTTATTTACATAAATAAAACGCCCCTGCCCGTCGTAGGCAGAGACGCCGACATCCATGGAATCAATAATGGCAAACATGGAGTCAATTATGCGATTAACCCCGGTAATGGCGGCTTTATCCGCCCCGTCAACACTTGCGGTATCCCCGCGCTCGTACCAATTATTAGACTTTATCGCGCTTTCCACACGGGAAATTTCGCTGATTAAGGCGGAAATGTCCTTTTGCGCGGGGCCTTCGCTGTGCATTGCGCTGTGCATTTCGTCGCGCGAAGCGGGCTTATTCGTCGCTGCGTATAAAATCGCGGCGGCTATTGCGCAAACAAGAACGGCGACCGGGATGCTGATTAAGGGCGGTGCAACAATTGCAACAAGCGTCGCAACAAAAACAGCCCCCGCCACAGATGAAACAATGTGTAAAAAGTGATTTGTCTTCATGTTTTTGTCCTCCTTGGAATTTTTTTGATTTATTCAAATTCTAATCGTCTCGGCTGCTTTTTCTTTGCGCCATAACGAGGTCGAAATAAATTCCTTTTTTGCGCAAAAGTTCGGTATGTGTGCCGATTTCGGCTACGCCGTTTTTGTCAAGCACTACAAGCCTGTCGGCGTTGCGAAGCGTGGACAGGCGATGCGCGATTGCGATGGTCGTGCGATTTTTTGTTATGCGCGCGAGGGAGTCTTGAATTATGGATTCGGTTTCGACGTCGAGAGACGATGTGGCTTCGTCGAGGATGAGAATGTCGGGGGCTTTTATAATTGCGCGGGCGATGGCGAGGCGTTGGCGTTCGCCGCCGGAAAGGGACTGACCGCCTTCGCCGATAAGCGTCATGTATCCGTCGGGACTTTGGGCGATAAAATCGTGGGCGTTTGCGGCTTTTGCGGCAGAAATTACGTCTTCGAAGGACGCTCCGTTTTTGCCGTACGCGATATTGTCGTAAAATGTTCCCGCGAAAAGGAAGCTGTCCTGAAACACGACGCCCGTGTTTTCGTGCAGATGCGAGGGCGTCATATCGCGCAGGTCGGTATTGTTTATTGTAACGCGGCCGTTGTTCGGGTCGTAAAGGCGCATGGCGAGGTTAATCAGCGTGGATTTTCCGACACCCGACTTGCCCACAAGCCCAATCATTTCGCCGGGTTGAATTTCAAGATTAATTCCTTTCAAAACCGGCTCGTATGATTTGTAGCCGAAAAATACGTTGCTATACGCCACCGCGCCCGCAATCGGTACGTTTTTCGGTGTGGCGGCTTCTTTTATTTCGCTTTCCTCGTCGAGGAGTTCGAAAACTTTTACCATGCTGGTCGTTGTGTTCGCAAGCCAGCGCGGCACGTTAACAAGCCAGCGAAGCGGGTCGTAAATCGCCCAAAGATACATCGTAAACATAACCATAACGCCCAGCGGAATATGCCCGTTAAGCACCATCCATCCGCCTACAAAAAGTACCAAAAACTCGCCCACACTCACAAGGAACGTAAGCGGCGGAAACATGCACGCCCAAAGGACTTCATTTTCCGAGGAAATCGAGGCGAGGTCGTGGTTTGCCTTGGCGTATTTTTCGATTTCGCGCTTCTCATTTCCGAAGGATTTCACTGTGCGAATCCCCTTGATAATATCGTGCAAAATCGAGTTTACGCGCGAGGATTTGCGCCATTGCCGCTCGAATCGCGCGTACAGAAATTTCTGAAAGCCCCACATTATCAGCATAACAATCGGCACGGGTGACAAAACCAGCAGCGCAAGCCGCCATTCCGCGACAAACAAAATGACCGACGCAATGGTGAACATTAAAAGCATTTCTGTAACCCAGCGCGCGAGGTCAACCAAAAATTCGCCCACCGTGTCCGTATCCTCCATGATTCGGCGGATTAAATCGCCCGGCGTGCGCTTTGCAAACAGCGACATCGAGTGGCTTTGCAACTTTTTGTACGCCGTTGTGCGCATGTCGGCAAAAACGGAAATCGTCGCTTTGTTATAACGCCGCGCCGCGATAACCGTAACGCCCTCGCCGATGAGCCGCGAAACCAAAAGCGCGCCCGCGAAAATCCCGATATGCGCCCATGTTCCAAAGGGTTCCGCGCCTTCGGGCTGCAAATGCGTGTCGATTAGCCGCTGTATAATCATCGGCGGCAACATAAATGCCACAAGCGCGATAACGCTTAAAATTTGCGAAAAAACCACGGTTTTCCAATACGGCTTCAAAAAGCCCAGCGCGCGCTTAATCACGCTGAACTTACTGTAGCAAAATACGCACACGCTTATCTCCGCAATCATGGGACGCCCGCATTGTTCGCACACGACTTTTTCAACCTCGTCGGGAAACGCCGCCTCTCCGGATTCGATGTAGTAATTTACGATTTTGCAAAACTCGCCGGCTTGCTTCAAACCGGACATGGAAAATCGGCACAAAACGCGGTCGAAATCGCGGTCAAAATTTTGAGTCGGCGAGTGACACTCGCCGACTGCTTTTTCATCGGCCGGGAAATTGCTTCCGGCTTCGGGGGAATGTGCCTGCACGAAAATAAGCCCGCAACCCACGCCGGCCTGGACTTTTGCTTCTTTTATATCTTTCGCGGGGAACGAAAAAGTTTCCGCGCCGTTTTCCTCCGCACGGATTATTCCGTCGGCGGAAAAAATCAGCCGCCCTGCGGCGGGATTCATTTCGAGGTTTAGGTCGTAGTCGAAAATGAACATATATGTTACGCCTCTTTCGTCAAATTTACATACAAGTTTACATAATTGTACCAAAACACAAAAGGAGATGCAATTCGAGGCACTTTTTTATGGAGCGAAAAAACTGCGACGACCGCGTAAAACTGCTCCGGAAAACTGCGGAAAACTGCTCCGGCTTCGAGGGCACGTGTCGCCTGCCGACACATGTCCCCGGTGTCCCCTGTTCCGCTTGTAAGAAATTAATCCATCCTAAGGTATGTATTGTCAAAGGAGGGCTGAAGATGAAAAAAATTTTATCAGTCATCACTGCATTCATTATGCTTGCAGGAATTTTAACACTACCGGTGTCGGCGACACCAACGGCGGCGATTCTGCGCGCGCGTGACGCACGTTTGGAAAACTCGGTCGTGGTCGCGCTTGACGCGAACCTTGCGCTTGTTAACGGAGGCGTTGTGCGCATCGACGAAAATCGAACCGTCGCGCCGATTATCGACAGCGCGGACAGAACGCAGGTGCCGCTTCGCTTCATTTCGGAAGCGTTTAACGTAGAGGTTGTATGGGATTCGTCGGCGAGAACCGCGTATATCATCGACGGCGATACGCAAATTTCCTTCCGTGACGGAGAAATCCACTATGGCCGTCTTTTTGTGCCGATTAGCGAAATCGCGGAGGCGTTGCAAATGAACGTATTTTTCGACCGCGGCTTGATTATCATAAGCCCGCATACGTTTGATGCGGTGGCGGACAGGGCAATTCTTGACGCGGTAAGCGATATGATAGGCGTGTTGCCGACGGTCGGAAATGCCGAAAACTTCGAAAGCATTTTGGACGAATTGTTTGCGCAGTCGCAGACATGGGACTGCTGTTGTTTTTGGGGCTTTTCAGACTGGGACGACTGGGATTGGGATGAGTCGGACATAGAGATGGATGCGGCGGAAGCAGTCATGCCACGCCCCATGCCCGCGCCGGCAGCCGAAGTTGCCATAGCCGACGCCGCCGTACCCGCCGCCCCCGCCGCACCCGCTTCCCCCGGTGCCGAACCCGCCGAAATGCCTGCTCGCGGCGCAGGAAGTGCGGACTTTTCCGAAACTAATGTGCAGGTACAAGGCGTAGACGAATCCGATGTCGTGAAAACCGACGGCGAGTTCATATATTATCTGCGCTCCAACGGCGAGCTTGTGATTTCGCGGGCGTATCCGGTTTACAATATGGAGGTTTTGCAACGGCTGCAAATAAGAGGATTTTCACCGCGCGAAATGTATGTTGACGGCGATGATTTGGTGCTGATTGGAAGCAGTTCCGGCGTCACGGAAATTTATATCTACAGCATCGCCGACGTTTTAAGAAACGGACGTAACGCCGTTCCGCGAATAATTACCATCGAAGGGAACTATTTATCCTCGCGCAAAATCGGGCCGAATGTGTATGTTACGGCAAATCTGCCGATTCGGCGCGGGCGCGGCGATTGGAGCCGCGTTGTCCCGGACGAAGCAACCCCGTTTTATTCCGACAGAGTCGGCACGACGGAAGTCCCGCAAAGCTATTTAAGCCTAAACCAAATCCGCAAATTCCCCGACCCGAAAGACACGAATTATCTAATCGTCGCGGCGTTTAACATCCGCCGCCCCGAGCAACGCGTTAACGTGTCGGCGTACATCGGCGCGGGCGAAAAAATCTTTATGTCGCACAATAATCTATATGTAGCGCGCTGGAATCGCGGTTACGTCCGGGGCTTCCACGGAACCGACGGCGGCGGCCAATACACCGTAATTTACCGCTTCGGCCTCGGCGAAGGACGCCTCACATTCAGCGGCTCCGGCAAAGTTGACGGCACCGTTTTAAACCAGTGGTCGATGGACGAACACAACGGCTATTTCCGCATCGCAACCACGCGAAACTGGTACAACTTCGTGTTCGTACTAAACGAGGATTTGGAAATCGTCGGCGAAATCCGAGACATCGCACCGACGGAGCGCATCTATTCCGCGCGGTTCATGGGCGACACATTGTACATGGTGACATTTTTTATTGTTGACCCCTTCTTCGTAATCGACCTTTCCGACCCGTATAACCCGCGCGTTTTGGGCGAATTAAAAATCCCGGGTTACAGCGATTACCTTCACCCCTTTGGCGAAAACCTCATCCTCGGCATCGGAAAAGACACGATAGAACGCGGCGGAATAGCGTGGGAACAAGGGCTTCGCATGACCATGTTCGACGTTTCGGACTTTTATAATCCCGTCGATTTGTTTTACATTATAGTCGGCGGGCGCGGCTCAACGTCGGAAGCCCTGCGAAACCCTCGCGCATTTTTAATCAACCCCGACCGCAACCTAATCGCCTTCCCCGCAACAATCCACGGCTACAACGACAGCCCCACGCAACAAGGCCCTCGCGAATTCCAAGGCGGCTTAATTTTCGGCGCGGACTTTGGGAGCAACGAATTTTATCTTCGCGGCACAATTACGCACCAAGCCGAAAGAACCGTAACCGGCGTACTCGGCAACGACGTCACAAGCCACAGCATCACCAACGCGCGCGCCCTAAACCGTATGCTGTACATCGGCGATTTTCTTTACGGCATGTCCGATTTTGGAATTTCGGCGCACGAAATGAGAAATATCGAGGAAATTAACAGGCTCGAGTATTAAGGCGTGTTTCCAATAGAAAAGGGCCCTTTCACGATAACTTTAATACAAAATTGTATTAAAGTTATCGCGAAAGAGGGCGTTGTTCGTTTCTGTCCAAATATTTACACACCATGTCCATTGCCTGTTCAGCCTGCTTAAAGTAACCGTCAAACTGCCGCCCGTATTGATTGCGCGAAAAGCGAAAAATTTTAGCCGGCAGAATCGTGATGACCCACGGCGCAAGCAATCTTAA
>WRGX01000184.1 GCA_009786975.1 Defluviitaleaceae bacterium
GGGGTTTGGGGGAGAAACTTTTTTTTCAAAAAAAGTTTCTCCCCCAAGGTCTTGCCCTTGCTTTTGACCTTAATCTTCGCATCTTTCACATCCTGCGCGTCGCCGGTAATCGAAGCGTCGCCGGGCCCGGAGCTTGTTGAGCCTGCGGGGCTTGCGGCGATGGCAGATTTTACGGCGGTGGCGGAGATTGGCGTGGTTGAACAGCTTGTTTTGCGGCATGGGATTGTTCGGGTGGAGTCGGAGCCGATTGCGTTTGATGCGGGCGGACGGGTTGCGGCTGTGTATGTTGTTCCGGGCGACGAGGTGCGTGCGGGGCAAATTCTTGCGCGGCTTGATACCGAGCAGCTTGAGGAGGAAATTTCGCGGCAGGAAGAACGGATTGCGGATTTGATTCGTGCCGCCGAAAACTCGGAAGTGATTTTTGCCTATAATGCGGCGGTTATGCAGATGGATTACGCCGATGCGATTCGCGCGGGCGCGACTTTCGAGGCCATTCAAGCCGCGGAAAATATTCTTATTGAACTTGAACGGGCAGAACTTTCGCACGCGCAATCCGCACAACAACGCGAATTAAATATCGCCGACGAACACCGCAGACTCTCCGAGCTTCGCGAGCGTCTCGCGGACACGCGACTGCATTCGCCCGCCGACGGCACGATTACTTATTTTACGGGCGACTACACGGTTTCGGTGGGCGAGCCGTTTTTGTTTATCAATATTTCGCAGGACGTCTTTATCGAGGACGTCGATGCCGGTTTGCCCTTCGCGCTTCGCGCGGCACAGCGTTTTCAGGCGCGGGTTAACGGGGTTTTATATGATTTGGAATTTATCGAGATGACGCTTGAGGAAATAGCTGTCGCGCAACAAAATGACATGCCGCTTCGTTGGCGGTTTGAAATTGTGCCGCGTGCGGACGGCGTTTTGCCGCCGCATGGTGCATACGCTTCGATAATTTATTCCGAGTTGTTTTCGCCGGACACTTTGCGCGTTCCGTCGAACGCGGTAACGCGCACGCATTTGGGGCATTTTGTTTATGTTGAATCCGGCGATTTTTTTGAGCGGACTTCCGTGCGCGTGGGCGTGGTCGCCGACGCGTTTACAGAAATTTTGGAAGGCCTGGAGGAAGGAGATGTTGTTCTTGTTCGCTAACATCAACAATTGGAAAATATTTTTTATCTTGTGCGCTTTGTCTCTTTTCGCCCTTTCCGCCTGCGCGACCAACAACGGATTCGAAGGCGGAACCCTCGACGAAGCGGTTTACGAAGGCGTTTTAATGGCGTTCGAGGACATCGAGGATGTTGCCGCGGGTCGGCTGCCCAGCCCGGTTGCCGTGCGATATCGCCCGATGGCGGGCAGGCCCAGCCTGAACATGAACGTGGGCTTCGGCACCCTTGAGCTGCTGTCTTTCGAGCAGCCCGACAGGATTTTGAATCGCTTTTACGTAGAGCAGGGCGACTTTGTTCGCGCGGGTGATATTCTCGTGTCGGCGCGGCGCGAGAACACGGAGATTTTCGTACAGCGGCATCTGCGCGAGGTAGACGAACTTGCCCGTTTCGAAGAAGATTTTGAATATCAACGCACAAATCGGCAAATTGAACTCGAAGATTTGCGATACGAGCTTGAAACCGCGCGCGACTGGGAGCGACCGTCGATAAATTTAGCAATTGCGGAGCTTGAATACGAGGATTTTGTGCGAAGCAACGAGCGCGCGATAATCGACATGCGCCGCCAAATCGCGGAAACCGAAGCCCTTATGAACGACGAATATATCACCTCGCCCATTGACGGGCTTGTCATTTTCCTCGACCGATTTTTCCGCGAGGATTGGGATATCGACGACGGGCATATTATGGCGGCTGTGGCTGATGTAGACACGATGAACCTGCACGTTCGCGGGCATTTGCACATTTTGCGCTATGACGACATTGTTCCCGTAATTTTTGCCGAGCATGAATTTCTTACGCGCGTGGTAAATGACCCGTTTGCGGCGGGCGCGCGGGACATAGAGTCGGTTATTCTCGAGCCGTTTGATTCGGAAATTTTGCCGCGAATTTTTGCGGAATTCGAGTACGACTGGAACTCGTTCAGCGGAAATCCCTCGCGTTTTGCAATGCCGACGTGGAATATGTTCGGTCCCGGAATTTGGATTCGCAACGAAGCGGTTCACCATGAACCCGTGCGCGGCGAAGTCGGCGCGACGCGCACCTTTGTAATGGTGTACGAAAACGGCATTTTTGGGCGACGCATTGTGACGCTTTCGCCTTATGTGATGGGGTCGTATGTGCATGTGCTTTCCGGGCTTGCGCCGGGGGAGATTGTTGCGGATGCAGGGGCGCAGGATGTGCCGGAGGGTTTTGAGGTTGCCGAAACAGCGCAGTTAAGCGAAGATACCGTGCTGGAAATTCTCGCCGATTTCATTGCGGCTAATTTCGAAAATATGACTGACAGGGAGCGGGCGGACATTATCGGCGCAACGCAACGCATCGATGCGGACGGCACTGTCGTTATTGAAATGATTTTAGAGGACGGCAGCCTTGAAGAAATAGGGCGTGTCACAGCCGGTTCATATGTGGGGTAATCGGTGTGGGCGGCAGATGGAATTTGGACCGGACATTAGCGGCGGCGCAGCGGTCACTGTAGAAGCGGGGTAATCAGCCGCTTAAACGCAAAAAATTTGGGGCAACGATTATTGCAAAACGAGGTGAACGAATGACGAGCTTCCTTTTCCGTAAAATGAGAAAAAACAAATGGCTGATGCTATGCCTATTCATCGGCAACATCCTCCTAATCGGCATTGCGGCGGCGACGCCCATGTATTCGATGGCAACGGTTACGCGAATGTTGCATCAGGCGATGCGTCTGCGCCAAACAAACCAAAATATTTATCCGGCGTCTTCACAGCTTAGCTATCATTTTGAATACACCAACCCGGATTTTTGGCTGTCGGCATATGAAACGACGCACGAGCGAATTTTGGGCGAGATGCTTGAAACGCTCGGTGTGCCTGTCGAGCAAACCGTGCGTACATATCGCATGGGAAGCTGGCAGGTTGACCCTGTAACAGTGCGCGACGTGCGACCTTTTCCGCGCTCGATAAATTTGTTTGCCACGCAGTATTTGGAGGAAAATATTTTACTTACGCACGGTCGAATGCCCGCCGCACAAACCGTTCTGACCGAAATCGAATACTACGACGAAGACGGAGTTTTTCGCCGAAAACAGGCAGAGGTATTCGAAGCAATTGCGATGGACGCGAGCCTGTTTCGATTGAACCTGCTGTACGACGAGTTGCTTCAAGTCCGCAACGTATACGACAGACACGAGGGCGACGAGCTTGTTTACATGCGCGTTGTCGGCATTTTTGATATACCGGACGAAAATTTGCCGTTTTGGGCGATTGTTAATTTTGAGCCGATGAACAGCCTTGTTTTTTGTGAAAATCTTGTACGCGACCGCTTAATCGAAAATTATCACCCCACGTATTCAATCACGGCGACATGGCACACCGTCCACGATTTTTCGGAAATGCACGGCGCAAATTTGACTCGCTACATCGACGGTATTTTGGAAAATCGCGAGCGTTTTGCTGGCACAAATCGGCGGTTTACGCAAAATTATTACGAACTTTTGCGCGAACACGAGGCGCGGGCGGCGGAGTTTAATTTGACTATAATTGTACTGCAACTGCCGCTTTACGCGCTTTTGGCGTTCTATATGTACGTCGTGAGTCGAAAAATTTTACAACAGGAGCAGAACGATATTTCCGTTTTGAAAAGTCGCGGGGCAAGCCGCCTGCAAATTTTCGGGCTGTACGTTTGGCAAGGGCTGATTATCGGCGTCTTGGCGTTTCCCATTGGGATTTTATTCGGTGTGGGGGTCTGCCGCGTGCTTGGCGCGTCGGCGGGCTTTTTGGAGATTATGGGGCGAACCGAGCTTGTGATACAAGTTTCGCCGACGGCACTGCTTTTCGGCGTGGGGGCGGCGTTATTCTCGTTCCTCGCGATGATTTTGCCCGTTATCCGCTTCTCGCGCGTCGGCATAATTGAACACAAATTGAACAAGTCGGGCAAGCCGCGAAAATCCCTTTGGCAACGGTATTTCTTGGACGTAATCTGCCTCGGCGTCGCGCTTTATGGGCTGTACAATTTTAATTTGCAACAGGAATTTGTGCGCGGTGATTTTGTTGACCCCACGCTTTTTGTGTTGTCCACGCTGTTTATGGTTGGTGCGGGGCTGTTCTGTTTGCGGGTGTTTCCCTACATTATAAAGCTGGTATTTTGGATGAGCCGGCGATTTATGCCGATTTCTATGTACACCGCGATTATTCGCGTGGCGCGTTCCGTCGGCGAAGAGCAATTTATAATGATTTTCCTCGTTTTCACAATGTCAATCGGGATTTTTTCCGCACAGGCCGCGCGCACGATAAATTTGAATGCCGAGCACGAAATCCTCTACCTTGGCGGCGCGGATTTGGTTTTTGCCGAAACATGGGCGCATAACGGCGGGATGATTGCGATGGGCTTCGCCGACGAGCTGATTTTCACCGAGCCGAGCTTTGAGCGATTTACACAATTCGAAGAAACTAACGCGGTCACGCGCGTAATGAACCGCCCCGCGACTATGCAGGGCATGGGTTCGCGTGCGCCGCGCATGATTCAAGACACACAACTTCTTGCAATCGAAACGCAGAGTTTTGGCGAAACCGTATGGTTCCGCGACGATTTTCTGCCCGTTCATATGAACTATTTCTTGAACGTGCTGGCTCAAGTGCCGCACGGAGTTTTGGTTTCGGAAAATTTGCGCGAACAGGGATTCGTTATCGGCGATTCGATTTGGGTGTCGCACACATGGGAAATTCCCGACCCGACGGGCGGCGTCATTGAAATACACGACGAAATTATTGTAACAATTGTCGGATTCGTCGAACGCTGGCCCGGTTTTGAGCCAATTTCGCGCCAAGAGCTTGCGGACAGCAATGTTATACACGTTCCGAATAATCTTGTTGTCGGAAATTTAGGGCATTTCCGCGCCGAACTGGGCGCGTGGCCGTATGAAATTTGGTTCAGCACCAATTCGGAAACAAACCGCTTTTTCTACGACTTTCTGCGCGAGGAATCCCTGCGTTACGAACGTCTCGACGACGTAAAAAACACCGTTGTGCAGGGTCGCCTTGACCCTCTTTTGCAAGGCACAAACGGTGTTTTGACCGTAAATTTTATTGTGACACTTCTGGTGTGCTTCAGCGGATTTCTCATCTACTGGATTTTATCCATCCGCGAGCGCGTGTTGCAATTCGGTATTTTCCGTGCAATGGGCATGAGAATGCGCAGCATAATCGCGCTTCTCGTCAACGAGCAAATTTTTATCACGATAACCGCCCTCGTAATCGGCGCGGGCATCGGCGAGCTTTCCGCACGACTTTATGTGCCGCTGATTCAGCTTGCGTATTCCAATCAGGTGATTCCGCTAATCGTCGTAATGGAGGCGCGGGATTACGTGAATTTGTATGCCGTTATGGCGGCGATGATTTTGGTTTGCCTTGCCGTGCTTATTTGGTTTATTTCCCGGATTCGGATTGACCAGGCTTTGAAACTTGGGGAGGATTAAGGTCCCTCCCCAAGTTTGCAACTCTGAAATCGGGGCGGTGCGGTTCTTATTTAATCCTATCCAAAACCAACCGCCCCATCTCGCGAGTCCCGACAAGCCGCATTCCGTCCGACATAATGTCGCCGGTTCTCGCGCCACTTTCCAGTACGGCGGTTACGGCGGACTCGATTGCCTTGGCCTCCTTGTCGAGGTCAAAGGAATATTGCAACATCATTGCGGCGGAAAGAATTGTTGCGATGGGGTTAGACTTGTCCTGTCCCGCAATATCGGGCGCGGAGCCGTGAATCGGTTCGTACATACCAAAGCCGTCTTTATTCAAACTTGCCGAAGGAAGCATTCCGATTGAACCCGTGATTTGACTGGCTTCGTCAGACAAAATATCGCCGAACATGTTCGTTGTGACCATTACGTCATACGAACCGGGGTCGCGGATTATTTGCATTGCGGCGTTGTCGATGTAGAGGTGGTCGAGTTCAATGTCGGGATAATTTTTCGCAACATCAAGAATCACCTCGCGCCACAGGCGAGACGATTCCAAAACATTCGCCTTGTCCACATTTGTGAGATGCTTTTTCCGTTTGCGGGCGAGTTCGAACGCAGTAATCGCAATGCGGCGGACTTCTTCGACTGCGTACATTTCCGTGTCCCACGCGGCCTCGCCAAGAGGCGTTTGCTTGCGCCCGCGGTCGCCGAAATACATACCGCCCGTAAGCTCGCGGACTATCATAATATCAATGCCACCCGCCGCGATATCGGGACGCAGGGGACACGCGCCTTTAAGCGCGTCGTGCAAAACGGCGGGGCGCAGGTTTGCATAAAGTTCAAGCTCGCCGCGAAGCCCCAAAAGCGCGCGTTCCGGCCGCATATCGCCGGGCAACACGTCCCATTTCCAGCCGCCGACCGCGCCTAAAAGCACAGCGTCGGATTTTTTGCACACCTCAATCGTCACGTCGGGAAGCGGCACGCCAACCTCGTCGATTGCGATTCCGCCCGCAAGGACTTCCTCGAACGCGAACGTATGCCCGTAAAGCCCGCCGATTTTCTCCAAAACCTTTATCGTTTCAACGATAATTTCCGGTCCGATACCGTCGCCCGGAATTGTTGCAATTTTAAAGTCTGCCATTGTAAAAAATCCCTTCTTATATAAGTGTTTTTAATTCGACGTACTTCATCCCGAAAAACTGCGCAACTTCCTTGCACGTAACATGTCCGTCGTATACATTTACGCCCAAATACACGCCCTCGTCGGCTTTTGACGCCGCCTCAAGTCCCATGTCGGCAATTTTCAGCCCGTACGACAAAGTCGCATTCGTAAGCGCGAAGGTCGACGTATTGCTTACCGCGCCCGGCATGTTGCCGACGCCGTAGTGGATTACGCCGTCAACGGTGTAGGTCGGGTTGTCGTGATAGGTCATTTTTGTGGTTTCGCAACATCCGCCTTGGTCAACCGCGACGTCAACGATGACCGAACCCGTCTTCATTTTCTTCAGATGCTCGCGGCGAATCAGCTTTGGGGCCGCTCCGCCCGGCACCAAAACCGCGCCGATTACAAGGTCGGCGTGGGTAAGGGCTGTTTCGATATTTGCGGTGGTCGAGTACATTGTCTGAATCTGATTGCCGAAAACGTCATCGAGATAGGTGAGACGCGCGATATTATTGTCAATAACAACCACGTTCGCGCCAAGCCCGATTGCCATTTTCATAGCTGCCGTCCCAACAACACCGCCGCCGATTATAAGAACTTTCGCCTTGTTCACGCCGACAACGCCGCCCAAAAGCACGCCGCGTCCACCCTGCGGTTTTTCAAGGCAACGCGCACCGACTTGAATCGACAATTTCCCCGCGACTTCGCTCATGGGCTGAAGAAGCGGCAACCCTCCGTTTTTGTCGCGAATTGTTTCATACGCGACGGCCTTGCATTTTCTTTCCGCAAGCACTTCGGTGAGGCGTCTGTCGGCGGCGAGATGCAGGTATGTGTAAACAATTTGCTCTTGGCGAATCAAGTTATATTCGGGTTCGAGCGGCTCTTTTACTTTGGCAACCATGTCGCAGGTTTGCCAAATTTCTTCCGCAGTCTTCAAAATTTTCGCTCCTGCGTCTTTGTACATTTCATCCGTAAGCGACGAGCCTTCGCCCGCGCCCGACTGCACAAATACTTCATGCCCGCGCGTAATGTAATCACGCACGTTGCCTGGTGTTAACCCCACGCGATATTCATGCGTTTTGATTTCCTTAACCGTTCCGATTTTCATATTTTTTTGCCATTCGCTGATACGCACCAATTCCTGATGAAAATTGGTCGCCCGCGTTCCCTTCTTCGAATTTTCACATTTCCATTCCTCTCATAAAGCAAGAATTTTCCTGCGTATTTTAACAAAAACTTGTGGGGTTTGACAAATGTGCGAACAAGGCATATTTTTAACGGGACTCGTACAAATGTCGGGAGGCGTTTAAGAGTGAAAAATCAGCGAGAGGAACGCGGGCGACCAATTTCGATTTGTGCGCTCAGCGAATGGCGAAAAAAATGGATAAAGCATCAGACGCAAGGCAAGTCCGTTGCCCGAAATGCAAGGATTTTTACGAATTTTTTGTTGGTCTGCCCCCCAAAGCCTGCCCCGAATGCCTGCAAAAGCGCGAGGCACAAATTCAGCATGTTCGCGAGCTAATCCGCGAAAACAAGGGCATCAACGCAATGGAGCTTAATAAACACACCGGTGTTCCCGTTGGCTTTATTATGAAAATGTTGCAAGAAGGCGACATCGAATTGGCATAACGCGAATTTCTCCGCCGATTTTCGAATAAACTAGAGAAAAACGGCGGAGGTACATATGTTAAATAATTTATGGGGCGGGATGATTTTGCTTGCAATCGTTGTCGCGCTTTTGACCGGAAATATACCTGAACTCACCAACGCGGCAATCGAATCCGCACGCGACGCGATTACGCTTTGTATCACAATGCTCGGAATAATGTCAATGTGGGCGGGATTGATGGCGGTTGCCGAAAAAGCGGGACTCGTACAGGCCTTGGCGCGGCGCGCGCGCCCGATTCTCCGCTGGCTTTTCCCCGACCTTGGTCGCAATCACCCCGCTCACGAACCAATCGCAACAAATTTCATCGCTAACATCCTCGGCCTGGGCTGGGCGGCGACCCCAAGCGGCCTCCGCGCGATGAAAGTTTTGCAAGATGAGAATCCCAAAAAAGACACCGCAACCCGCGCAATGCGCATGTTCATGGTGATAAATATGTCGAGCCTTCAACTTGTCACGATTTCCGTCGTTGCCTATCGAATGCAATATGGCTCGGCAAATCCTTCTGAAATAATAGGTCCGGGACTTATCGTCACTGCAATGACTACGGTTGTGGCGGTGGCGTTTTGCAAGGTTTTGGATGGGTTTGAACGCCGGTGACGGATAGCGTGTTTTGGAAAAATATACTTTATTCCGGGCTTCGGCGAGGAGAAATTCTTACAATTCGTGCTTTGACAACACAAGATATTGACATTGGGAAAAAAACGATTAAAATTGATAATGTTGTTGTGTTTGGTGGAAAATTACTTTGGAGTAGCCTTACCACCCACGGGGAGTAGCGCAGCTTGGTAGCGCGCCTGGTTCGGGACCAGGAGGGCGCAGGTTCAAATCCTGTTTCCCCGATATGATAAAACCCTGTAAGTATAAGGCTTGCGGGGTTTTTGATTTCCGTGAAAATATCCTTGAACCGCCTTGCGTATGTTTATTATATGTTTATTGCCGTGAAAATTCAAAATATGCAGGGCATTGTTGCCGCTAACCCATGCACCGAAAACAACAATTTTCATGGTTTCAAGGTATGGTAGCATTATCACTTTAATTCGCAAGTTTGGGAAATGCGAACGCCGCACGGCTATTTTTTCAGCTATACGGCGTTTTGGGGTAGTTTTTGGTGAAAATCATGTGTATTTGTGCCTGAATAACGCAATATTCAAAATTGAGGTTGCGAACACCGCCCCGGCTTGTACTTTTCCCGCATGGGTAGCGGCTTGGAAGCATACGAAAGTGTATTGAAAATTCAGCGGGCAATGTGGTAATTTGGCGCGTTGAAATGCGTTTTTGCATGGGGTGGCAACGGCGGGAGTTTTTTATCAGACGGCTTTCCAGACGGCTTTCAAGAAAGTAGCGGTCTGCGTTCCCGTATACGTTTTGATTCAGCTTGCAACAGTTTAATAGTGTGCCGTGCTTCCCGTAAAACTGCCTTGTGTGCCTGTCCTTCCCGTCCAGTGCAACCATGTGTTTCAGCGTTTCGGTTGCCAATCGGCGCACCCTTACCAAATACGCGGGTGGGTGGCGCGATAAAAGCAGATAGCAGTTGCAACGTCATTACACGGTTAAGAAGGTGGTTTATCTTTACGCCGTGCGTGTCTTTGCGTGTCCACTTACCTTTTCGCGCCCATTCGTTGACGGTTCGGCGGCTAACTTGGCATACATCGGCTATATCTTGTAAGCGGTAGCCCCATCGGAAGGCTTCACACGCCCACAAACGCCCATCAAGCCCGTTGCCGTCCAATATGCCGCGAAGTACATCAGCACCCATATAAGCCCCGCTCCTTTCGTTACAGCGTAACCCCTGCCGATATTGCCGCCTGTGTTAAATTTTTGTCGAGTTCGTCAAGGTTGCGCGGATTACTAACGAGTACAGAATAACCGCCCTTTGATTGTGAAAGCCAAGAGAGGAAATAATTTGCTGTATCGTGAATAGCGCGTTCTAATTTGTCGCAAGGTGTGGTAAAGTCCACCGGGTAATTTATACCTTTATCGGCAATGTAATTCTTTAACGCGCCAATAAATAAGGTGTCATACCGATTGCGCGCAACAAGGTTTTGTAACTGTGCTTGCGTTAATTCGATATAAGGCAAGCGTAAAATATCGAAGTCCACCGATACTTTATTCGCCCACGGTGAATATTCCTTTTGCTTGTTTTCGCGCTGTGCCTGTGCCGCCGCAAGCATTTTGTCACGCCCGCTTGCATGAACATCACTAAGATTTTTTTCAAGCTGTGAAATGTTCGATTTCAATGCGTTTATCTCACTAATCAGACGGTCGCCCGTGTATTCAGTGCGTAACGCGGCTTCCTGTTGCGGGAGTGCGTCTTTCGCGCCGTATAATTGTTGCGCGGCTTTCAGCACATCAGAGAGATACTTGTTTTTGTAATTTGCCATTTTTTGTTACTCCTTTCGAGATATGCCCCGCAGGGCTGTTAGTTTTTGTTTTTGTTGCCGTCTAATCCATGCCTTTGCCAACAACAAAAGCGTCCGCCGCGACTTTTTGCAATTCTGCGAGAATTTTAGAATTGTACTCGCGCTCCATTTTGTTTTGCCGTTGCTTTGTCGGCTGTGGTGGCAGTAGCGGTGTTATTAGTTCCATTATTGCGGCTTTTGCGTCAATTGCGACTTGCCGATTATATAACCTGCTCACGCACAATCACCCCCTCCCCCGCTAAAATTCCGCATATCGCCAACGCTTCCGGCACATTCCGGGCAATACCCGCAGACGCGCCCAACCCTTGCATTTTGGCTATAAATTGCGTTTGTTCCGGGCTTGGCTTGCCTTTATCGGTTTTGACTTCGATAAACGCCACGCGCCCACCGGGAAGCACCGCCACGATGTCACTAAAACCCTTTGGCAAGCCGCTTACCCGCTTGCCGTCTTTGGTGTAGAATTGCCCTGCGTTCGTGCGGAAAACCGCGCCAACCTTACCCAATGCTTGCATAATTGCAAAAATTAAGCGTGATTCATTCATAGCGTATATACCCCCTTAAAATGGTAAATCGCTATCTTTGTTAGACCATTCTGAAACAGGCTTGTCGGCGCGTAGTTTGGCGGTTGCTTTGATGTCAAAAAGTTTGTCGATAGCCTTTTCCTTTTCTTGCAGAATGAAACAGCGCATTACTTGTTGTATGCCTGTTTCCACATCATACAGTGCGGTAGAATAGCAATGCAGAATATCGCTTGTTTCGGCGGTATGGTATTCTTGGACGGCGCAAACAATATCTGTCAATTCCGGCGCGTTTTTGTTTGCACAGTCATAGCACAGCGGGTGGCTTCCCTTGTACGCAAATACAGTTATTGGAATTTCCTCGCAAACAAATTCCTTATTGCATACCGGGCATTGTGCGTCCCCGCGCCCTTGTTGGTTAATCCCTATTTGATACTTGTGTTCCATTTTGTACACTCCTTTTCATTGTGTCATAATGTTATGGGATTGTTTTCAGTAGCGGCTACCGCACCTGTAGCGGGTGGTAGCACCTCCGCACCTGTAGCACCTTGCCGCTTAAAAGAGTGCCGCCGCGTTTTTGTGTCACCGGGCATATAAACAATGCCGTCATAGCGGTATAATGCTTGTGCCAACCGTTTGAAAGCCATTCCCGCGCTTGTCGCTGAAAGCAATTCCCCTGAATAGTTCGGCATTTCCGCTACAAATCCCCCTGCTGTCATTTGAAAGCCGTCCGGGTATTCTTCAAGCAAGCCCTTGATGGTTTTAACAACCGGGTCGGCTTCATAATCCCGCCGTGCGTTCCGTGCCGCTTGTTCTTCCGCTGTACCAACCAACCGCCATTTATATAGAAACGTGCCGTCAAACTCAATTACAAGGTCGCTGGCTTCTATGTCACGGCTTGTTATGTGTAGGGTCGCTTCTTTTGCTTCGCGGGTCTTTTTGTTGATAAGAAAAATTGAATCAGCAGAACCCATAATGCCGCTTGTGCCGCTAATCATGTTATACGGGTCGGCATCGTCTTTCATTTTCCGTAGGTGGTGGACAACTAAAACGCAAATTTGGTGTGTGTCGGCTATATTTTTCAGCACTCCCATATCCGTGTAATCCAGTGCATAGGCATTGTTTCCCCGCGAATTACCGGAACGGACGCGCTGTAATACGTCCACAACGATTAAACCAGTAGCGGGTTTTTCCTTTAGATACGCGCTAATCTGCCCGCTTAACCCGCTGTCAACCGTTCCGGCTTTAATGGCTAAGTCAAAACCCTCCGGCGGTGGCTTGTCCTTTAGAATAAGGCTCATACGCTTTTTAAGACGGCGGTGTCCATCTTCCAAGGCAAGGTATAAAACGCCTGTACGCTCTGTCTGAAAGCCTAAAAACGGCACACCCGCCGCAACCGATAAGCCTAAGTCAAGCACAAGCCACGACTTGCCATATTTGGACGGCGCACACAATAACGCCAACCCCTGCGTTAAAAGATTCTTTACGATTTCACGCAACGGCGGTAAGTCTTGCCGGAACAATTCAAGCGCGGATATTGTTTCCAAAGATGAATGTGCTACAAGTGCTGTACCCGATACACCCACTACAGGTGCTACAGGCGCATACCCGCCGGATATTGGTTTTACTGCGTGTGTTGTTTTTGTGTCGTAGGCATCTGGCTCAAATTTCAACCGTACATCTTGCCAACGATACCCGGCGCATGTCCTCGGTGCCCACTGCGCGCAGTGCGCGCTTTTTTAATGGGCCGGGAAATTGTTCCCGGCTTCGAGGGAATGCGTCGCCGCCAACATGTGCCTCCGGTGCCCACTGCGCGCTTGGCGCGCTTTTTTATTTTTGCAAAAAAAGAGTCGGCGAGTGACACTCGCCGACTCTTTTTTTTATGGACCGGGAAATTACTCCCGGCTTCGAGGGAATGCGTCGCCGCTGACACATGCCCCCGGTGTCCACTGCGCGCTTGGCGCGCTTTTTCATCCGGTAGGAAATTACTCCCGGCTTCGAGGGAATGCGTCGCCGCTGACACATGCCCCCGGTGTCCACTGCGCGCTTGGCGCGCGCACAAGCGACAAAAAAATTTCCTCAAGGGAAAGCTCTGTCGGTTTCATTAGAAGAATGGGCAAATTGTTTCGCGCCATGCAGTAAAAAATTTCTTCGCCGAGGTCGGTTTCGAAAAAAAGCTCGACGGTTTCGGGTTCGGTGCCGAGTTCGAGACTTGCGGAAAGGGAGGCTTCGGCTAGGGCTTTTTCAACGGCTTCGAGTTCGCCTTTTACACGCACGTGAAGTCCGTCGGCGGGCAAATTGTCGCGCAGGTCTTCCGCATTGCCGTCGGCTATAATTTTGCCGCGATTTATTATTATTACGCGGTCGCAAACCGCGCTTACTTCTTGCATAATGTGGCTTGAAAGGATTACGGTGTGTCGCGCGCCGAGGGTTTTTATGACCTCGCGGAGTTCGATAATTTGCTTGGGGTCGAGTCCGATTGTGGGCTCGTCCATGATTATCACTTTCGGCTCGCCGACCATGGCTTGCGCAAGCCCGACGCGCTGGCGATATCCGCGCGAAAGGTTGCGGATAATCCGACGGGACACGTCGGCTATGTTCACTTGCTCCATAATTTCGCCCAAAACCTGCTTGCGATTTTCATTCGCGCCCTTAATATCCGCGACAAAATTCAGATATTCGCAAACGCGCATATCGCTGTAAACAGGCGGCGTGTCGGGCAGATAGCCGATATTTTTTTTTGCGCGCTCCGCCTCGGTCGCGATATCGAAACCACCGATTTTAACCTCGCCCGAAGTCGCCGCGATAAAGCCCGTCATAATGTTCATTGTCGTGGTTTTTCCCGCGCCGTTCGGGCCTAAAAACCCGACAATTTCGCCCGCACCGATTTCAAAATTTAAATTATCAATCGCGACCGCGCCGCCATATTTTTTTGTCAAATTTTTTACCGAAACCATGTTGCCCGCACTCCTTTAGATTTAGAAAAATGGTGTCCGGATTCGAGAGAATGCCGACGCCGACATGTATCACCTCTCTTAAATTTCCCGGAAACGATATCCGGCTTCGAGAGAATGCGTCGATCCCGACATGTGCCATCGGTGTCAGATGCTTTCGTGGAAAGTTCGGTGGATGACCTCGAGTTGTTGTTCCGGTGTGAGTTTGACGAAATTTACGGCGTATCCGCTTACGCGTACGGTTAGTTGCGGATATTTTTCGGGCTTTTCCATTGCGTCAAGCAAAGTTTCCTTGTCGAAAACGTTGATATTTATATGATGTCCGCCGTCGTGGAAGTAGCCGTCGAGCATGTTGGCGAGGTTGGATTCGCGCTCCTGCTCGTCGCGACCGAGTGCCTTTGGGATAACCGAAAACGTGTACGAAATCCCGTCAAGCGAGTATTCGTACGGCAATTTTGCCACCGACGACATCGACGCAATCGCTCCCTTTTTTTCGCGGCCGTGCATGGGATTCGCTCCGGGGGCGAAAGGCTCGCCGGCCTTGCGCCCGTCGGGGGTTGAGCCTGTCGCCTTTCCGTACACAACGTTTGACGTAATCGTCAAAATCGACAGCGTCGGCACGGCTTGCCGATACGCGCGTTGTTTTTGCAATTTCTCCATAAAAAGTTTGACCAAATCGTTCGCGATGCGGTCAACGCGTTCGTCGTTGTTGCCAAAAGCGGGATAATCGCCCGAAATTTCATAGTCGGTGACAAGCCCCGCTTCGTTGCGAATCGCCCGAACTTTTGCGTATTTTATCGCCGAAAGCGAGTCCGCGACAACGGAAAGCCCCGCGATTCCACAGGCGTGGGTGCGCAGAATCTCCTTGTCGTGCAATGCCATTTGCAGGCTTTCGTAGTTATACTTATCGTGCATGTAGTGGATGATATTTAGTGTGCTTATATAAAGCTGGCTGAGCCAGTCGAAAACGAGATTCAGCTTGCGATAGACTTCGTCGAAGTCCAAAATTTCCGTCAAAATCGGCGCGAATTCCGGGCCGATTTGGTCACCGCTTGTTTCATCTTTTCCGCCGTTAATCGCGTAGGTGAGTGCCTTTGCCAAATTCGCGCGCGCGCCGAAAAACTGCATTTGCTTGCCCGTTTTCATCGCGGAAACACAGCACGCAATCGAATAATCGTCGCCCCAATATCCGCGCATCAAATCGTCATTTTCGTATTGCAACGAGCTTGTTTCAATGGAAATTTTTGCGCAATATCGCTTGAAACAATCGGGCAAATGGTTGCTCCAAAGTATTGTCAAATTCGGCTCGGGCGCGGGCCCGAGATTGGACAAAGTGTGTATCATGCGAAACGAATTTTTCGTGACCAAAGTGCGACCGTCTTCGCCCATTCCGCCGATTGCCTCGGTTACCCACGTGGGGTCGCCGGAAAACAACGCGTTGTATTCCGGCGTGCGCAGAAATCGAATCATGCGCAATTTCATCGAAAAATCGTCCATAAATTCCTGAATTTCGGACTCGGAAAATGTTTCATTTTTCAAATCGCGCTCGGCGAAAATGTCTATAAAGGAAGAAACGCGTCCCAGCGAAGTTGCCGCGCCGTCTTGCTGTTTCGCGGCGGCGAGAAACGCAAAGTAGGTCCATTGGACCGCCTCTTTCGTGTTTTTTGCGGGACACGAGATGTCATATCCGTAGGATTTTGCCATTTCCTCGAGCTGCATAAGCGCGCGGATTTGCTCGGAAAGTTCCTCGCGCAGAATAATTTGAGGCTCGGCAATCCACGGCACATCTTCGACGCTAAGCTGATGCTGTTTGTCTTGAATTAAAAAATCCGTACCGTACAGCGCGACTCGGCGATAATCGCCGATAATCCGCCCGCGCCCGTATGCGTCGGGCAGGCCGGTTATTATTCCGGAGCGACGTGCCGCGCGCATTTCGTCGGTGTACGCGTCGAAAACGCCGTCGTTATGGGCTTTGCGGTGCTTTGTGTAGATATATTCGACCTCGGGATGCAATTCGTATCCGTAGGATTTCAGGGCGTTTTTAATCACGCGAATGCCGCCTTTTGGCATGATTCCTCGCTTCAGCGGCTTGTCGGTTTGCACGCCGACGATTTTTTCCAAGCCTTCATTTATATACCCCGGGCTGTGCGACGTGATGCCCGACGGGATTCGCGTTTCCGCCTCGAGAATGCCTTTTTCGTCTTCCTTTTTTGTAAGCGCGCAAACCTCCGCCCAAAGCTCTGTCGTACGCGGAGTCGCGGACGCGAGAAACGCATCGTCGCCTTCGTACGGCGTAACATTTCGCTGTATAAAATCGCGCAAATTCACTTCTTCCGTCCAAATTCCCTTGTTAAAACCGTCCCATGCCTCGGCAAAATTTTCATTCACACTTATTCACCATTCGCTGAGCGCACAAATCGCCATTAGAAATTCGTCGCCCGCGTTCCTCTCGCTGATTTTTCACACTTATTCACCTCGTATTTTCTAATTTTCAGTATAACAAAAAAATCGCCGCGGATACATACGTATCGCGGCGATTTTTGTACCGGAGGCGGCACCCTCAGGTACGAAGGGAGGTTAAATGTTTTGTATGAAACGGTTTACATTGGATGGCTAGGGAGGGTTGCCATTTGGAATGCGCCCCGATTCTCGCGTTTTTGCAACTTTTCAATCATTTTATATCATGTGGCAAAAAAACACAATAGCCTTTTTTCATTTTTTTGAAGTTTTTTTAAAATTTTGATTGCGCGCGTACAAAAAAGGCGCGCCAAGCGCGCAGTGGGCACTAGGGGCATGTGTCGACGGCGGCACGTGCTCTCGAAGCCGGGAGCAGTTTAGTAACGTATAAAAAAAGCGCGCCAAGCGCGCAGTGGGCACCGGGGGCATGTGTCGGCGGCGGCACGTGCTCTCGAAGCCGGGAGCAGTTTAGGA
>WRGX01000185.1 GCA_009786975.1 Defluviitaleaceae bacterium
TTAGTCAAGTGAGTTTTGGCAAAAAAATAAGGCCTAGACCTCATTATTCCTTACTTTTTTGATGCGCGCTTCAGCCCTCAAGTGTCAAACGCCCGGGACAGAGTCGAATAATGTTGCAAATAGTTGCATTGGGTATTTTGAAGATACGTTGAGGGTGCTTTAATTGTTGTAATTCGCGGTTATTGGTGCTATACTCGCCGATATATTTCTGACAATGGGGTGCATTTTTAATGCCGCGAAGAAAATCCGTTCCGAGTAATGCTCCGGAAAAAACGCACGAAAAAAAGCCCGCCGTGCAAAATGAAGTGACGTATCTTGTTGTTGGTGCGGTCGGGATTTTAATTTTACTTTTGATTGGAGCGTATATTTTCACTGAAGAGCCGGCCGTGGCTGTTCGGATTTTTGCGGGGCTTTTGTTTGGACTTTTCGGCGTTGGGGGCTTTCTTTTGCCCGTCGGGATTTTGGCGTTTGCTGTTTGCAGGCTTGCCGTGCGAGAGTTTCGGCCGCCGATTGTTAAAATGTTTGCGTTTTTTTGGATGGTGTTGGCACTTCTACATATTTTTTTTGACTTCGCGCCGGAGCCGGACTCCTTTGTTTTTTTCGCCGTTTTCAGTGCGGGGCTGGACTCCGGCGGCGGTGTTTTCGGGCTTATTATCGGCGGACCTTTGGTCGGTCTGACAAATGCTTATATCGCCGTTTTTGTGCTTATTGCCGCGTCGATAATTCTTGCTGTGCTTATAACGGGGCGTTCGTTTGTGTCATTTGTGGGGACGGGCGTGAAAAAAGCGCGCGATTTTTACGAGGAAACAAAGCAGGAGGATACTTTTTTTGAGGAAGAATGGGACGAAAGAGACAGAGGCTTCGAGCCGGAACTGCCGCCGCTTTCGCCGCTTATGCCGCGCCCTTCCTATGTTTCCCCGCCCGCGCCCGGCGCAAAAAAGGGCAATTTTGTTGACATCGAAAACGATGACACCGCCGCACCGCCTCCAAAAATTCGCCTTATTAATGAAGAACTCGACGAGTCTTTTTCGCAAAGAAAACCGCGCGCGCGGAAGCGACAGCAGTCGCTTTTTGACCCGCGACCGGATTATGGTAACACAACGGCGCAGGCAAGCACGCTTACGTTTCCCGCCGTTCTTCCTGATGTTTTTCCCGACGAGCAAGATTTTCCGCCGTGGGAAGAGGGCGCGTCGTATGAAAACGATATGTATCTCGAGGACGCGTATGAAAGCGAGTACGAAGTCGCGTATGAAGGCGAGCATGAAGGCGCGTATGAAGTTGCAGATTTATATGAAGCCACACAAGAAGCCGAGGAATATTACGAGGACGAGCCCGTTGTCCTGCCGCTTGACGTGCATGTTTACGGCGAGGAGCCGCTTGTGCGCGGGCTTGTTGAGGGTGCGGCGGCAAGCACCGCGCCGACTTTCGAAAGCGAAGACGACGAGGACGACGAGCCGCAATCGTCGCCGCCTTTGGAAACATACGAAGATTTCAATCTGCCCGAGATGAGCTTTTTGACAAAAAACGACCGCCCCGCAATTTCGGCGGAATCGCGCACGCAGGTTTTGGAAAATTCGCGCATTTTAGAGGAAACTTTGCGCAGCTTTAAAATCGAAGCGCGGGTCATCGAAGTAAGCGTGGGGCCGACCGTCACGCGCTACGACCTCGCACCGGGCGCGGGCGTAAAGGTTGCCTCAATTACGAATTTAAACAACGACCTCGCCCTCGCCCTTGCGGCGCAGGGTTTGCGCATCGAAGCCCCCGTTCCCGGCCGTTCGGCAATCGGCATCGAAATTCCGAACAAAGACCCGCAGGGCGTTTTTTTGCGCGAAATCGTTGAAGACGAACGGTTTATAAATTTCCCGTCGAAACTGGCGTTTGCTGTGGGCAAGGATATCGCGGGAAGCCCCGTAATCACCGACGTCGCGCGTATGCCGCACCTTTTAATCGCAGGTGCGACGGGCAGCGGCAAAAGCGTTTGCATAAACACTCTTATTGTAAGCATTTTGTACAAGGCGCGACCCGACGAAGTGAAGCTGCTAATGATTGACCCAAAGGTCGTCGAGCTTAGTGTTTACAACGGAATTCCGCATTTGTTAATCCCGGTTGTCACCGACCCGAAAAAAGCGGCGGGGGCGTTAAGCTGGGCTGTTGCGGAAATGGAGCAACGTTACGCGCTTTTTGCCGAGGCGGGTTGTCGCGATATAAAAAGCTACAACGTTGCGGCGGCTGAAAGTTTGCCGCTAATTGTTGTGATAATCGACGAACTTGCCGATTTAATGATGTCGTGCAAGGGCGAAGTCGAGGAGTCGATTTGTCGCCTTGCGCAAAAGGCGCGCGCCGCCGGAATTCACCTGATTGTCGCGACGCAACGCCCCTCCGTTGACGTTATCACGGGACTTATTAAGGCGAATATCCCATCGCGCCTGGCGTTCGCCGTGTCAAGCGGCATCGATTCGCGCACGGTTTTGGACATGTACGGCGCGGAAAAACTCCTCGGCCGCGGGGACATGCTGTTTATGCCGATGGGGCAAAACAAGCCGCTTCGCGTGCAGGGCGGATTTATTTCCGAGGGCGAGGTCGAAAGCATCGTGAATTTCCTAAAAGCGCAAGCCCCGGTCGAGCATACGCAGGAGGAAATCCAGCGCGTAACAATGCCGGGCAAAAAAGTAATCGAAGGCGAAGTGGACGAGTTTTTCCACGATGCCGTTGATTTTTTGATTTCAAAAGGCAAGGGCTCAACAAGCATTTTGCAACGGCAATTCCGCATCGGGTATAACCGCGCCTCGCGCTTGATGGAAGACCTTCACGCGCGCGGAATCGTCGGGCCCGAAGACGGCGTAAAGCCGCGAAAAGTCACGATTACGCGGGAGGAATATCGCGAGCTTTATGGCGACGTGCAAAACTGAGTCGGCGAGTGTCACTCGCCGACTCTAAAACCGCAGGGGCTTTGCCCCCGCACCCCCACGAACTTTTTGAAAAAAGTTCGACAAAAACTTTAAAATTTGCAAAAAGTTAAACAAAATCCAAATTTCAAAGTTTTGATGAAACTTTTTCAAAAGTTTCCGGGGTTCGGGGCAGAGCCCCGAGAACTTAAATTTTTTTTCGGAGGTCAAGTGTAAAAAATAAACGAGAGGAACGCGGGCGACCAATTTTTAATGGCGATTTGTACGCTCAGCGAATGGTGAAAAAACATGGCAAAAATCATTGACGGAAAGAAACATGCGGCAACAATCCGCGCGGAGGTTGCGGCGTTGCCCGCAGAGAAAAAGGGAAAACTGGCGGTTGTGCTTGTCGGAGACAATCCCGCTTCGATTGTGTATATCAACATGAAAAAAAAGGCGTGCGAGGAATGCGGGATTGATTTTGAGCTTTTTAAATTGCCCGAAAATGCGTCGCACGGCGAGGTTTTAAATTTAATCGACGGGATTAACAACGACTCGAAAATTACGGGCGTCTTGGTTCAACAGCCCTTCCCGCCGCAAATTATTAAAGACGAAGTGCTTTCGAGGATGAATCCGAAAAAGGATGTGGACTGCTTGCATCCCTATAATGTAGGGCTTGCGGCGACGGGGCAAGGGACGCTTTTGCCCTGTACACCAGCGGGTTGTGTGACGCTTTTGAAGCGCGAAGGTATTGAAATTTCGGGGAAAAAGGCCGTTATCGTGGGGCGAAGTGATATCGTAGGCAAGCCGCTCGCGCTTATGCTTTTGGCAGAAAACGCCACGGTTACAATTTGTCACAGCCGTACGAAAAATTTGGCGGAGGAATGCCGCGCCGCGGATATTCTCGTTGCCGCGATTGGGCGCGCGAAATTTATCACGGCGGATATGGTCAAGCCCGGCGCGATTGTAATCGATGTGGGCGTGAACCGCCTTGAGGGCAAAAAGGTTTGCGGCGACGTTGATTACGACGCGATTTTTGATAAATGTTCGTACATCACGCCCGTGCCGGGCGGCGTCGGCCCGATGACCGTCGCGACTTTGATGGAAAATTGCGTAAAAGCGTGGGAACTGCAAAATGCATGATGCAACAGAATCTCGTCTTAATTCTGTTTACCTGATTTCGCTGGGCTGCGACAAAAACCGCGTGGACGGCGAGATAATGGTCGGAACGCTTCGCGGCGCGGGCTTTCGCGTTGTGAATAATCCCGAAGCCGCGGCGGCAATAATCATAAATACCTGCGGTTTTATTTCCGACGCCGTTGCCGAAAGTTTGGACACCGTTTTCGCACTGTCGGAAGCGCACCACGAGCGCGTTCTTGTTGTTGTGGGCTGTATGGTTGAGCGTTACAAAGATGAAATTAAAGCGCAGATTCCCGAGGTCGACGCGTTTGTCGGGGTGGGCGAGTATGAGAAAATTGATGAAATTGTTGCGGGGCTTTTGGGCGTTTCAATTGAATCAGGTGAATCCGGTGAATCAGGTGAATCCGGCTTTAAGACGAACTCCGTAAACGCGAACGATGGGTCAGCGGTTTTAACCGCCCGCTTGGCGGGCCGTGCCGACAGCGAAATTCCTCACATCGCATATGTAAAAATCGCCGAAGGTTGCGACAACGCCTGCGCATATTGCACAATTCCGCAAATTCGCGGCGCGTATAAAAGCCGTCCCGAGGCGGAAATTTTGCAAGAATGCCGCGCGCTTGTTGACGCCGGCGCGGTCGAGCTTGTTATCGTCGCGCAGGACACGGCGTCATACGGTCTTGATTTGTACGGCGCGAAAAAATTGCCGGAGTTGTTGCAAAAAATCGCCGAAACATCGGGCGCAACGTGGATTCGCCTGATGTACGCCTATCCCGAGCATATCACGCCCTCGCTCATCGACGTAATCGCGAAAATGCCGCAAATTTGCAAATATATCGACATGCCAATCCAGCACAGCGAGGACGCGATTTTAACGCGAATGGGACGCAAAGGCAGGAAATTCGAGCTGCAACGGCTTATACAAGTTTTGCGCGACCGCGTGCCGGGCATCTCGATTCGCACAACTTTAATGGTCGGCTTCCCCGGCGAAACCGATGAAAACTTCGACGCAATGCTTGATTTCGTGGAAGAAACGCAATTCGACCGCATGGGTGCTTTTCCATATTCCCGCGAGGAAGGCACCCCCGCCGCAGGTTTTCCCGACCAAGTCCCCGACGGAACAAAACGCGACCGCCACGCGCGACTGATGGAACTTCAACAAAGAATCCACTTTGCGCGGCAGGAAAAATATGTAGGGCAGACCTTGCCCGTAATCGTCGATTCGCAAGATGGCGAGTACATCGGGCGCACTCAATACGACGCGTACGAATCCGACAGCACGGTGCGATTTTCTTCGCCGCGCAAGCTGAAACAGGGACAAATTGTCAACGTAAAAATAGCCGCAACCGACGGCTACGACCTGCAAGGAATTTTGGCGTGAGGAGCAATGGTGAGAAATGAACCTTCCGAATAAGATAACCTTGTTACGCGTGGTGCTGATTCCGGCGTTTTTGGTCGTGTATTTGGCAAAACCCTTCGCCGACGTGCCGAACGAGTGGCTCGCGTTATTTTTATTTTCCACCGCCGCCATTACCGACACCCTCGACGGCTATCTCGCGCGGAAAATGGGACTTGTAACGAATTTCGGCAAACTGATGGACCCGCTTGCGGACAAACTGCTGGTCTGCGCGGCGTTAATCGCATTTACCGCAACGGGCACTTTCCCCGCGTGGGCAACGATTGCTTTAATCAGCCGCGAATTCTACCTCTCCGGTCTGCGCCAACTCGCTCTCGAGCAAAAAATCGTTGTAGCCGCAAGTTTTAGCGCGAAGCTGAAAACAATCATGCAATGCGTGCTTGTCATCTATATTTTGTTGCCGTTCCCGTTTACCATCCTCCAAAATTGGATTTTAACCCTCGCCCTGACTATTTTAACCGTAGGCCTAAGCCTCTACTCCGCCGTGGAATATACGTACAAAAGCCGGTCGTTGTTCGAGAAAATTTAGGGCGTGTTGCCACTATCGGCAACACGCCCTAAAAAATGCTCAAGCCTGCCGCGCGTACTCAAACGTAAGCCCGTCTTTCAGGCGGATTATCAGGCTTTCAGCGTTTTGGGAAAACATCAGGCTTGTGAAGCGGAGTTTTTCGTGCGGCTCCATCAAGACAACATTGTCCGCGCCGACGCTGAAATTTCCGACGAGGGTATCTCCCTCGCCGGTCGCGCCTTCGAATTCGTTTGTTTCAAATGTGCCGTCTTCGTTGAATTTGTAGTAAAAATCGCCATCCTCGGGGTCGCGTTGCCATTTGCCCAAAAGCCGAGACCTAAGCGAAACTTTGGCGACTTTCGGCTCGCCGTGAACCAAGGTCGCGAGTGCTTTTGCAAAGGTGTCGGGCGAAATGTCGGGCATTTTGCGCTCCTTAGGAGCAAAACCCGCCGATTTGTTGCGCTCTCGGACTTCGGCGTTGTAGGACAGGATGCACTCCTCCAAAAACTGCCGATGGGGCGCGCTTTTTGCGATTTGCGGGTCGGTTTTTAATTTCAGAATAAAATCCTTTTTCCGCTCAAAATCCATTTGCGCGTAGTACAATTTTAAATTCTCAAGACTGTCCATTTTATGAATCCTCCCATCAGAGATACTCTTTCCTTTTCCCTGCCGCGTATTTTACATAAAGTGTCCACACGCCGCCTGCTAAAATTCTTGCGAAAAACAGAATCGCGAATGTGATTACAAGCCCGGTTCTCCCGTCGCCGACCGCCGCGCCGAAGCCGCGATACATCGCCACACCCGCTACGGGCATGACCGCGTTCGAAAGCGTAATCAGCACGGTGTAAACGGAAATTGAAAAGCTGCGATACTCTTCGTCCACTACTTTTAGCAGACATTGGAACAGGTTAAGCGTGATATTTGCGAACGCCAAATGCCCGACGGCGTGAAGCAGCAAAAACACGGGGATTCCGACGGCGCGAATCGGAATCGACACGCCGATTATCATCGCAGCCGGACACAGCGCGAGCCCTAAAATCCCCCAAACCAGCGGCTTTTCAACGCCCTGTTTCAGGTTATTCCGGCTCCAGCGTTTTAGTGTAACAAGTTGCGCAATCATCGCGACAACCGGCGTCAAACTTAGCAAAAATTCGTTCATCTCCAAGTAATTTCTCTGTCCGATAAAATACAACGTCCAGTCCGCGTGCCACGTCATATGAAAAAATAAAATGACCAGCGCGAACAGGATAAACAGGCGATTTTTCGACAGTCGCCCCGCCGCCGTTTTTAACTGCTTGAGGGACACGCGCTTGGGTTCCGCCGGGCGCACGGCCTTAATTTTGCGGAAGTGAATCGCGTTTGAGATAAGAAGAACCGCCGCCAGAATATAAAATATCTGATGCGCGGCGATTTTGCCTGCGTCGCTTGCAATCGACGTCAAAATTATACCAATCGAAAGCGGCGCGATTAGCTGGATAATCATGGTCATTCGCGCGCGGAACGTCAAAACATTGTTGCGCGACTCCTTGACGCCCTCGGTCCATGCATTTTCCGGCACAACCTCGGGAAAATACGACTGCCACGCAATATTCATCACACCAACGGACACGTTTGCCAACGCCAAAAACGCGATAAAAAAATAAACGGGAACATCGGGCAAAACATCCGGCACAAAAGCTGCCATGCTTGCAATCGCGAAAAAAATCCCCGCCATAACAAGAGCGGCGGAAAGCATACGCCGCTTGTTTGCAAAGCTGTCGGTCATAAGCCCCATCGGCACAAGCAAAACAAGGCTTAGCATCTGCGGCAAAAATTGCAACATGCTAAGCTGAAATTCGTCCGCGCCAAGCCTCTGCGCAAACAGGTTATTATTGTTCGCCGCGATTGAAACCGCACCCATAAGCAAAATTCCGTCGATGCCGTAACGCATGGTAATCGGGTGGGTTTGTCGGAAACTGCGAAAATTTCGCGCGGCGAGCTTCAGTTTTTGAATCATTTTTTCGTATCCATTTTAAGAAAAAGCTCTCCTAATGATTCGTTATTATGAATACAATTTATCGCGTTGCCGATGTAATCGGCTACGGACAGTACCTTGATTTTGTCCAGTTTTTTTGCGGGGTCAAGTTCTATTGTGTCCAAAAGAACGAGTTCTTTTATCGGTGAATTTTTTATATTTTCAACGGCGTTGCCGCATAAAATCGCATGGGTTACGCAGGCGTAGACTTCTTTCGCGCCATGGTCCATAACGACTTTTGCGGCGTTGCAAAGTGAGCCGCCTGTCGCAAGAACGTCGTCGAGAAGTATCGCGCGTTTTCCGCTGACATCGCCGATGAAATGGTCGATTTCGCTTTTTTTGTCGTCCAAACGCCGTTTGTCAACGATTGCGAGCGGCACATTGAGCATACTTGCGAAATTTTTGCACCGCGCCACCGAGCCGAAATCCGGTGAAACAATCACAACGTCGGACATACAGTTGCCGAAAACATTTCCGCTTCTGTAATGGCTCGCGAACATGTACACGCCTTTTAAATGGTCGAGCGGGATGTTGAAAAAACCTTGAATTTGCGGGCAGTGCAGGTCCATTGTTAAAATACGATTCGCGCCCGCTTTTGTTATCATATCGGCGACGAGCTTCGCGCTTATCGGGTCGTGGGAGCGGGAACGCCTGTCCTGCCGCGCGTAGCCGTAATAGGGGATAACCGCCGTAATTCGTCCCGCCGACGACCGCCGCATTGCGTCAAGCATGATTAAAAGTTCCATCAAATTGTCGTTCACCGGCGGGCACGTCGATTGAATTATAAATACATCCGCGCCGCGAACGGTGTCGCTTACGATAATCTTTGTTTCGCCGTCGGAAAATTTGCCCGCTTCCGACTCGCCGAGCTTTAAATCCAAACGCTTAACAACACCCTGCGCCAATTTTGGATTAGCGTTTGCGGCAAAAATCATAATATCGCCGACGGTGTTCATCTTCGTGGTCTTAATCATGTTCGTCCTCCATGTCCATGATTTCAATTTCCAATGCGTCATCGTCGTCGTTTGCCGCGAGGGCGGCGGGGTCAACTTTTACATAGTTTTCCGGCGAGGCCAAAGCCTCGAGCGATTTCATGCCGAATTGTTCGCGGGCGGAATTTTCGATTTCACTGCGAATTTCGGGGTTGTCGCGCAGGTAGGTTTTGGCGTTTTCGCGACCTTGACCCAAGCGCGTTTCGCCGTAGGAAAACCATGCGCCGCTTTTTTTAACAAGATTCATTTGCGCGCCGAGGTCGAGAATATCGGCTTCTTTGGAAATTCCCTCGCCGTACATTATGTCAACTTCGCAGGTCCGAAACGGCGGAGCGACTTTGTTTTTCGTAATTTTTATCTTTGTGCGGTTGCCGACGGGGCTTTCCGCGACTTTAATCGTCTCGGAGCGGCGAATATCAATGCGCACGGACGAGTAGAATTTCAGCGCGCGACCGCCCGTTGTTGTTTCCGGGCTACCATAGGTTACGCCGATTTTATCGCGAAGCTGGTTGATAAAAATTACAATGCAATTCGTTTTGCTTGTAATTCCCGTGAGTTTACGCAGGGCTTGCGACATCAGGCGCGCTTGCACGCCGACGGTGGCTTGTCCCATTTCGCCCTCGATTTCCGCGCGCGGCACAAGGGCCGCTACGGAGTCAACGACCACGATGTCAATCGCCGACGACCGCACCATGGACTCCGCAATTTCAAGAGCTTGTTCGCCGTCGTCGGGCTGTGAAATATAAAGCTCGTCGATGTTAACGCCGAGTTTTTTCGCGTAAACCGGTTCCATTGCGTGTTCCGCGTCAACGTAGCCCGCAATCCCGCCGAGCCTTTGGCATTCCGCAACAACGTGAAGCGCGAGCGTCGTTTTTCCCGATGACTCCGGCCCGTAGATTTCAACGATGCGCCCCTTTGGCACACCGCCTACGCCAAGCGCGAGGTCTATGCTAAGTATTCCCGTCGTAACCACGGGAATATCCATATCGTCCATTTTTTCGCCCATTTTCATAACCGCGCCCTTGCCGAACTGCTTTTCAATATTCGCGAGGGCATTATGTAACGCCTCCTCTTTTGCGGCCTGGTCCTCAAATACGATGGCTTCTTTATTTTTTTTCGAGTCGGTTTTCTTCTTTGCCATTTTTTTCGCCTCTTTTCCCGATTTTTTACATTGTAATTAAAATCCGGCGTTAGGGCAAGTGGGCAAGTTAGTGATACGGTTTTTTATGCAATAGAAAACTGCATCCGGCTTCGAGGGAACGTGCCGATTCCGACACGTGTCCCCGGTGTCCACTGCGCGCTTGCGCGCTTTTTATCCGTCAATCAGTGTTTTAAGCTCGGAAATTTTCGCCCTGAGTGCCTCTACTTCATAGCGTGTGGACGCCTCGCAACCCACAAGTCGTGCGGTTTCGCCGACAACGGTTCCGCCTTCGGGAACGTCCGACACAACAACCGCGCCCGCACCGATTTTTGCATCCGCGCCGATATGAACGCGACCTAAAACCAACGCGCCCGCGCCAATAACCACGTTATCTCCGATAACGGGGTGCCTGAGGCCTTTTTCTTTGCCCGTTCCGCCCAGGGTTACGCCGTGATAAATATGCACATCGTCGCCGATTATGCAGGTTTCGCCGATAACAACCCCGAATCCGTGGTCGATAAAAACGCCCTTGCCGATTTGCGCGCCGGGGTGAATTTCAATTCCCGTAACAAAACGCGCGTATTGCGAAACAAGCCGCGCAAGGAAATAAAGCCTCCGGTTGTAAAGAAAATGGCAGGGCCTGTGAAAAAACATGCTCCAAAATCCCGGATAAAGCAAAATTTCAAGCCACGAACGCACAGCCGGGTCGCGCGCACGTATCGCTTTCATTAATCGCATAATAGCTCCCTTTTAGGGCGTGTTGCCATTCGCGTAGTGGCAACACGCCCTAGATTTTCCCTTGCTTCATTCTATGTCAAAGGGCTGTCTTGTGCAACAAAAAAGCGCGCCAAGCGCGCGGTGGACACCGGGGGCATGTGTCGGCGGCGACACATTCTCTCGAAGCCGGGCGCAATTTCCCGGCCCATAAAAAAAGCGCGCCAAGCGCGCGGTGGACACCGGGGGCATGTGTCGGCGGCGACACATTCTCTCGAAGCCGGGCGCAATTTCCCGACCCATAAAAAAAGAGTCGGCGAGTGTCACTCGCCGACTCTTTTTTTTTGCAAAATTACTTGTTCTTATTCTTATTGTTTGTGTTGTTGGATGCGTTGTTGTTACAGTCTTCCGCAAACTCGGTTCTGTTGTTGTTTTTGTTTGTGGTGTCCTGTGCATTGTGCTTTTTGTTGTTTTCCATACCGTTTTACCTCCCTTCGGCATCCGCGCGGGGGTTAGCCACGGCGGCGATGGTAAGTATTTATTTGTTCACGATAACAGTATGATACATAATTGAGAGAATTATACATAACATCAGTGAAAAAAAAGTGCGACGCCTCACCGCACTTTTTTTTCACGGTTTTTTGCCGCAGGCAAAAAAGATTTCCTTATTAAAAAAAAGTGCGACGCCTCACCGCACTTTTTTTAATAAGGTAACTGCGCCCGGCTTCGAGGGAACGCGTCGCCGCCAACATGTGTCCCCGGTGTTAAAAAATTTCGCGCAAATAGTCTGCGCGAATTATATCGCGTTGCATTTCGTCCAAATCTTCGCCGCGCGTACGTTGCAAATGCGCAGGCTGAATTTCCATCATTATCTGATAGATTTGTTTTTGCGGTTTGGGCGCGTCGAGAAGTCCTGTAATGTAGCCGAGTCGTATGTCGGACAGGAGATTCATGGCTTCTCCGGCGGAAATTAAGCGGCAATTCGTAACGATTCCGTATGCGCGAAACACGATGTCCTCGAGGTGCCTAAGATTTGTTTTCCGAATTTTTTCCTGCTCGGCTCGTTCTTGCGCGATAACGTTTTGTGTGACGCTTTGAAGCCCCGCGATTATATCCAGCTCGGATTTGCCCAGCGTATTTTGGTTCGAAATCTGATAAATGCTGCCCATGGGCGCGGTGCCCTCGCCGTAAATTCCGCGAATTGCCACGCCGAATTTCGCAAGGTTTGAAAACAGATGCGACGATAAGTTTGTATCGGCGCGAGAAAGGCACGGCAGGTGAATCATGTAAGATGCGCGCAAGCCGGTACCTGTGTTTGTCGGACAGGCCGTTAAATATCCGTATTCCGTGTCGAATGCGAACTCGACGCGTTCTTCGATTAAATCGTCGATATGTCCGGCGGTTTCAAAGGCTTGCGCCAAATTGTCGCCGGGTTTGACGGACTGAATGCGCACGTGGTCTTCTTCATTTAACATCACGCTGACGTTTTGGTCGTCGCTGATTAGCAGGCCTTTGGGCAAGTTTCCGTTCAAAAACTCCGGGCTTACGATGTGTTTTTCAAGAAAAACGGTTTGCTCGGTTTTGCTGAAATTTTCTAAATCAAGGCGGCGAAAAAAATTTCCGCCCATGGTCACGGCTTCGGACGCCTCGGCGACCATTCCCGCGGCGTCCGTTGTCGTAAGTTTTCTGCGAAAGGGGTATTTTTTTATATTGCGCGCAAGGCGCACGCGGGATGAAAGGATTTCGCTTTCGTCAATAATCGGCTCCTGATACCACGGTATTTTCATATTTTTTTTCCATTCGCTGATACGCACCAATTCCCGATTGGTCGTCCGCGTTCCTCTCGTTCATTTTTCACACTTTTCGCCATTCGCTGAACGCACAAATCGCCATCAGAAATTCGCCGCCCGTGTTCCGCCCGCTGATTTTTCACACTTTGACCTCTTTTTCCGCGCCCTCGAGCGCGCGAATTTCGTCGCGAAGGCGTGCGGCATCCTCGAAATCCTCTTGCTCGATGGCTTTTTTCAATTTGTCACGAAGCTCGGTTACTTGGCGTTTATTGAAAATTCCCGCACCCATGCGGCGCGGATATTTGCCCTCGTGGCGCGTGCTTCCCTGCACGTTTTTCAGCAAAACTTCTACTTCCGCCTTGAACGATTTGTAGCAAACATCGCATCCGAGTCGCCCGCCTGTCTTAAATTTGTGAAAGGTCATTCCGCAACGCGTGCAGGCTTTTGCCGGCGCGCGAGGGGGGGTTGGCGTTTTGCCCGTCACGTTTGGTGTTGCCGCGTTTTGGGGAAAATGTTGCGCGGTAATTTGGTCCAAAAAGCCCTTGAAAATATTTTCAAGCGAGACAAGCATCTCGGGATTATCGACTTTAAACGCGCATTCCTGGCACAAATGCAATTCGACCTTTTTCCCGTTAATAAATTGTTGCATATGAAGTGATGCCGGATTTGTTTGACACTTTTGACAATACATAAAAAATTCCCCTCTAATATGGAGTTCATTTTATGGTAGAATACCACAAAGGAGGGATTTTATGAAAGAGTCAATTATTTTTATTTCCGCGACCGCTTTATTGGCGATTGCGGTTTTTTTTGTGGGCGCGTTCATGCGGCCGGAGGCGGTGGCGCCGGATACGCGGGTTGGCGTCGATATTTCTGCGGTACACGGCGAGCCGTCGGTTCGAATTATAGAATTTATGAGCGAGAATTTATACGACCGTTTTCCGTATTCGTATCAAGAGAAATCGGCGGCACTTTGGATTTATGACGAGCTTGCCGCGCTGGGATTCGATGATATTCGGATGCAGGAATTTACGTTTCGCGGCGGAGCGGGGCTTCGAATTGTCCCGATGATGATTCCGCTAAGCGCGCTTAACGCGTCGCCCTTTGCGAATCTCGGATTCCGCGCCGACCGCATAAGCCAAAACGTAATTTTGACCATGCCGGGGCAAAGCTCGCAAACAATTATAATCGGCGCGCATTACGACTCGATTTTCGTACCGGGGGCAAGCGACAATGCCAGCGGAACCGCGCTGCTTATCGAAAGCGCGGCGCGTATGCGCGAGCTTGGGCATTATTATACGTTGCAATATGTATTTTTCGGCGCGGAAGAAGTGGGACTTTACGGAGCGTGGTATTTTGCGAATTCGATTGACCACGACGATGTTTTGTTTATGATAAACGCCGACGTTTTGCTTGAGGGACCGTATCTTTTTTACATGGCAGGGTATGATACCGGGGTTTTGGATTGCACCGACGAACGTTGGGGCGAGATTGTGCAAGGGTTTTACGGCCTCGCGGATAATTTTATCCCCGGCTCGAATCACATAACGGAAACATGGGACCGAATCGCACGGGAAGTTTCCGACGAACACGGCTTTGAGCTTTTCGCCGAACCATTGGGTGCCTTCGGGCCCAGCGACCATTTGGCGTTTTTACCCTTCGGACACACCGTAATGTTTATGAACGCCATTGAAAAAACAGACGAATGGCACGCCAGAAGCGAGAACATGACGTGGTGGGAATTTATCGGAATTTACGGCGATATGATGCGCGTTGTACACACGCCAGAGGACTGTTTCGTCTATATCGACGAGACATGGCCGGGTAAATTGGAGGAAAATATGCGCGGGTTTATGCTGTTTCTTGAGGCGATTTTGCTTGAATATTACGGAGGTGGGGCTTGATGGATAAACGGAAAGTTTTGCGTGGCGTCGCGCTTGGGCTTCAAATTGCGGCAATGGCTATGTATTTTATCGTGCCGCTTTTTTTCGGCGGGTGGGTCGGCGTGCCGTGGCTTATTTTGGGCGTGGTTAATGCCGCCGTTTTTTGCGCGATATTTTATCGAACGTCGGGTGTGGTTTGGCGGTTCGTTGTGGGAATTATTTTGACGGTTTGCACGGCTGTTTGGAACATTGGGCTCGTGCTTATTGTGATTGCGATTTCGGCGATTGCCGGGATTTACGGATGGAGCGGGGGCGTTGGGCTGAATTTGTATATGTACGCGCTGTTTTCTACGGCGGCGGCAATTTTTGCGGTTTGTGTGCCCGAGGAAGCGGCTGATTTTATTCGGGACGAGGATGAGTAAGTCTCCACGCACACATTTCGCCCAACCCCTGCAAATGCAGGTTTTTTTCACAATCCCCCCACCCCGAAATTGCTGCTCGGAGGATTTAAATTTTTTCGCTTGACACGCCCACTCTAACCCGTTAGAATGGGCGTGTTCAATTCTAATGCATTAGAACGGAGGGGCAAAAATGTTAAAATTGTACGACGCAGAGCTTAAAATCATGCAAACCCTTTGGCGTGAAGGCGAGGCGAGCGCGAAGCGGATTGCCGAAATTTTGGGCGAGGAAGTGGGGTGGAAAAAAACTACGACTTATACGATGCTGAAACGATGTGTGGATAAGGGCGCGGTTGAGCGAAGGGAGCCGGGGTTTGTTTGCCGGCCGATTATCAGCGCGGAGGATGTTCGTGAGTATGAGACTGATGAACTTATTAACAAAATGTACGGCGGCGCGGCAGACGTTCTTGTGGCTTCGCTTTTGGACGGGAAAAAATTGTCCGATGCGGAAATTTCACGGCTTAGGCAGATGATTTTGCATTACGAATAAAAGTGTAAAACCTGCGAGAGGAACGCGGGCGGCCGATTTTTAATGGCGATTTGTGCGTTCAGCGAATGGCTAAAAGTGTGGGGTGATGGTATGACTTTTTTGCAAATGAGTCTTTCCGGGGCAATTTTGATTTTGGTAATTGCGGTAGTTCGAGCGGTTGCGATTTCGCGATTGCCGAAAAGAACTTTTGTTGCGCTTTGGTGTGTGGTGCTTTTGCGAATTTTTGTTCCTTTGCATGTGACGTTGCCGATTGAGATGCCGTTTGCGCTGCCGTTTGAGATGCCGCTTGGAATTTCTTCGATTGAAATTTCTTCGCTTGCACCGAACGCTTATGTTAGCGAACCCGGTGTTGACACGTCCGAACATATTCCGCCGCGACCCGAAAAAAAAGAGTCGGCGAGTGACACTCGCCGACTCGATACGTCCGAGCATATTTCGCCGCATCCGCCGAGCTTGCCCGCACCACCGCAATCGCCCTTTCCGACCGTCCCTGCGTCGCCGCAAGCCCCCCGCGTCCCCGTTTTGCCGATAATTTGGGCAAGCGGAGCAGTTATTTTCGCGCTCAATTTCCTTATCACGCATGTTTTCGCCCGTCGCGAATATGCGGCAGCATTGCCCGTTGACAACGAGTTTTTGCGCGGATGGTTACGGAAAAACGCCCTGCGTCGTCGGCTTCAAATTCGCATATCCGACAAAATTCACACGCCGCTGACTTACGGCATTTTTCGCCCCGTAATCCTTTTGGCGAAAACCACGGATTTCGCCGACGCCGCCGCGCTCGAATATGTACTTACCCACGAAATTACGCATATTCGCCGTTTCGATATCGTACAAAAATGGCTGCTTGCCGCCGCGCTTTGTGTGCATTGGTTTAATCCCGCGGTTTGGCTCATGTACGTTCTTGCGAGCCGCGATATTGAGGTTTCGTGCGACGAGGCGGTTTTGCGCAAGATGGGCGACGGAGAAAAATCCGCATACGCGCTTACGCTTGTCGCGCTTGAAGAAAAGCGCGGCGGACTGTCGCCGCTTTACAATTACTTTGCGAAAAACGCGATTAAAGAAAGGATTGATTTGATTATGAAAACGAAGAAAAGAACGATTTTTGCAAGCATTGCGGCTGTCGCGCTTGTTTTTGTTTTAGCGGCGGCGGCGTTTGCGGCTGTTTCAAACGGAAACGGCGGCTACGGCGGCTACAATTACGAGGGCGACGAAATTGCCGCAAATTACGAAAACTTCCGCGCAGAGCTTTCGGCATACGCGTGGGAGCGGATTAACGCAGGCGATGCCTTCGGACCGATTTCGCGCGAAATCACATGCCGCGCCCCCGGCTGCACGGACGGAATTATTTCAAAGGAAACCGGGGAGCGCGCAAGCGAATGGGTTTGGGATTCTGACAGCGAGATTCGCACAAACGAATGGAATTGGAATTTTGACGGCGGGATAGTCACAAACCCCGACGAGAGGTATGAAATCGAAATGCATCGCTTTGTTGTAACAAGTTTTTACTGCTCGGCTTGCACGCCGCCGGATTGCCCGTCGGACACCGCGATTTACAGCTTTTTTTGGCGCGAATACGAGTGGCATCCGGCATATTTTGCCGGGACTGTTGACGGAAACGATGTTTTTCTTCCCGCTTCAATGTTCAACAATTCGATGTTCAACAGCATCTCCAATTTCGCGGCGGAAGATGACGCATTTTATCCCCCCCTCGAACCCGACCGCGAACCCGCGACGGAAGGCGAATTATATTGGGGCATCGCCGATTAGTGTGGGTATAGGGTGTGAACAACGTGGTTATCATTCATGATACAGGCGAGAGGATAGGGCAATGCTGGAGAGCAACC
>WRGX01000186.1 GCA_009786975.1 Defluviitaleaceae bacterium
TCGCCATTTTCATTGTCCTTTTTTATGGACAGTTTACACCTTTTTTTGATTATGTTCTATAATTTATTGGTCGGTGTATTTACAAAGGGCAACACTACTTATACCATTTCATTATTTGCAAACACATGCGGCCATTATGATAGGGACATTTCCAAAACCCGGTTTTGGGCATGGAGACATCGGGCCAGTTATTGTAGAACAGCTCGTTGTGCCATTCGCCGTTTCTTGTGTCGATGAAGTGGCGAGAAATGTACTCCCAAATACTTTCGGCGGCGTCTTTAAATTTTTTATCGTCGGTCATTTTGAAGGCGTTGTAAAATCCCGGGACGGCCTCGGCTTGGGGCCACCATTCCTTGTTTTCAAAGGGCTTGCCCGTCACACTGATTCCGCTTTTCAGGCCGCCGTTTTCGTGGTCGATAGCTATATTGTAGGTTGCTTCGGCGATTTCTGTGGCGACGTCGATTGCCTCATACAGCAACTCTTCGCCCCCTAAAGCCAGTGCCGAGTCGTGCAAAAGCCAGCTTCCCTCGATGTCGTGACCGTAGGAAATTCCCGCTTTTAGCGGCGTCCAGTCCATTTCGAAAAATAGCCGAAACGTGGTTTTGTCGATAATTTTGTCCATGATTACGTGCATGAGCGAGGAGAGAGCCTCGGAAACGGAGATGCGTACGGCCTTGAGGGTATCCGAGGTATCCGGGGCATCCAACATGCGGCCCCGATGTTTATTGTGCGCTTGGCGCACTGCGCGAAGCAGATTTGTATATGCCTCCATTACGTGCAGGTTCGTATTCATGGATTTCGGGCCGTTCATATCCTTGTCGCTCAAGCGGAAATCGTCGATTGCTTGCCACTTTTGACCCGCCGCTTCGATGTAGCCGCCCGCGATTTTATCCCGCCCGTGTTGCTCCATTTTTTCGAAAAGTTGTATCGCAAGGTTTAGGGATTTTTCATCCTCGGTCGCGAGATAAAATTCACTTAGTGCATAAACTCCAAATGCGATATTGTAAAAATGTTTTTTTGTCTCAAGAGGCGTTCCGTCGGCACGCGCAAGCCAAAAAAGTCCGCCGTTTTCCTCGTCAATGAAGGCTTTTTGCATAAAATCATAGGCGATTTCGGCGTGCTTTTTGTACGATTCGTTGCGCACGGCGCGGTATGCCGCGGAAAATGTCCACAAAATGCGAGAATTCGCGATGCAGCCTTTGTCGGCGAGCTTTTTCGGTATGCCGTAAAAATCCGATTCGCCCCAAAAGCCGCCGTTTTCTTCATCTTTGAGCCCTTGCCAGTAATCCAAAATGTCGACCAGCCATTTTTCAGCGGTTTGTCCGTTCATTTTTTTCGCCTCCTGTTGTTAAGCATCAAGTCCAAAAGCTCCACGTCTATGTTGAATCCGTTGAGTTTTTCAAAACGCGCGTCGGGACGACCGTGGTCGCAAATACCAAACGGGCCTTTGAAATTCCACATTGCGTACCCCCAGCCGAAATCCTTCCAGCATCCCATCAAATCGCTTAACCAGCGCAACGCCATATCGTTTGGCGTTTTGTTAAAGCAACCGAATTCGCCGATGTGGATTTTTACCCCCTCTGCCTCGACTTCGCGCCACTCTTTGTACGATTCCGCAAGGGCTGTGCGGTCCCAGTTCATTCCGTCCAAAATTCCGGGGTAAACGGGCGGCTCCATGTTCTCCCAGTCGTCAATCCACTGCGCTTTGTGGTGGCTCACCTGAAACGGTTGGTAGCCGCGGCCGCTGTGAATTACCTCCGCGTCCGCAAGCTCCGGCAATGCGGTATGCCCGCACGCGAGGCCGTTTATCACGATTTCGCGGGTTGGGTCAATTTTTCGAATGGCGGCAATCGTTTCGCGAATAACTTTCTCGTGCGCGTCTCGCGTACAGCCGTGTCTTCCTATGTGTGGCGGCTCGTTTACCAAGTCAAAACTAATCAAATCGTTTGAAATCCCCTTATATCTTTTGGCAAAATGTTCCCACAAAAAGATAAATCCGTCCAGTGCCTCCTTGTCCGTCCACAAACTGTGCTTTTCCAAATCATTCCGATTGACACAATAACCCGGCGCGCGATGAATGTTTAGGGACATATGAAGCCCACGTTTTGTACATTCATCGAGATACACATCAATAAACGTCTCAAAAATTTTCTCATCCGGATTAAGATAATCAAAATCCTTTGTCCAAAACTTGTAATCCGTCGGCACGCGAACGAAATTAAAGCCTTTTTCCGCAATAAAATCCAGCTCGCGCAGGTTTGGCGCGGTGGGTTTCGTGTCCTTTTCGAACTTTGCAAACATCCACAAAAAGTTGAATCCGTACTTGTTTTCCATGGTCTTCCCTCCATAAATTCCATTTTATTCACCTGCGCAATAAATATAGCACACCTTGACAGACTTGTCCTTCCACGTAAAAATCCAAAAAAAACTTGTCCGGTTAGTTGCAACACGCCCTGAGAATTGTCCTCCGTAAAATTTAGCCGAAAAAAATGAGTCGGCGAGTGACACTCGCCGACTCATTTTTTTTGTTTTGCAAAACCATCCCATTTGCGTAGTGGCTACACGCCCTAAAACGAAATTCGCAAAATTAAAACCCATATGCTAAAATGAGGGAAATTTTTTAGGAGGAATTGTGTGAAAACAAGATTTTTATTGTCGGTGCTTGCCGTCATTTTGCTTGTCGGTTTTGCCGGATGCTACGATGAATTTTTCCTTGAATCGTCGGAGGTTCCCGCGTCACTCGCGCCGCCGCCCGTTAATGTTACCGCTGCCGCGCCCGAGGCGACATCTGATGAAGGACCCGCCGAGGATTCTGATGAAGGTTACGTCGAAAGTACGTTTCCGTTTGCATTTTCAACGTATGATTTGCACGGAAACACTGTAACCGAGGCGGATTTGGGCAACAAAGAGCTGTTTTTTGTTTATTTTTGGGCAACATGGTGCTTTGCGTGCGTACAGGGGATGCCGACACTTGCGGAACTTCACGAGGAATTCGGCGACCGCATTGGATTTTTAACGCTTATGGATGACTTTGATACCGGCGCGGCAACCGCCATTACCGCGAAAGAAAACGCATCGGCGGAATTTATTACCGTGGACGCAAGGCTTGATTATTTTGAAGAATTACTGCCGCTTGTGCGCTCCGGTTTTGTGCCGACAAGCATTATAATTGACGCAGACGGCAATGTCGTCGGCGAACAAATTGTGGGCGGTTCGGCGCGTGCATTGCGTTCCGCGATTCGAAGCGCGTTGGATTGATGATGTTTTCTGACATCATCGATTTGTAGCCTAAAACACATGTCGGACTTTTTCCGCGCAAGCATCTGTACTCGCCCGCGCCGCGCAGTGCAAATTTTCCTGCTTACGGCAGGCGTTGTTTTAATTGCGCTTGGCGTATTTCGCGGCGAACTTGCGGAGATTTTCGCAAAGGGTTCAATTGTTTGCATGGAATGTATCGGGCTGGGATAGGGGCGATTCGATGCGGCGTTTGCTGATTCAATTCGGATTCTTTTTGTTGCAAAATCCATTTTTGCATAATTTTATTTCCGGGCGTATTCATCAGGGCGAAACTAAGAGTTTTTGCACGCCCGGGCTGAATTGTTATTCCTGCCCGGCGGCGGCGTTTTCTTGCCCGATTGGCGCGGCGCAGATGTTTTTCGCGGGCGCGCGACAAACGTTAAGTTTGTTTGTCGCGGGCTTTTTGCTTTCCGTTGGCGTGATTTTCGCGAAATTTATTTGTGGCTTTGTTTGCCCAATGGGGCTTTTGCAGGATTTGGTTTATCGTGTGCCGACGCCGAAAATCGTTACCCCTTTGCGGTTTTTAAAATATGTAAAATACGCGGTGCTTGCACTTTTTGTTGTTGTTTTGCCGTTTGCCGTCAGGCGCGATGCGACCGGGCTTGGCTTGCCGTGGTTTTGCGCCTATGTTTGCCCGTCGGGTACGATTTTCGCCGCTGTTCCGCTTTTGGCGGCAAACGATTTTTTGCGCTACCAAATTGGTGCGCAATTTTTTTTGAAAATAACAATCGCGGTGGTTTTGATGATACTTTCGGTTTTTGTGTTGCGATTTTTTTGTCGCGTGCTTTGCCCGCTTGGCGCGATTTACGGGATGTTTAACCGCGTCGCGGTTTTGCGAATGCATTGCGACAAAGAAAAATGCACCGCCTGCGGACGATGCAAAAATGCGTGCGGTATTAGAATAGAACCGACGGTTCACCCGAACGACCCCGAGTGTTTTCGCTGTGGAAAATGCGTAAAATCCTGCAACGAGAAGGCGTTAAAAATCGGCGTTTGTACGCCGAGGTCGATACAATAACACGCCCTTGTCACCGACAAATATTTGCCGGAGGCTCACGGCATTGAGTCCAAAAGTCGGCGTGTGTAGGGGTGGCTCGGATTTTTGAAAAGTCGGCGCACGTCGGCGGTTTCGACGATTTGCCCTTCGTGCATAACCGCGACGCGATGCGCCGTTTCCGCGACGACGCCGAGGTCGTGGGTGATAAGAATTATCGCCGTGCCGAAATTTTTTTGAAGCGTGCCGAGGAGGTCCAAAATTTGCGATTGAACCGTTACGTCGAGGGCGGTTGTCGGTTCGTCGGCGATGATTAACGCGGGCTCGCAGGCGAGGGCGGCGGCAATCACGATGCGCTGACACATTCCGCCGGAAAGCTCGTGGGGAAACGCCGAGTACACGCGGTGCGGATTAGCAATTCCGACGGCATTGAGCAGCTCAAGCACGCGGGATTTTCGCGCCGCTGCCGAAAAATTTGTGTGATACAAAAGCGGCTCCTCGATTTGTTTGCCCGCGCGGATTAGGGGATTTAGCGCGGTTGTGGGGTCTTGCAAAATTACGGCAATTTCCTTGCCGCGAATTTTATAAAGTTCGCGTTCCGAAATCGTGAGCAAGTTTTTTCCGCCAAATAAAATTTCACCCGTCACGCGCGTGAAATTTTTATTATGCAGACGCGTGATGGACAGTGCCGCCGCGCTTTTCCCCGAGCCGGACTCGCCGACAACGGCAAAGACCTCGTTTTTTTCCACATCAAAACTAACGCCGTTTACGGCGGTAAAATTCTTAAATGAAACGCGCAGATTTTTAATTGACAGAAGTGGGGACATACCCAAAGTTTTCCCCAAAAATACTTATATTAGCATCCATTTTCAAAAAAATGTATCAAGGTGTTACATAAACGGTTTTGTGCTTGTCGTAGATTACATAGCCCGGCTTTGCGCCGGCGGGTTTTTTGACGTGCTTGCGGGCGACGTAATCTACGGGGACGTTTGAGCCGTCTTTTGCGCGGGAATGCGCGGCGGCGATTTTTGCGGCTTCGATAATTGCGGCGTCGGACGGCTCGTTGTCGTTTGTGACCAAGATTACGTGCGAACCCGCTATTTCCTTGGTGTGGAACCATATATCGTGTGGCTTTGCAAAACGCAGAGTCAAGTAATCGTTCTGCGAGTTGTTTTTTCCGACGTAGATTTCAAAACCGTCGGCAGACGTGAATTTTAGAGGCTTTGACGCAGCTTGGACTTTTTTGTTTTTTCCGGGCGCGTGCTTGCGTTTTGCGAAACCCTGCTCGGCTAATTCCGTTCGAATTTCCGCGATATCCGCCTCGTTTTCGGCGGCGTCCATGGAAGCGACAACGCTTTCGAGGTACGTCAAGTCTTCCGCGTTTTTTTCAATTTGTTCTTGAAGGGCGGTGAATGCGCGTTTTTGCTTGTTATACTTTTTGAAATATTTTTGCGCGTTTTCCGCCGCTGTTATCGCGGGGTCGAGGGTGATTTCAAGCTCGGCGTTTTCGTCGTAAAAATTTTCTGCGGTAAACGATGCCGCTCCGGGCGGAATTTTGTACAAATACGCGGTCAGGAGTTCGCCTTTTATGCGCAGGTCGTCGCGATTTTTCACCTCGGCAAGGGTTTTTTCATGCACAAAAGATTTTTTGCGACAACGCTCGAGATGCGCGGTAATCAGCTTGCGAAGGTCCGCCGTTTTTTGTGCGATTCGATAGCTTTCGTCGCGCTTTGCGTAAAACGCTTCGAGCATTGCCGACGGCGATTCGAACGCCTCCGCATGATGGTGCGAAAAAATCGTAAAGGGCAAAACCGCCAAATCCACGATTTTTCCGGCTTCGTTTTCGGCCTCATTTCCGGCCTCATTTCCGGCTTCGAGAGCATGTGTTGGCTCTGCCACGTGTCCACGGAACCCGTTGCGGGCTTGGCGCGCGCGATAAATTGCGCATTCAAATTCCCCCCGCGCAATTTTTCCGAAAATATCACAAAAAGTCTCGCACAAACGCGTTTTTTCCGCATCATTAAGAGTCGCCGCAGGTTTTTCCGGGTCAACCTCGGCGCGATTGCAAATTTCCGCCGAAAACACAGGGCTTATGCCGTTAAACCTCATATATATCGCGCGTTGCAGTATATCGTTCGCGGCGGAAAAATATGAGTCGGCGAGTGACACTCGCCGACTCAATTCTGCCGTCGCATGAAGCGGGTCAATTTTCCCCTCCGACGGCGGCCGCGAATACGGCGCGTTCGGCAAAATCTGCCGCACCGCGCTTACCGAAAACGGCACATGTTTTATTGCGTCAATAATTCGCTCGCCGTCACGAAGCAGAATATTGCTGTGTTTTCCCATAATTTCAACGCTAAGCACCTTCTCCGCCGGGTCGCCCATTTCATCAAGCGTGTCCACATAAATGTCCAAAATCCTGTCAAAATCGGGCTGAACAATCCGCGAAATCCGCCCTCCGCCCAAATGTTTGCGCAAAATCATACAAAACATAGGCGCGGAAAGCGGCGAAATCTTACTTTGCGTCGTAAAACAAACCCGAGGCGCGTTGGCGTTTGCCGTAAGCAAAACCTTGAAATTTTCCCCCCGCGCACGCACGCTTAAAAAAATTTCATCCCGCTCGGGCTGTGTAATTTTGTCAATTCTTCCGCCCTCAAGCACCGATAATTCGGCGCGAATTCCTGCCAAAGTTGCTCCGTCAAACGGCATTTTTTCAGCCCCCTTGCGCCGCGCGAACCTGCGAAATCACCCGCGCAATTTCTTTCGCTCCGCCCAAATCCCAAAGCATTGAGTAAAGCTGTATTTTTTGTTCGTTATTAAACTCGCTCAAAATAAAATCTCGTTGCCGCTCAAATGCCTCGCGAAGCAAATCGAGTCGTGATTCGACATGCGAAAAGTCCGGCGCGCCCTCGAGAACGGAATAATAAAGGCTGCGAACCATCCAAAGCGCAAGGCTGTAACAGCGTTCGCGGTCCAGCTCCGGCACAGCCGCCGCCGCGTAATAAATTTCCGAAACGATTTCGATTGAGTCGCGATTTTTCTTGTAGTTTGCCTTGTTCAAAATGCTGGTTTCGCGGAAAACGTAGTTGTAATTCGGGATTTTTGCGTAAACGAGCCTGTCGATTTTCCCGAAAATTTTATACATAACGCAAACATCTTCGAAAATCATTCCGAGCGGAAAACGCACCCCCGTGAAAAGTTCGGCGCGATACAGTTTGTTCCACACATAGCTTTCGATTTCCTTGTCGAGAAGCAAGAGGCGCATCGCCTCAAGACGCGGGTAAATTTGCGGCACAGGGTCGGGTGTGAGTTTTGGGGTTGCGACACCGTTTCTCACCTTGTTGAAAGAACACATTGAAACATCCGCATCGTGTTCCTTCATAAGAAGAAGCAAAGTCTCAAAAAAATTCGGCGCGATAAAATCGTCGCCGTCAACAAATCCGATAAACTCGCCCACCGCCGCGTCGAGTCCTGCATTTCGTGCGGATGAAAGGCCGCCGTTTTCCTTGTGGATAACGCGTACGCGCTTGTCCCGCCGCGCGAATTCGTTGCAAATTTCGCCGCTGCGGTCGGTCGAGCCATCGTTTATTAAAATAATTTCCAATTCCGCGTGCGTCTGCGCCAAAATACTTTCCACACACTTTTCCACATAATCCTCGATGTTGTAAATCGGAACGATTACGCTGATTTTATACATTTCAAACCGACCTTTCCAAAAACGCGAAATCCATCAAATTTTTTATTGTATGTTCAATGTGTTCTGTGTTGCCGTAATAAAAATAGTCGCAAAAAATTTCCCTCGCGCGGAGCATCTCCTTCATACCGCCGCGGGAAAGGGTTTTTGTTGCGACTAATTCGTCCACCAAAGTTATTACGCGGTCACCGTAATCCTTATTTTTTCGGCGCACGGCACGTTGCGCTTCCACTGCGATGTTTCCGACAGACAGCCTATTCATTCTCCTCGCACCCATTTCCGAAAAATTTTTTCCACTTCTGCGCAGATTTCCGGGTTAAGAATGTCGGAAGATTTATTTTCAAGCGGTCTTATATTGATGAGAGAATTATATTCCAATTCGTCTCGTTCAAAGTAATAATTAAATCCCCAAAGGTCAGCTTGCGCCGACCCCGCCTCAATCAACTCCGCCTCCAAGTCCGCGTGCCAAGGTGCGTCATACGCAAGACATTCTTTTTGCAAATCCGCAACGAGCTTCACCATCAGTTCGCCGAAATTTGTGTGCGCGCAGTTTGAAAAATCGGCTTGCTTTATGGCGTCGGTCATCAGCATTGGAATGCCCCTTTACACATAATGTATATCCATTCCACCAAACGCCACGTTTCCGACAATCGTAAGCGTAGGCGCGCCGTCGCCGGCGGTGCATCTGCCTTCTTCGTCGATTGCACCTGCCGAAACCGAAACGCTGTTAACAATATTCCAATCGCGGGGGACATACAGCTCGATTCCGCCGAAATTCAGCGACACATTAAGCATCGCGCCGCCGGGGTCGAGGGTCACGTCGGTCATGTATATGTCAACTCCGCCGAAATTGCACTCTATCGAGGCGTGCTTTATGTTTTCGCCCTTGAAATACTTCGTTGTGCCACCAAAATTTACCGTACAAGACGTGTCCTCGCCGCTGACTCCGCCGATATCAAACCCGCCCGTCACAATTTTTTTCCACTTACCCGGGAAAATAATCGAAAACGCAATTGTTAAAAGTACGCCCGCAGCAATGATGGGCAGCGGCGAAATCGGGATGCCCAGCGGTTCGGAAAAAACGACCAGCAACAGCGCAAGCGGCAGAAAAATCCCGCTGAAATTGCGATAAACCACGCTTGCGATTACCGTCGGAACAAGCGCGATAAGTGCCAAAAGCTGCCAAAACGCGAAAAACTCGAAATACGCATTAACGAGAATCAGTGCCGCCGCTCCGACAAAAAACAGCCCCCACATGATTTTTTTTACATTACTTTTACCCATTTGAATCATCTCCTTCTCCGTTTTCTTCTTCGATTTCCTCGATTTCTTCAATTTCATCCGGGTCCTCGGGTTCGTCTTCTCCGTTTTCTTCGCCCTCCGGCGGTAAATCATCTCCGTTTTCTTCACCATTTTCGCCATCGTTTTCCACGCCGTTTTCGTCTTCCTCCGGCGAGGCAGGTTCGTGAATTTGCACAAGAAGCGTCGGCGGCGAGCCGACAAGGCTAAGCCCGACGGGCAACTCGACGATAAGCTCAACGGTATGCACGCCAATCGGAAGCCCTCGCAGGTCAAATTCCGGCAAAATTTCCGCAACATCAAGCGCGGCAATAAGCGAATGCGGTCCGCTTGCGGTAATGAAAAGCGGCACCTCGTCAACAAGCTGATAAAGCCCGACAACTCCGCGTGTGCGAATATTTCCGTGCGGCACAGAGAAAACACGTTGCTCTATTGGCTCGATACGGGCGGTTGCGTAAAACGCGGGCGGCTCGTCTTGTTTCAAATAAACGCCGTCCGGGAGCCAATCCGCAATCAAAATTTCCTGCGTGATATTCGCGTTTGCTCCGGTTAAGTCGATTTCGGCAAAAATCGTGTCAAAATCGTACAACGCCTCGGCGGAACCCACGACCTCGACGCCTTGAACATCTCCCGAAATTCCCGCAACAGCGAACCCGGGCGCAATCGTACCCTCGCCGCGCAAAATAATATCGGCGCGTTGCACCTGCCAAACACGAATCGTCGCCGTTGTTTCGACGATATTGAGCTGAACTCGGTCGGTAATATCGCTGCCGTAGGCGTCAAGCACCAAAAATTCCACGGTTTGCTCAACTTCTTCGTGAACGCCCGTGATATCAACGATTGCCTCAACGCGCGACACCGCCTGAACATCGGTTCGTGCGCCGCGCACCCTGATTGTTTCGTTGTTGAGTCTGATGTGTTGCAGTTCAAAACCGGGAGACGCCTCGCCGATTTGTATGATATTTACGGACAAATTTCGCTCCTGCACCGTGTCCAAAATTACCTCGACGGATGCGGGGTTAAATGAAATATGCTCCAATCCGGGTTGCAACAAGTTTGGCAAAATATAAAGCGTCTGCGTTGAAACGCCGCCTGCCGCCGCCACCACCGCGCCTTCAATCGCCCGAAAATCCACGCTCATGGCAACAAAATCCGCAAGCCGTTCCGCGTCCGCCGCAACCGCCGCCTCCATAATTTCAATATCACTGCGAACCCCGCGCACCAAAACATTCACGTTCAAATCCCGAAGCGCGTCCTCGTTAAGCACAATAACGCCCTCGCGCGTCATAATTTCCAAGTTTATAAGCTGCAACCGCGATTGCACAAGCGAAGTTCGATAGGGGTCAATATTATGCATCCCGACAAACCAAATAACACTCGCCGCAATAAGCGCGAGCAGTTTCCAATGAAAATCGTCAAAAACGACGGAATAAATTTTTTTCAAGACCTTCATTGCTACCTCTTTTTCTTTTTCTTGAAAATCGAGAACCGCGATTTCGCGGGCGCGCCCCAAATAAGCATATCGCGCATTTGCTTTTCTTCGATATTGCGGGTGATTTTGCCGTCGATTACGAGGGAAATTGTCCCGGTTTCTTCGCTTACGACGACGACTCGCGCGTCGGAAACTTCGGAAATCCCGATAGCAGCGCGGTGGCGCGTACCAAGGGATGAGTCGAGAGATTCGGCGGTAAGCGGCAAAATGCACGACGCGGAGCTAACGCGATTGTTGCGCACAACGACGGCTCCGTCGTGAAGCGGCGCGTTTTTTTCGAAAATATTCAGCAATAACTGAACGGAAAGCTGGGCATCGAGAGGGATTCCGCGCCGTTCGTGTTCGCTTATATCGACCTCGTTTTCGATTACGATTAGCGCGCCCGTAAGGCTTTTTGAAAGAACGCGCGTGGCTTTAATAATTTCGTCGGCGGTGTGCGCGGATGTGTGAACGGGTTGTTCGCTTTCTTCCGTAAGCTGAATCAGATACTGCCCGCGACCAAGCTGTTCCAAGGCCTTGCGCAGTTCGGGTTGAAATAAAATTACAACGACAACAAGCCCCATGCTTATTGCGTTGTCCAAAATCCACCAAACCGTAATTAAATCGAAAACGCTGGCTATTGCCGCGACAACCAAAACCATTGCCAGTCCGCGCAAAAGCACCCAAGCCTGCGTGCGGCGAATCCAGCGCATTACAACGTAAAGCAGAGCCGCGACAATTAAAATATCCAGCATCTGCGCAGGTCCGAACGCGGGGAAACTATGCACGGGAACATTAAAAAGCTCCATCAGCCAATTGCTGAATCTATCAAGCATTTGGCTCCTCCTCTTGCGCGTTCTCGAGCGGATTTTCGGGCAATTGCGGACGGATTCGTTTTACGCTTCGCTGCGATTTTGTCATTATAACCTTCGGGATAATTTTAACGTGGTAGTAATTATTTTCGTCCTCAAAATGTACTGCTTCGGCGCGTTGATAGTCCAAAATACCGTCGAAAAATCGGATTATTATGGCAATAAATCCGCAAACCAGCGCGCCCAAAAGCATCGCGCCGATATTCGCGGCGGCGGTGTTAATTATTATCGCGATTATAAATCCGAAAATCGTCATCACGCAGCCGAGACCGATGGCGATTTCCTTGGAATAGTCAATGGATAAACGGCTTATAAAATGTACAAGTACGATTACCATCGCGAAAATTATCGCGGTAAAAATCCATGTTTCAACGCCGGCAAAACTGCCCATTATCGTTGAATAAACGTCGGCAAACGCGGCGGGTAATTCGCCTAAAATTTCGACGGCGTCGCGGTCGGCGGCGGCGGTCGCGGCTCCGGGAGCCATAAGACGCGAAATCCCCGCAAATTGCGCTTGAATAAACACACCAACCGTCACGGGAATTACCGCCGTAACTGGAAAATACAGCCCCACAACAAGTGGCACAAGATACGGCACATTAAATCGAAACGCAATAAGCGTAAAAATTATGACAATGGACTCCTTCGTCGCCATTCGCGCGTAAAAAAGAAAAATTAACAACAGGAAAATAAAAACGGCAACGGCGGCCTCCATGTTGGCGGAGAATTGTATCGTCGTCATCAAAATTATCGCAATCCACGTAAGATTCATCGGCATTACAACAAACAGCACCGCAAACAAAACGTTTAACATCCACGGCGCGACGGAGTCCATTACCGGAACCAGTGCCTCGTGTGCGTAGCCGATTGAGTTTATCGACGCAAACACAAATAAGCCCAAGAAAAATTTGAGCACGGGAACAATAAAAATTTCATACCGTTTGAAAAATTTTACAATTTCTTCGCGTGCAAGAAGTAGCTGTGCCATAAAAAACCTCAGTTATCGCGCGGGGTGGGACCCGGCTTTAATGTATAACGCGGTCGCGACTCGTCGCGACGTGTTCGGATATTCGAGCGCGGGCGAGAACCCGACATGGCTCGCGCGGAAACATTGGCGAGGGGGTCGGAATCGGCGCGGGTTTCGCGAATTTCGGTGCGGGCGTTGTGGGCTTCGGCGCGGGCTTCACGGGCTTCGCGTTCACGTTCGCGTTCTTGCTCGCGTTCGCGTCTCTCGCGCTCGCGCCGTTCACGCGCTTCAAGGAGAGACTCGCGGCGGTCGGGCGTTTCCGTGCGAGCTTCGGAACGGGTTTCGGAGCGGGGTTCAGGGCGGGGTTCAGGGCGGGCTTCAGGACGAAGCGCGGGGCGAATTTCATTCTGCGAATCCTGCTTCGCCGCCTCTTTTTCCTCTACCTTCTCACTTATCTCCTCCGCCTTTTGACCTTTTCCATCAATTGCTTCCAAAAAATTCACCAAATTATGATACTTTTTGAGCCTTTTTTGCACAAGATAATACTCGCGCGTTCCGTGAATCGTTCCGATTACGGAGTACGCGGCGATTATCGCGACAACAATAAGCATGGATTCCATTATGTGCGTAAGCAAATCAAGCTCGAAAACATCGACGCCGTCAACAAAAACCACGCCCAGCCAATAAAGTGCCAAAAGTATCACGCCGCCGATTCCGACGGCAATGCGTGTTCCGATATTTTTTTTATAAATATAATCATGGCGGAAAAATTCGTTTGCCGCGCGATCTGACGCGCCGTCGCGCTTGTCATAAATCGCGAGCTTTGTCATCGTTATTATTTTTTCGCGGTTGACCATAGTTTTTGCCATTCGCTGATACGCACCAATTCCCGATGAAAACCGGTCGCCCGCGTTCCCTTCTTCGAATTTTCACACCCATATTACCATTTTTTGAGCGAGTTGTAAAAAATTTTTAATTTTTCAAATCGTTGATGCCAGTGTCACTAACATCATCAACTTGAAAACAACTTAAAAAGGATTTTGCATTCTTGTGTCGAATTGTAATAATAAGGGAGGGGCGGACAAGCCGTGCTTTATTCACAAGACGTTATTTCCGAGGTTAAGACCTTGAATGATATCGTTGATATCGTCGCGAGCTACGGCGTTCGGCTCGAGCCGCGCTCGGGCGAACATGTCGGACTTTGTCCTTTTCACAACGAAAAAACCGCGTCTTTCAGCGTAAACCGCGATAAGCAAATGTTTTTTTGCCACGGATGCGGCGCGGGCGGAAATGTGCTTGGATTCGTGCGGCGCATGGAAAATCTTGACTTTGCTGACGCATTAAAATTATTAGCGGAACGCGTACATTTTAATCTTCCCGAAAAAACATCGACCCGCGAGGAAAAAGAGCGCGCCGCCGCGCAAGCGTCGGAGCGAAAATTATGCGAAGAAATAAACAAGCTGGTCGCGCGATTTTTTTACGACAATTTGTATGAAGAAAGCGGCGCGGCAACGCGCGAATATTTAGAAAATCGCGGCGTAAAGCCGGAGCTTATGCGGAAATTCGGGCTTGGGCTTTCGAGGGACGAATGGAGCGGCCTGGCGACGAATTTCCCCGAAATTTCGCTGCACAAGTTCGAAACTGCGGGGCTTGTGAAAAAAGGCCAAAAATCCTCCGGATACTACGACCGTTTTCGCGGACGCCTGATGTTCCCGATAATCGATACTCGCGGGCGTGTAATCGGTTTCGGCGGACGAACGATGAAAGAAGACACAAAGGAAGCGAAATATTTAAACTCGCCGGAAACCGCGCTGTTTAAAAAAAGCGAGTGCCTGTACGGTCTGAATTTAGCGAAAAAAGCGCGAAAAGACGAGATAATCGTCGTTGAAGGCTACATGGACGTTGTCGCAATGCACATGTACGGCTTTACAAACACAGTCGGAGTTTTGGGAACGGCAATGCGAAACACCCACGCCAGACTTATAAAAAACTCGGGCGCAAAGACAGTAATTCTCATACTTGACAGCGACGAAGCCGGAATGCGCGCGGCACAAAGAGCAATCCCTGTACTTATTAAAGAAAACTTGAAGCTGAAAATTTTAGAAATTCCCGACGCAAAGGACCCGGACGAGTATTTATCAAAGTTCGGGGCATCAAAATTTGCAACACTGCTTGCAAACGCGAAAACATATTTGGGCTTCCAGCTCGACGTCGAAAAGAGAAAACACGACCTCGAGTCCGCAAAAGGCAAGGAAAATTATGCAAAAGCCGCCGTAAATATTCTAAAACCCATCGAAAGCAATATCGAAACCGAGAATTATGCCCTGGAAGTCTCACGAGACACAGGCTTTTCCCTTTCGGCAATTTTGTCGGACATAAATAAAAAGCGCGGCGAACCCGAAAGAATTTTTGTTTCAATGGCAACCGTCCGAACAAAGAACGACAGCGGACTGAAAAATTTCAAAAACTGCCTCCTGCACATAGTCCTTACAAGCAAATCGGCAGCCCGCGCCCTCGAGAAAAGCGAGTGCCTTTCGCCCGATGAAATCGGAGGCGAAAGTTATAAAAAACTGCTCGAATTCGCCTTTGAACACGCGAAAAACACACAAATCTTATCCCCAAACGACATCATGGATTTTTTCGAATCCGACGAGGTGCATCAAATTTTAGCGGAAATTTTTATCAATCCGACAAAATACACCTCCGAAGCCGCAATGGAAAAGGATTTGAACGTTATTGCAAAAAAATTGAAAGAATCGTGGCTGCTTTCACAAATTCTTGCCAAAAAAAACGACACAATTGCCGCAAAATCGCTTGAATCACAGAGGAAATCTATAAATTCGCTGAATATATCACTGCGTGATGGATAAAATAAAAGTTATGCCAAGGTTCAATTCGAAATCCGCCTCGGTATCTCATTGAACTTGGCAGACACGAAGGGAATGGTCTTTTTGAAAGCCTTTGACGACCCGTTGTTAATGAACCGTTTGCAGGAGCTTGTCGCAATCGGAAAAAAGAGCAAAAACACGCTGGACCAAAAGGAAATCATGGAGTTTTTGGGCGATGTTGACCTCGACCCCGACCAAGTCGAGCGCGTTTTTGAGTGGCTTGAGTCGCAGGGCGTCGAGACCTCCTCGGGCATGGGTTCCGACATGGAAAAAGAGAAGGAAATCGACCTTGCCGCCGTAGAAGGGTCAATAAACATCGACGACCACGTGCGAATGTACCTCAAAGAAATCGGTAAAGTGCCGCTTCTTACCGGCGAAGAGGAAGTTGAACTGGCAAAACTAATGGAACAGGGCGACGAATTTGCCAAGCAACGCCTTGCCGAAGCCAATCTGCGCTTAGTTGTGTCAATTGCAAAAAGATATGTAGGGCGCGGAATGTTATTTTTGGACCTCATCCAAGAAGGGAATTTGGGGCTTATTAAGGCCGTAGAAAAATTCGACTACACAAAAGGCTACAAATTCAGCACATATGCAACATGGTGGATTCGCCAAGCAATCACCCGCGCAATCGCCGACCAAGCCCGTACAATTCGCATTCCCGTCCACATGGTCGAAACAATAAACAAACTGATTCGCGTATCGCGTCAACTGCTGCAAGAACTCGGTCGAGACCCCACCCCCGACGAGCTTGCAAAAGAAATGCAAATGCCCGTAGAAAAAGTGCGTGAAATCCTAAAAATCGGCCAAGAACCCGTATCCCTCGAAACCCCCATCGGCGAAGAAGAAGACTCCCACCTCGGTGACTTCATCCCCGACGACGATATTCCCGCCCCCGCAGAAGCCGCAGCCTTCACACTTCTCAAAGAACAGTTAATCGAAGTGTTAGACACATTAACCGACCGCGAGGAAAAAGTCCTGCGTCTGCGCTTCGGGCTTGATGACGGTCGCGCCCGCACCCTTGAGGAAGTCGGTAAGGAATTCAACGTAACACGCGAGAGAATTCGCCAAATCGAGGCGAAGGCACTGCGCAAATTGCGCCATCCCTCACGGAGTAAAAAGTTGAAGGATTATCTTGATTAGGGGCGTAATTCGAATTATTGGCGCGGTTGGACTTTGGAAAAATCGTATGTGGGGATTTGCGATTCCCGTGATAAATTGCGTGATTGCGCTGGCTATGATGATGACTTTGCTGCCTTTTGGGGTTATGGACGGCACTTTGGCGGGAGCGGCTTTGATTTTGATGTTTTGGCAGTATTTCGGAAAACGAGAAATTGGGGGCTGAATGCCTTGATTTTACCGCAAAATTTGATTGACAAAGGCCTCTCGCTTGACGATGTGCGGGGGGCCGATTTTGATGTTTTTTATTTGTATGAACGGGTTTTGGGGGGCTTATGAAAAATGCCCTTTCACCGCAAGCGGCGCGCCTTTCGCCGCGGCTTGCGGCGGTGCTTTCATGTGTGGAAAAATGCGGCGTTTTGGCGGACATCGGCACCGACCATGCGTATTTGCCGATTGAGGCGGTTCGCGCGGGGCTGTGCGAGCGGGCGATTGCCTGCGATGTTAGCGTGGGGCCGCTTGAATTTGCGGCGCGGAATATTCGCGCGGCGGGATTGTGTGATGAAACCTTTTGTAATGAAGCCGACGACAACTCGTGGCAAACATATGGTCTTATTGAAACACGACTCGGTGACGGACTCGCGCCGCTTGCCGCTGATAAAGCCGATTGCATCGTAATCGCCGGCATGGGCGGCATGAAAATTATTGAGATTTTGCAGGCGGAAAAAAAGCGCGCCAAGCGCGCAGTGGGCACCACGGGCGCAGTGAGCGAAGCGAACGTTTCCCGCGCCACCGGGGGCATGTGTCGGCGGCGACGCATTC
>WRGX01000187.1 GCA_009786975.1 Defluviitaleaceae bacterium
TAATATCAGGCATTACAGCACATCACGAAACAGCGCAAAACGAATTATTCAACACTTTGACTCCTGCATTCGAAGGTTCAAATCCTTCCAGCTCAGTAATGAAAACCCGCCTAGAATCAATGTTTTAGGTGGGTTTTTGTTTTGTCATGGAATCAAGCCAAAAGCAATTTAGTCGTGTTCTACGATGTCACCACCATCCACTTTGAAAGCGTAATAGCGGATGAACTTCGAGATTTCGGATTCAGCAAGAACTGCAAATTCAACGAAGTTCAAGTGGTCATGGGGATGATTATAGACTCCGATGGTTTGCCCGTAGGGTACGAATTGTTTAAGGGTAACACATTCGATGGCAAAACAATGGTCGCGGCCCTTGGAAATATCAAGAATAGCCTCATGTTTCGGCTACTGGCTTTTGCTTTTCAATGCGGGCGTTCTTTGCCCGCTTTTTTATGAGCCGGGAAATTGCTCCCGGCTTCGAGGGAACGCGTTGCCGCCGACACATGTCCCCGGTGTCCAATGCGCGCTTGGCGCGCTTTTTCATTCCGATCCTTCCCCTTCAAAAAAACAAAAAATAATACCCGCCCGCGAACAAAAATCCCGGCAACATATTAGCCACTTTCAATTTCGCATCCAACGCCATATTTGCGCCGATTCCCAAAATCATTACGCCGCCGATTCCGCTGAGCTGTGCAATCAATTCGTCCGAAAAAACATCCTGCAATTGTCCCGCGAAAAGCTCGATGCCGCCCTGATACAAAAAAACGGCGACGGCGGAAAAAAGCACGCCTACGCCAAAGGTCGAGGCCAAAGCGACCGACGCGACGCCATCTATCAGCGATTTTGCCGTGACAATGCTTTGGTCGTCGCGGAGGCCGCTGTCGAGCGAGCCGACAATTGCCATTGCGCCGACGCAAAAAAGCAGTGTCGAAGAAACGAAGCCCTGCGCAAAAGTTGATTCGCCATCGCCTCTGCTGAATTTTCTTTGCAAAAACTCGCCAAGCGCGTTCAATCCGTCGTCGATTCGCAAAAATTCGCCCGCCAAAACGCCCAGCGCAAGCGACGTCACCATAAGCATAATGTCGCCGCCAAGTGCGCCCGAAATCCCGATTATACATACGCAAAGCCCAATCGCCCGAATTATCGCGCGGGAAATTTTCTCGTTAAATCGCCCCTTCAGAAGCAAGCCAACCGCGCCGCCCGCAAGGATTGCAGCGGCGTTTATTATCGCCCCGGTCATGTAAAAAATTCCTCCCGTTCAAATCCGAAAAACAAATCCGAAAAAAATCGATGAAGTGACACTAACATCATCAACTTGGCATATTATAAATTATACCACACACCTTGCATTTTCCGCGTAAATCACTATAATCGAGGGAATACATAAAAGAGGAGGTGTTCGTGTGGATAAAGCCGTGCAGGATTTATACGACAAATTGATTGCGGAAATTCGAAAATACCGCCCGGACACCCCGCTCGAAATGATTGAACGCGCCTTTGAAATGGCTTACGAAGGGCATTTTTTTCAGTTCCGAAAAACCGGCGAGGCGTATATTATTCACCCGCTTTCGATTGCGATTACGCTTGCCGAGCTTCGAACCGACCTCGAGTCGATTGCCGCCGCAATTTTGCACGATGTCGTCGAGGACACGCATTTTTCGCGCGACGATGTTGCCGAGCGTTTTGGCGAAGAAGTCGCGCGGCTTGTTGACGGCGTGACGAAAATCGCAAAACTTGCATACGTTTCAAAATCGAATCGTCAGGCGGAAAATTATCGCAAAATGTTTTTTCATATGTCCCAAGACGTGCGCGTTTTGATTATAAAAATAGCGGACAGGCTGCATAATATGCACACACTTTCGGGCCATTCCGAGGAAAAACAACGTGAAGTCGCACAGGAGACTTTGGATATTTATGCACCCCTCGCGCATCGCTTGGGGATTGCAAAACTACGTTACGAGCTTGAAGATTTGGGTTTTCAATACTCCGACCGCAAAAAATACGACGAGCTTTCGCGAAAAATCGAAATGAAGCAATCCGAAAGGCAAGAAATCGTTGAACAAATAATGAAGGAAATCCGCGCGCGCCTCGAAAAAGAGAGGATAAAAGCGCGCGTCGAAGGCCGCCCCAAGCGGCTTTATTCGATTTACAAAAAAATGATTTCGCGCGGGAAAACACTGGAGGAAATGTTTGATATTTACGCCGTGCGCATCCTTGTTGAAAATGACGACGAATGCTATAAGGTGCTGGGCGTAATGCACGATATGTATACTCCGATACCGGGCCGCATGAAAGACTATATCGGCATGAAAAAACCAAACGGATACCGCTCGATTCACACGACTTTAATGGGGCCCGGCGAGCCCTTCGAGGTGCAAATTCGTACGCACGAGATGCACGCCGTCGCGGAATACGGCATCGCCGCGCATTGGAAATACAAGGAAAGCGACAAAGCCGCAAAGGACAAATGGTTGCAGGAAATCATGGATTTACAGCGCGATTTATTAGGCAGCGACGAGTTTCTCGACGCGCTTAAAATGGACCTGAACGCCTTCGCCGAGCATGTTTATTGCTTCACGCCCAAGGGCGAAATCGTTTCGCTTTTAAGCGGCTCCTGCGCGATTGATTATGCCTACACGATTCACTCCGCCCTCGGCAATCGCATGACCGGCGCGCGAGTAAACGGAAAAATCGTCCCGCTCGAGCATGAGCTTCAAACCGGCGATTGGGTCGAAATAATCACAAGCCAAAACGTCAAAGGCCCCAGCCGCGACTGGCTCAAAATCGTAAAAACAAACACCGCGCGCACGAAAATCACCCAGTGGTTTAACAAGGCGAGTCGCGGCGTAAATTTGCGCAAGGGACAAGAAGCCCTCGAGGCCGCGGCAAAGGCCGAAAATTATGCATGGGAACTCCTTTTGCATGACCGCCGCGACATCGACGTTTTGGAGCGTTTCAACTGTAAGACCCTCGACCAGCTCTATGCAATGGTAGGCGTCGGCGGGCTGAAGGAAAAAATCGTCGTGCATCACTTGGTACGCGAGTACGAAAAAACTCTCCCGCCCCCCACCGACGACGAACTCATGCAAAATCTAATCGACTCCTCCGACAAGCACAAGAAAAACAAGCAAAGCAGCGGCATAATCGTCAAGGGCATCGGCGACACGGCGGTACGATTCGCGCGCTGTTGCAGTCCCCTTCCGGGCGACGAAATTTTAGGCTTTATAACGCGCGGGCGCGGCCTCACGGTTCATCGCACCGACTGCGTAAACATTATCCACATGGAAGATTTCGAACGCCGCCGCCTAATCGAGGCGGAATGGCATGTCGATTCCCGCCGCGAAAACAACTACCACACCGAAATGCGCATAAGTTGCGACAACCGCGAGGGGCTTCTCGTCGATATTACCCGCACCCTCACCGAAGAAAAAGTTAACGTAAAGACCATGAATCTTCGAACCATTCAGTCCGAGGCGATTATCGTCGTGGGCATTGAAATTGCCGATAACGAGCGGCTTAATTCGCTCATGAAGAAGTTGCGCAATATTCCCGGGGTTGGGGATATTACGCGGTCTGCGGTTTGAATCCTGCCCGGGCGAAAAAAGGGCGTGTTCCCTAAGTGGGAACACGCCCTTTTATTTACCTATTATTTACTAACAAACCAACACAACCGCGCCGTGCGCGGGCACGGTAATTTTGACCTCGCCGCGCGAGACGAAATAGGATTTTTTTAATTCGCTGAAGGTGTCGTCGCCTGTGCGGATTTTTTCGGTAATGTAGCCGCCGGAAATGCCTGTTTTCCATACGGGAAGCGCGACGGCCATGGGCTTTGAATTGTTGTTCACCGCCACGACTACTTTGTTTTTTTCATCCCAGCGACCGTAGGATAAAAAGCCGTGGTTTGTCCATAAAAATTCCAGCGAACCCTTGCGCAGGGCGGGGAATTCTCGGCGGAGGGCGATTAGTTTTTTGTGGAGGGCGAGCAGGGTTTCGTCCTCGTTGCCCCATGGGAATGTGCGGCGATTGTCGGGGTCGGTCCAGCCCGCCAGGCCGGCTTCGTCGCCGTAGTAAATTGTTGGCGCGCCCGGCCATGTCATTTGGATTACTACGGCCTCCATCAGGATGTTTTTGTTTATGCCGACTTCGGCGGCGCGCGCGCCTACTGTGTGCAGGCGGCCCGTGTTGGAGTTTGTGCGCGTCAGGAAGCGGGAGTGGTCGTGGTTGGAGAGTTGATTCATTGCGGATTGCAGGGCGTGTATGTTAAAAAATGACATATAGTGGCGCATTGCGCCTTCGAATGCCATTGCGTCGTTGCGGAGGTGGGGGCGGGATTCTTCGCTGTGCTTGCACACGCCCGTCAGAAACCATGTCAGAGGCGACATAAACGCTTCGTAGTTCATCATCGTGTCCCACTCGCAGGTGTCGAGCCAGTCGGCGGGGTTTCCGTGGTCTACATAATGTTCTGCCAAAATTAGCGCGTTGGGGTTTGATTCTTTGACGGCGTCGTAAAAGGCGCGCCAGAATTTGTGATTCATTTTGCGGCTTTGCCCTAAATCGGCGGCAACGTCGAGACGCCACCCGTCTGCGTTAAACGGCTGCGAGACCCATTTTTTGCCGATTTTTACGATATAATCAAACAATTTGGGCGAGGTTTCGAAGTTCAATTTGGGCTGGTTTGTGTGGCCCCACCATGCGTCGTAGTTGTCGTTATACGGCCATTCGCCGCCGTGCCACAGGAAAAACGAGTGGTACGGGCTGTCTTTTGAATGATATGCGCCGTCGGGTTCGCCTGTTTCGCGATAAAATCCTGCGTAGTCCAGCCATTTATTGTAGTAGCTGCAATGGTTGAAAACGCCGTCGATGATGACTTTTATGCCGTTTTTGTGCGCAAGTTCGATAAAATCCGCGAAAAGCGCGTTGCTTGCCTCGAGATTGGCGCGATTCGTTGTGCGCTTTTTGTAGCGCGTCGCGAAGTTGTTGTCGACTTTTTCGAAACGCAGGTTTTCGCCGCCGTCATTGACTATTTTGCCAAAATGAGGGTCGATGAAATCGTAGTCCTGCGTGTCATATTTATGCGAGCTGGGGGCAACAAAAACGGGGTTCAAATAAATTACATCTATGCCCAAGTCGCGCAAATAGCCCATTTTATCCATGATGCCCTGTATGTCGCCGCCGTAAAAGTTGCAAAAATCTTGATTCGCAACGTCCATGCCCCATTCCATTGCGTATGCCGTGCGGCCCAAATAGGCGTATTCATGCTTTTGCACGTCGTTTGTGGGGTCGCCGTTGCAGAATCTGTCGGGGAAAATTTGATACATTACGGCACCTTTTGCCCATTCCGGCACGCGTAGACCGGGTACGAGGCGGAAATTATAATGCGTATCGAGGCTTGTGCGAAGCCCCTGTTTGTTGTACACAAAATCTTGACCGTCCGCCGAAATGGCGTAATAAAAACGAATCGGCTTTGTAAAAACTTGAATTTCGACGCTGAAATAGTCGAAAAGAGCGTCAAACTCGGTTTTTTTCATGGGATAGGAGGAGCCGACTTTGCCGCAAACGATATTCAGCGTCGCATCGCAGGAGTCGCCTTTCGCCACACGTAAAGAAAACCTCACGAAATCGCCCGGTTTCGGGTCGTAAGGTGTTATAAATTGCTTGGTTTCGTCGCTGAAAACCGCAGGTTTATTAAATCCGCTCATATACGCACCTCCTCGGATTTATGTAGGAAATGGAATAATATCACTGCACGCGGGGAAGTGCAAATTTTCAACAGCGCGCCAAGCGCGCGGTGGGCACCGGGGGCATGTGTTGGCGGCGACGCGTTCTCTCGAAGCCGGGAGCGGTTTCCCGGCCCATAAAAAAAAAGAGTCGGCGAGTGTCACTCGCCGACTCTTTTTTGCAAAAATTAAAAAAGCGCGCACTGGACACCGGGGGCACGTGTCGGAATCGACACATTCCCTCGAAGCCGGAAGCAATTTCCTCGTCCATAAAAAATCACGCCGCAAACTTTAGCGGCGTGATTCTACGCGGGATGGGGCAATAGTGGCTGCACGCCCTAACGCACCGTTACATGCGGGCGCAGGTTATTAAGCCGCGTTTCGCCGATGCCGGAAACGTGGATAAGCTCCTCGACGGAGGAAAATCCGCCCTGTGCCTCGCGGAAGTCGATTATATTTTGCGCCAGAACGGGGCCGATGCCGGAAAGTGTTTGAAGCTCGGTTGAAGTTGCGGCGTTTAGGTCGATTAGGCCGTCGGTGGCGGCGGCGGGGGCTTGTGCGGAGATAAAAATATCGTCGATTTCTTCGCCTTCGACGGGTATTATTATTCGCATCGCGTCGTGGAGGGGGGCGGCGAGATTCAGCGCGGGATGCTCGAGGTCGGCATCGTCGCGCGCGCCGCCTGCAAGGGCAAGCGCGTCGCGAACCCGCGAGCCTTCGGGCAAGTCGAAAACGCCGGGAGAATTTACCGCGCCTGTAATATGTACGACGATGTAGACGGGCGCGGGAGTTTCGGCGGGTTCGACCGCATTTTCCGGCGCGTCGAGCGAATCCGCCGCGTGAAATGCCGTTTCGCCCGCAGGCACAATTTCGTTTTCCTGCACGCACGCCGTGTAAATCAGCCCCGCAATAATAATGCACGCCCCTCCAAGCAGGAAGAAAGCGTGCTTTCTTGTGAAATCGGTGATTTTTTGCATGGGTTTTCCTCCGTGCGAAATGTGTCGTTTTTATGCGCCGAAAATTGCTCCCGGCTTCGAGAGAATGCGCCGCCGCCGACATGTGTCCCCGGTGCCCACTGCGCGCTTGGCGCGCTTTTTTACGCGCCGAAAAACTGCTCCCGGCTTCGAGAGAATGCGCCGCAGCCGACATGTGTCCCCGGTGCCCACTGCGCGCTTGGCGCGCTTTTTTACACGCCGAAAAACTGCTCCCGGCTTCGAGAGAATGCGCCGCAGCCGACACATGTCCCCGGTACCCACTGCGCGCTTGGCGCGCTTATAATTTCACACATGGGAAACTTTTTGTCAACCCATTTTCAATCTTCTCTCTCAAAAATTTTCCGCATTCCGCGTTCAGAAAAACCGTACTTCCGCGCGATACTCGCCAAATTTTGCCCACGAAATTCCCTGCGCGCTTCCGCCACAAGGCAATCCTGAAAGACCGTTCTCATCGTCGGTATATAAATCGTTGCGCCGCCCATTTGTTCGATTACAGTATAAAGCGCGTCAAACCCCGCTTCTTCCATAATCACATCGAATGGCTGATAAATTTTTTGCGGATGATTAGTGGCCGCTTTCTTTACTACGCTTCTTTTCATTCGTATCTCCCCCACGCTCTCCAGTATGTATGTTCGATTGCAATATTTGTATCTTATACGCGTCGAGTGCGCGTGTCAAGCACAAAATGACATTTTTGCAAAAATTTTTTTTCGAATAAAAATCATTAATGTTAGTGACACTAAAATCAACGATTTTTATTCACATTTACAAAAACGCGAAAATGTGCTAAAATAACAGTATTTTTGGGGGAGGGATTTTAGTGAAGCATTTTAAAAGCGCAGTGTTTTTAGCTTTTACCCTTGTTTTTGCGGCTTTTTTGGCGACGCAAGCGTTCGCCGTTGATATTTTTTTCGAACATCGCGAGGCAGAGGAGATTTCTCGCGGCGTAATTTACGAGTCCAATCGCATGATGACATCGCGCGGAATGCTTGATGTTCACGTGCTTTACGTCGATGTACGCGAACCGCATATTTCTCTTGCGCCGGTGCCAAGCAACCGCGAGGTTGGGCTTCGCGAGCCGACTTCCCGCCTTTTGTACAACGCGGGCGCAATCGCGGGCATTAACGCCGACTTTTTTAACATGGCGCGGAGGCATTCTACATACTTCGGGCCGATGGTGCGGGACGGGCAGGTGCTTTCCCTTGCCGGAGGAAGCGCGGATTTTGCGACGTTTTTTCTTGATTCCGCAAACAATCCGTTTTTTCGCTACATGAGTACGACCATGCGTCTTTACGCAAACGGCAATTTTTTAACAAACGTCGCGTCGTATAATTCGGTCGGTTCGAATATTTATTCACCAATTGTTGTAAGTCGCACGGCGATGGCAGACACTTCCGCGATTGACACGCGCGCGCGTTACACGCTCAAGGTCGTGGTGCAAAGCGGCGTTGTGTCAGAAGTGACTTTTTCGACGGTGCAAACGCCTCACGACGGTTTCGTAATAGTAATTCCGCACGCAAGCCTTCCTTATTATGAGCGATTTTTGCCCGTAGGCACGCGGGTGGATTTTAATATTTCAACCAGTCTAAATGTGGACTTTTCAAACATCACGGCTGCAATAGGCGGCGGTGCCGTTTTATTGCAAAACGGCGAAATCGTTGACGGCGCGGGGGTTCAGCCCAATGCGCGCCACCCCCGTACGGCCGTTGGGCAACTCAGCGACGGACGCGTAATTTTAATGGTCGTTGACGGCCGTTCCCACTCAATCGGCGTGACAAATGCCGAACTCGGCGCGATTTTGCGGCATTACGGCGCGATTAACGGGATGCACATGGACGGCGGCGGCTCGAGTACATTGGTTATGCAACCTCGAGGCGGCGCACTTTCCGTTGCGAATACGCTTTCCGACGGCTCGCAACGTTCCGTAACGAACGCCCTCGGCGTTTTCGACAGCGCGCCCGTCGGCGAGCTAATCGGCATTGTAATTGCACCGCCGGAGCCTCGCGTGGTTCAAGGCGTGCCGTCAGAAATCAGCGTTTTCGGCGTCGACCATTGGGGCAATCGCATTGAAATTAACCAAGAACACGCCGTCTTTTCCGCAAGCTCCGAAAACGGCTTTTGGCAAGGAAATATATACACGCCGATTCGCACGGGCAATCACCAGCTCCGCGTGAGCTACGGCGAAATGCACGCGTACACCTTCGTCGACGTCTTCTCTCTCGGCGAGCTTCAGCCCCGCCACGAAATGATAAGCCTGTTAATCGGCGGCCAAACCCGTCTGCGTTTCAGCGGCGTCGCAACCGACGGCACACATATGAACATCCCCGAAGTCACGTCGCTCCGCGTTTCGCCGGATTATCTCGGTCGATTTGAAAACGGATATTTCATCGCAACGAGCGGCGGAATCGGCTACATCCAAGCCGCAATCGGCTCGATTACCGCATACATTCCCGTAAGCGTAGGCGGATTTCCGTGGCCGCTCGATATGTTCGGCGGCACCCACGTCGGATTTTTAAGCACGCCGCCGGAGTATGTTCAAACAAATATTTCCGTCGAAAACAACATTGTCACAATGAATTATTCCATAGGCCGAACCGCGGCAACCCAAGCGGCATACACAACGTTTTACCCCGCCCTCACGATTCCGGGCGAACCCGTAGCCCTGCGGATGCGTTTTCACGGCGACGACAGCGGCCACTGGCTTCGCGCGCGCGTTCGCGACTACGAAGGAACCCACCACAATGTAACCTTCGTGCGCGAGGTAAATTTCACGGGCTGGGAAACAGTAACCGCCACCCTTCCCGCCGACGCGCCCGCGCCCTTCACCCTCGACAGAATTTATCTCGCGGAGCTTGAATCCTTCGAAGAAACAAGCCACAACGCAAGATTTTACGGTCTCGAAGCACTTTACACGCCGAATCACAATATTCCCGTACCGCGCGGCACCGTTTTCCATGACCGCCTGCGCGCACAATACGCACCCGCCGGCGCGACCCTGCATGAATTTACGATCCCTGCGGAAACAACCTTCGGAGTCTCCGCGTCGTACGCCTTCACCGTCGCGCACGTCACCGCGCAGGGCGGCGGCATTCAAGCCGCAAACAACGAGCAATGGCGAAACCTGATGCCGCAAATTCGCGGGTTAAACTCGCCCTACGTCGTAATTTTAATGGACACAAACTCATTCAGCCGCCGCATGGAGCGCGAACTTTTCCACCACGCGATGACACAGCTTTCCGATGAAGGCCGCCTCGTTTTCGTGGTAAGCCCGGGCGAAGAAACAACCCTGACAATGCGAGATAACATTCGATATATCGGCGTCACCGATTCAAGAATCCGTTTTTGGACCGAAGGGGACAACGTTTGGTGGGGCAATTAAAAATTGGAATACCAAAGGCATTTTTGTACTACAAATATCAAGTAATGTGGCGCAGCTTTTTCGAGGAGCTGGGTCTTGAAGTCGTGGTTTCGCCGAACACGAACAAAAAAATCTTGGACATGGGAATTAACTCGTCAATCGACGAGAGTTGCACTTCCGCCAAGGTTTACATGGGACACGTGGAATGGCTGATCGGCAAATGCGACGTAATTTTTGTGCCGCGAGTTGTGACCTTCGAGGACGGCGACGCAACCTGTACAAAGTTTTACGGAATTTATGACATAGTGCGCGCCACCTTCCCCGACGCAAATTTCATCCACTACTCAATCGACTACGACGACAAACAAACCGAGCGTAAAGCGTACAAAAAACTCGGCGCGGAACTCGGCGCGAAAAAATCCGCGGTTAAAGCGGCGTATAAAAACGCCGTTGCCGCGCTTGAAGCCTTTGAAAAAAATCTCGAATCGCGACAGGAGGCGATTTTAAAAAGCGGAGACGGCGCATTAAAAGTATTAATCGTCGCGCATCCCTACAATATATATGACAAATTAATCGGCGAACCGATTGTCCGCACCCTCGAGGAGCTTGGCGCAAGCATCCTCTACGCCGACGTCCCCGACAGCACGCGCATGTGCGGCAGGTCCAAAGCCCTCGCGAGAAGCATGTATTGGCGATACAACAAGGAGTTAACAGGCTCCGTAGATTACTACCGCGACAAAGTCGACGGCATTATTTTTATGACAACATTCCCCTGCGGTCCCGATTCCCTCGCGATTGAACTAATCATGCGCAAAATAAAAGACGTACCCATGACAAATTTAATAATCGACTCAAACTTTGGCGAAGCAGGTCTTAACACACGAATCGAAAGTTTCATAGACATCTTGGAGGCGAGAAAAAAATGACAAATCTTGTGGGTCTTTCGCTGTATGTTTTTTCACTTCTGTTCGCGATTGTGTCACTTTTGGCCGTGCGCGAAAATTACTTAAGAACGCGAAAAGAAGGGACGTTATTGACACTGTGCGTTTTCGTCACGGGCTGGGTTTTTACCGACATCCTGACCCTCCTTGTGAGAAACGAAACCCTGAACGCTATCGCCTTCAACTTCCGATTATTCTTCAGCGGATTCTGCGCAATGTACATTTTTTTGGAGGTATTCCGCTTCGCCTTTCCCGAAAAAGCGCGCCAAGCGCGCAGTGGGCACCGGGGACTTTTCCCGAAAAATTTGAAAATCGCGCTGGGAGTTATCCCTGTCACGTCAGGAATTTTGGCACTTACCTCGCCTTTTCATACAATTATTCGCGAATTTGAACACGTGAGCGCGTGGCCGCGCGAGGTTGTTTTCACTAACGGGCCGTGGTTTTTTGTCCACTCCGCCTTTGTGTATGCAATGACCATTGCCGCCGCTCTTACGCTTGTTTACGGTATGATTAACAAAAATAAATCCGAGCGTTTCGCCGGATTTATTTTTGTTGCGGCAATGGCGGCAATGCTTGCGTCGAATTTTTTGACGCAATTCGGCATTTTGCCCCGCGAACTTGACCCCACGTCGATGAGCGCGGCAATCGCGCTTGTGTTAATCCATATCGCCCTGTCCGACCGTAGTTCGGGCGTAATTTCGCGAATTCTGAACACGCTTAAAATCCGAATTACCTTCCCCCTCGCGTGCGTAATAACGCTGCTTTTTATGGTTTCGATAGCTTACGCCTCGATAAACACGCGGTTTTTGGTGGAGGACTTTGAAGAAGTGCGCATTGCGGAAGCCTCGCAAGCCGTGCGGGCATATCTCGAAGCGTACGAACGAAACGCCGCTATGGCGGCAACCGCGCTGGGAAACAGCTCGCAGCTTTCAACGCGAACTATTCTCGACGGAGGCGACGCCGCTGTACGCGAATATTTGGACCGACGAATGGTGGAATGGGGCATTGATTCGATTGAAATAAGCGATTTTGCCGCCGACACTGACGGCTTGCCAAGGGTTTTTTTTACTCCGGAGACTTTAGTTGCCTCCGCATTTATCGGGGACAGGTGGCCTGGGCATTACGTAAGCGTGACCTACAACATAGGGTCTCCCGAATTTTTAAACAGATTAAGCGAACTTTTCGGGGTGGACATTGTGATTTATCGGTTTGAAGGCATAGACAATGCGTATTCCGTTGTGTCAACCGTTGCCCCGCCCGAAAACTATGACGGACCGATTAGCGTCTCCGCCGACCCGAATGTCGTAGCGCAAGTATTGCAACGCGGCTCCGTCGCAACCGAAACGGAATTATTCGGCACCATGTACCACTCGTATTATTTTCCGCTTGCGGGAAGATATGTCCGCCCCGGTGCCATGGTTTTCGTCGGGCTTTCGCAGGAATACGGGCTTGCGACAGTGGCAGCCATGCAACACGGCATATCCCTTCTAAACATTTTCGGGCTTGCAGTTGCCGCGCTGTTCCTGTTTTTCCTCGTCTACCGATTTTTAAAACCCCTCGACGACATCGGCGCAACGGTCAAGGAAGTCGCGTCCGGCAACGTTCATATAAACATTAACCGCCAAAACATTTTGCACGACGAAATCGGCCTTGTAACCCGCGACGTTTGCGAGCTAATCGACGTGATAAAAAATATGGTGCAGGATTTATCGCAGGTGCGCGAGGTTTTCACCATACAAGGCGACAGCAATCACCGCATCGACGAAGAAAAATATCAAAACGCTTTTCGCGATATGATTGAAAGCGTAAACAAAATTTTCGACGACAAATACGAAGACACCACGGACATCGTTGAAATTATAACCCAAATCAGCAACGGCAATTTCAACGCCGAAATCAAAGACAAACCGGGCGACTGGGCGGCACAACCCGAGGCCTTCCGCGCGCTTATTTCAAACCTCAAGGAGCTTCACGAGTCCGCGCTTTATCTGGCGGGGAGTGCCGCCGACGGCAAGCTCGACGTCAAGGTTGATGCGGAGAAATTTAAGGGAAGCTGGGCGGAGCTTATTCAAACGCTGAACGACCTGTTGTCCACTGTGTCCGCTCCGATTGGTGTCGTCGAAATTTGCCTGAACGAAATGCAAAACGGCAACTTTAATTTGGAATCAATTGAGCAAAAAATAATGGACTCCTCGCTTAACGCAAACTCGGAGGATTACAAGGGCGTTTTTCTAAGCATGTCAACCTCCGTCGATAACACAACCGCCGTCGTTTCTTCATATATAAATGAAATCGCCGAAATTTTGGCGCGGATGGCGGACGGCGATTTGAGAAATAAAATCGACCGCGAATACGTCGGCTCGTTTGACGAAATCAAGCAAGCAATTAACGAAATCAACACCCGACTGAGTCGCACCATGTCGGAAATTTTAAACGCGTCCGACCTGGTTCTTTCCGGCTCGAGGCAAATTTCCGACAGCGCGACCGAGCTTGCAACCGGCGCGCAGGAGCAAGCCGTTGCTGTCGAGGAGCTTAACGGCACCGTAGAAATTTTAAGCACACAAACCGTTCAAAATGCGGACAATGCAACCGAAGCAAATGCCCTTTCAAAAAAATCCGGCGAAAATGCCCGAGAGGGCACCGAAACCATGAACCAAATGCTTGACGCAATGTCGCAAATCAAGGCATCGTCCAACGATATTTCGAAAATTATCAAAGTAATCGAGGACATCGCGTTCCAAACAAATTTACTCGCGCTTAACGCCGCCGTGGAGGCCGCCCGCGCGGGCGAACACGGGAAGGGTTTCGCCGTTGTCGCGGAAGAAGTGCGCTCGCTTGCGGCGCGCAGTCAGGCGTCGGCATCGGAAACAACGGCACTTATCGGCGCGTCAATCGAGCGCGTGGAATCGGGCGCAAGCATCGCGGAAGCCACCTCGGCGTCCCTCGACACAATAGTAAAAAATGCCGCAGAAGTAAGCGAAATCATAAATGACATATCCGCCGCCTCAACGGAGCAAGCCCAAGCAATCGCCATCGCAAGCGACGGCATCAACAAAATTTTCCAAGTCACCGAAGGCAATGCCGGCGTTGCCGAAGAGGCGGCATCATCGTCTCAAGAACTGAACTCGCAAGCGGAGATGCTTAAAGAACTGGTGGCATATTTCATAATTTAGCGCGCCAAGAGCGCGTGGACATCGGGGACATGTGTCTGGTGCGACACATGTCCTCGAAGCCCGATTCTGCTTCATAATTTAAATTTAAGGCGGTGAAGTGTGAAAAATCAGCGAAAGGAACGCGGGCGACCAATTTTTAATGGCGATTTGTGCGCTCAGCGAATGACGAAAACCATGAAACACAAAATTTCCTTCCCGCACATGGGAAAGTATCACATCGTAATAGGGCGTTTGCTTGAGGATTTGGTCGGCGAAAACGGCGAGGTTTTAACTGCGCCTGCCATTACAAAGCGTACAATTGAGCTTGGCGCGAAACACAGCCCCGAGTTTGTTTGCATTCCGTTTAAATATAATTTGGGCAATTTTATCGAAGCGTTGGACAATGGCGCGAACGTACTTTTTCACACCTCCGGCGATTGCCGCATGGGATTTTACAACGAGGTGCAGGAGCAAATTCTGCGTGATTTGGGGTACGATTTCCGCCTGTGCATTTTGGAAACAAACAGCCGAAACCGCAGCTTGCGCGATATGTACAAAATGTTTAAATCCCTGAACCCGCAACTTACATGGACAAGGCTGATTTCGTCGCTGATTTTTGCAGTTCGAATTATTTTTGCGATGGACAAAATTGAGGACTATGTGCGCAGAAATACAGGCTTTGCCGGGGATGACTCCCTTGAAAAAATCGAAAAGCGATTTCTCACGGAAGTCGCGAATGCGCGCGGCATGTTTCACGTTGGGCGGATTTTTCGGCGGTATATGAAGGAACTTCGTGCCGTCCCCTTGGACAAGCCGAAAAACCCGATGAAAATCGGCATTGTCGGCGAACTTTATGTGCTTATGGAGCCGTTTTCGAATTATTTTATCGAGAAAGAACTCGCAAAATTCGGCATCGAGGTCACGCGATTTATCAACGTTTCGTACCTCCTTTTCTCGCCTCAACACAAAATCAAGCATTTAATCAAGCAAGCCGAGGGCTATGTCACATACGAAATAGGCGCGGACGGAACCGACAGCGTTGCAAAATGCGTGCATTTCGCCCGCAACGGATACGACGGCATCATCCATTTAAAGCCCTTCGGTTGCACGCCCGAGGTCAACTCCATCCCGATTTGCCAGCGCGTAAGCGAGGATTTCGGCATACCGATTTTGTACTTCAGCTTCGACGCGCAGACCAGTGAAACCGGCGTGAAGACACGGCTTGAGGCTTTTTATGACATGATTTCCATGAAGCGGGACGCGGGTCGCGAGATGCCCGAGATACCCGAGATACCAATGAGGGGATGATTTCACATGAACGCATACTTAGGCATTGACATCGGCAGTATTTCCACAAAAGGTGTAATTATCGATGAAAATTTAAAAATTATCGCGCATTCCTACCTGTGGACGGAGGGGAACCCGATTGGCGCGGTGAAAAATGTTTTGCGGGATTTGCGCGGGCAAATCAGCGAAGACGTTAGCGTTGTTGCGGTGGGGACGACGGGGTCGGCGCGGAAATTGATTGGCGTTGTGCTTGGGGCGCAAATTGTTAAGAATGAGATTACGGCGCACGCCGTTGGAACTATGACGCGGGTGCCTGATGTTCGCACGATTTTGGAGATTGGCGGGCAGGATTCGAAGATAATTTTATTGCAAAACGGGATTGTTACGGATTATGCGATGAATACGATTTGCGCGGCGGGGACGGGGTCGTTTTTGATGTCGCAGGCGAAGCGGCTCGGGCTTGAAATTAACGAGCTTGGCGAGCTTGCGATGCGGTCGAAAAATCCGACGCGAATTGCGGCGCGATGCACGGTTTTTGCCGAAAGCGACCTTGTGCATAAGGCGCAAATCGGGCATAAAAAAGAGGATATTGTTGCGGGAATTTGCAACGCCGTTGTGAATAATTATTTGAACAATGTCGGCAAGGGCAAGCGCATTCACGCGCCCGCCGTGTTTCAAGGCGGCGTGAGCAAAAATGTCGGCGTGGTGCGGGCGTTTGAGGAAGTTTTGGGGCATGAAGTTTATGTAGATGAATTTGGGCATTTGATGGGGTGCTTGGGAGTTGCGGTGCTTGCCAAGCGAGCAGTGGACGCAGCGGGCGCAGGGAGCGAAGCGAACTTCGATTTTGATGTTCAAGATGTTTCCTTTGTGACGCGCGGAAAAGAGTGCGATAAATGCCCGAATAATTGCGAAATTATTTCGATTTATCGCGAGGAGGAACTCTTGGATTCGTGGGGGAATCGGTGCGAGCGGGGTGTTTCGGCGTAAGAACTTGTGTTGACGCAGATATTTTGCAGATATTTATATAAACAGGAGATGGGGCTTTTTATGGAAAAAATAATTTTCGGAAAAACGGGATTACGCGCGGGGCGGACGGGCTTTGGTGCGATTCCGATTCAGCGGATTTCTTACGATGAAAGTACCGCGATTTTGCGGCGTGCGTACGAAGCGGGGGTGAATGTTTTCGATACGGCAAACGGATACACCACAAGCGAGGACAGGATTGGAGTCGCGCTTGGAGATGTGCGCGAGAAGATTATTTTGTGTACGAAATCGGGGGCGAAAACGTCGGCGGATTTAATCGCGCAGCTTGAAAACAGTTTGCAAAAAATGCGGACAAATTACATCGATATTTTTCAGTTTCATAACCCCGAATTTGTGCCGCATCCGGGCGGAGAGGACGGGCTGTATGACGCGCTTGAAAACGCGAAACGCGAGGGGAAAATTCGGCACATCGGCATAACCGCACACAAAATGCATCTTGCACTCGAGGCCGTTGAGTCGGATTTGTACGACGTTTTGCAGTATCCGTTTTCATACTTGTCCTCGCCCGAGGAGCTTGCGATTGCCGAAAAAGCCCGCGAACACAATGTCGGCGTGCTTGGAATGAAGTCACTTTGCGGCGGAATTTTGACAAACGCACGGGCGGCTTTTGCATTTTTGCGGCAATATGAAAATATTGTGCCGATTTGGGGCATCGAAAAAATGAGCGAGATTGAGGAAATTTTGCAATACGAAAAAAACCCGCCGGGTTTAACCGACGAGCTTTTGGACGAAATCGCGAGAGACAAAGCCGCACTTTCCGGAAGTTTTTGCCGCGCCTGCGGGTATTGTTTACCCTGCCCCGCAAATATTCCGATACCAATGGCGGCGCGAATGGAGTTCTTATTGAAGCGAATGGTTGCGGAAAATTTCAAAACGCCGGATTGGCAAGAACAAATGCGACGCATCGACGATTGCACAAATTGCGGACATTGCAAGGCGAATTGCCCGTACGAGCTTGATGTGCCGGAGGTTCTTAAACGACACAAGGTGTATTATTTCGATTGTTGATACTTTTTCCGCTCTTAAAAATTGTCTTAGGAATTGCCCGACAATAACATTTTCATTTGGACGCAGGATTTTTGTCGCAGTGCGAGGAGCGAAAACCGCCGCGACCTAGAGGGTCGCAAGG
>WRGX01000188.1 GCA_009786975.1 Defluviitaleaceae bacterium
AATCCGATGGTGTACGTTTTAAGGCGGAACTTTCGATTTGCACAGGAGCTAAAAAGTGACCAATTTGCTGTATCCGATGAAAGGGACTTTGACCATTTTTGGGACGCATTATATCATCCTTCCGCGCCCCTCATTTTGGGACACCTTGCTCGGCGGTTTGAGGTCAAAGTTGCTCGGCGGTTTTGGGGCATTTTAAGTTGGCGAAAACAACATGTCTCCGGTGCTCAATGCGCGCAGTGCGCGCTTTCATCCCCCTCGACGTAGCCTAGCCTGTGCAGCAGCCATAAAAACGGCTCATCGACGCGCACGGGGGCGAAGGAGGCTACGCGGCCGCCTTCGGGTTTTGTGCCGAGGGCGGAGACGGCGAAAAAGCCCAGGTCTGCAAAACGGCGTTTTAGGGCGTTGCGGAAATTTGGGTCGATTTCGGCTATGAAGTCTTCGGTTTCGTCGTTGATGTCATAAAATTCGTTTAGATTAAACAAGCCGCGATGCGTGAAGTTTCGAAAGAACGAGCTTCCCTCGCGTACATATTCTCCGTCCGCCATCAGGGGTTCAAGCAAGTCCGTTTTTGTCAGAACAACTGCCGTCGGAATGTCGGACATTCCCCCGCCCTGTTTGTAGATATAATCCTCGACCAGGCCGCTTAAAACGTCGGCGGGTTCGTCGTAGGAAAGCTCGTAATCCAGCGAATTTTTCAGCTGAATTTTTTTGCCTATGCTGCGAAATTGCAGGGGGTCAACGAGGAATAAAATTCCGCCGGAATTGCGGATATTTGCGGCGTAAATGTCCATATAAGCCGTGTCAACCATGCCTTCGCCGGCTACGTCGAAAAACGCGATATTGATTTCCGGCTTGGTTTCGTCGGCGAAGGAAAACGTGAAAATAAACGGTTCCTGCTGTTTTTCCTTTTGCGTGGGGTCAAGGAGCATTCCGTGTTCGATAAGCGGGTCCTCGTATTCAAATTTAAATTTGCGCCCCATTTCGTTGTTGATTGGGGTGCAAAATATTGGAAAATTGCGCGGTGTAAGTGTTTTAAGTGTGTGTATCAGGCTCGTCAGGTACACCGATTTTCCCGATTGCGACGCGCCTACTACGGAAATTATTGTGCTTGGCGCGAAGCCCGCACTTTGCGGGATATCATTGTGGCAATAGGGGCAAATTCGGCGTGTTGTTACATTGTCGTAGTCGTCCCGCAGGGACGAAAGTACGCCGCGGTGAAAGCCCTTGTTCACTTCCGCGAACTCATCGGGGTCAAGCGCGACGGGGATTTCGCCCGCCGTGTCCATATGAAAACGTGCGCGATACTCGTCCAGCGCGTCGTCGTGCCGCGCAAAATAGCCCTCCGCGTCCAGGGACTCCAGCGCGCGAAACATCACCCTGTCGTGCGCGAAATTTCTGAAACAATAGAGGCAGACGATTTCGTGCGTTGTGTCCGATTTAGCTTGCTCGAGTGCGAGTTTTTTTCGTTTGAACAGACCCATGTAAAAACTCCTGTCAGTGTCAAATGATTTTATAAAGCTCCGAATTTTCTTCGGGGATGAAGAAGTTGGGGGGGGAATTTGCGGTTATTATGCGGATTTCGGGGGTGTTTGCGGCGAGGGGTTCGGAGAAAGGGGTGGTGCGTGACGAAATTTCGTAGTGAATTATATCCTCCGGCACGTTGTGTTCCGATGAAAAAATTATCTCAAAGTTTTTAAATTTTTGCCACGGAAATAAAAATTTTTCGCGCACCGAGATGTTTATTTCGGTTTTGTGCGTGAAGGTGATTCTGTTTTCGTCGGTCTCGCTGTTTTCACCAATATAACATGTAAAGCGACCGGGCTTTTTTGGCAAAATATACCCGCCGCGTTGTTTGTATTCCTGCAAAGTGTATAGCCGACCGGGCTCGTCGTTTTCGTGAATTTGCACGGTTTCGATGCCGGTCGGCCAGCTCCAAATCAAGCGAATCGTTTTTCCCTCGTCGTAATATTTCACACTCGCCGCTCCTTAGGTTTGCCATAAGGCAAAAAGAATTTCTTATTTGTACATTTTATCACAAGGAGCAGCGAAATATGAAAAAATTACCCGGCTTTGAGTTCCAGCCGCAGCCTGTCCGCAATCAACGCGATAAACTCGCTGTTCGTGGGCTTGCCTTTGTGATTGGAAATTGTGTAGCCGAAAAGGGAGTCGATGACCTCGACTTTGCCGCGACTCCACGCGACCTCGATTGCGTGGCGAATTGCGCGTTCCACACGAGAGGGGGTCGTGTTGCATTTGCGCGCGATTGTGGGGTAAAGTTCCTTTGTGATGTAATTTAAAATGTCCAAATCGTTTACTGCCATCATTATTGCTTCGCGCATGTAGTGATACCCGCGAATATGCGCGGGAACGCCGATTTCATGCAAAATGCCCGTAATTTTTGTTTCGAGGTTGACCTCTTTGTTCTGGCGGCTTCTTGCGCCTACGCCTTTTTGTATCGGCGATTTGAGTTGCTCTTTAAGCTGGCGGATTCTCGTAACCAGTGCGTCCAAATCGAACGGCTTGGCTATGTAATACTCCGCGCCGAGTTCGATTGCTTTTTGCGTAATTTTGTCCTGCGTTATTGCGGAAAGGATTATGCAAATCGGGGCATAATCGTGGGCTTCCGCCAGATTTAATTTTTCCAGCACGCCAAGCCCGTCCAATTTTGGCATAACGCCGTCGATAATTGCGATGTCGGGCTTTAGCGATTGGATTTTTTCCAGCGTTTCCATTCCGTCGTACGCCACCCCAACAACTTCCATATCGGGTTGCTTGCTGAAGTAGTTGGTGATGGCGTCGCAAAATTCCTTGTTGTCGTCCGCCATCAAGATGCTCATTTTTTTGTCACTCATTGTAAATTCCTCCTGTCATTAATTTCCAGCTTTTGCCATTGTAACAGGAAAATTATGGAAGTCAACAATTTTCGCATAACAAAATAAAATATTTTGTTTCATTCTTCGACAGGGTTCTTTGCGATTGTTGTTTTTGATGCGATTTTGAGAGATTTTTATTGAGATTTTTATGAGATTGTAATGAGATTGTAAAAATTTGAAATTCCTTGGATTTTCATGCATAATGGCGGTGGCGTCTATTTTTAAAGGGGAATTTGAATAGGAGATGAGTGCATGGGAATGACAAACGAGCAATTTGATTCCTACAAAACATCCGTGTTGCGAAATTTGGAGCGAGCAGTGAAAGAAGTTTCTGAAAGTGGCGGAAAAAGCGAAACGCTTGGGCAAGTGGTAAGTGATTTAAAAAGCGAACTAAAAAAACCATAAAATAGGAGGAACTAAAAATGGCAAAATTGTTTTACCAAAAGGACTGTGACCTTGGGCAATTGAAGGGCAAGAAGGTGGCTATTATCGGCTACGGAAGTCAAGGACACGCGCACGCGCTGAATTTGCATGAATCGGGCGTGGACGTGGTTGTCGGCTTGAATGCGGGCAATCCCGACGCGGAAAAGGCCAAGGCGGCGGGGCTTGCGACCGCGCTTACTGCGGATGCGGCTAAGATGGCGCAAATTATTGTAATTCTTGTGCCGGACGAGCTTGGGCCGGTTATTTTTGAAAATGATGTTAAGCCGAACCTTTCTGCGGGCGATTACTTAATGTTCGCGCATGGTTTTAACATTCATTACAATCAAATTGTGCCGCCCGAGAATGTTAATGTGTTTATGATTGCGCCGAAAGGACCGGGACACACCGTTCGCAGTCAATATCAAGAAGGCAAGGGCGTTCCCGCACTTGTTGCGGTTTATCAGGACGCGACGGGCGATACGCTTAAAACCGCGTTGGGTTATGCGGCGGGCATTGGTTCCGCGCGTGCGGGCATTCTTGAGACGACATTTAAAGAAGAAACCGAAACCGACCTTTTTGGCGAACAAGCCGTTTTGTGCGGCGGCGTAACGGAGCTTATGAAAGCGGGGTTTGACACGCTTGTTGAGGCGGGTTATTCGCCGGAGGCCGCGTATTTCGAGTGCATTCACGAGATGAAATTAATTATCGACATGGTTGTACAGGGCGGACTTTCCTACATGCGTTATTCGATTTCCGACACGGCAGAATACGGCGATTACATGATTGGCAAGCGCATAATCACCGAAGAAACCCGCAAGGAAATGAAAAAAGTTTTGGGCGAAGTCCAAGACGGCACCTTTGCGAAAAACTGGATTTTGGAAAACAAAGCGAATCGCGCAGGATTTTTGGCAAAACGTCGCATCGAGCAAGGTTTGCCGGTTGAAAAAGTCGGCGAGGAGCTTCGAGGTATGATGAGCTGGCTGAAGAAATAACGCAGAAACGGCATCATAAAAAAGCGCGCCAAGCGCGCATTGGGCACCGGGGATACGTGTCGTGTTCGACATATTCCTTCGAAGCCTATAAAAAAAACGAGTCGGCGAGTGACACTCGCCGACTCGTTTTTTATGGGCCAGGAATGAAGACATCAAAAAACATTCACACGGAGCACGAAATGGACTGGTATAGCCAAGCCCTAAAATGCGAACACCGACGAAGCCATATAATCACTGGCGTCAGACGTTTAAATCCAAAAGGACAAATATATGTTCGCTTGATGTTTGGTTTGCGCGTGGTAAAATTATACTGGTTGTTTCACCGGCAGAGGGGAGGGCAAAGGATGGTAGGCTATACAATGGACGGAATTACAACATACGCAATGCCGATTAAAGATGCGGGGATTCCGCAGACTTCAACGACCGCAACGGGCGCGGACGCTGTGCCTGTTGCGGAAAATCCTGCGCCCGCCGCACCCGTCGGTGAGGCGCACATTTTAAAAGAAGCCCCCCTGCCGCCGGAAATTTTGACGCAAACGCTTCTAACGTACGGATACAAGGCGACGGAAGAAAACAAATCGATGTTGCGACTTATGCTGGAAAACGGAATGCCGCTTACCGAAAAAAACATTCATCGCATGAATCAGGCGTTAAAACTGGCGCAATCGCCGGAACGCGCGCTTTTTATGTTGCAAAATAATATTAGAATGACGCAGGCAAATGCCGCGCTTATCGAAGGCTTCGCAAGCGGTCGGACAAAAATTTCCGGACAGTTAAGCGCGCTTTTATCGGCGGTTGACTCGATGCCGGACTCCGCGCTTGCGGGAAAATTAAAGCAAATTCTCACGGGCGGAACCGGAGAAGCGGCGCAAACGGGAGAACAGCCCGCACAAGCCGCACAACCAACCGCACAGGCCCCGCCCTCGCCTCCCGCACCAACCGCACCCGGAATGCCGGCACAACCCTCGCAAGCCGCCACGCCACAAACCGTTCCCGCGCCCGGAATACCTCCATCCGCCGCACAATCCGCGACAGCGCAACCCGCACCCTCCCCGGAAACGCCCCCAACGCCCTCCGCGCCCACACAAATCACAGCCCCCGAAGCGCAATTACAGCCACATCAAACCACACAAAATCCCCCCCCGACCCCACAGCAAACATCTGCGCCGCAACCACAGGGAACGCCCGCGCAAGCCGAAACACAAGCCGAAACACAACCCGCACCGCAACCGACTCCACAACAAACTGTCTCCACACAAACATCCCGGCAGTCCGCACCGCAAACCACACCGCAAACCGCTCAATCGCCCCCCGCATCCCCGCTTCCGCAAAATCTTCTTTTCCCCCTCGAAAACAGCACCCCCGAATCCATCACGCGTTACATTGCCGACCTTCGCGAAACCTTGGCGCAAATCACGCAGGAACTCGCGGGACGCGAAGGCCCCGAAACCTCGCGCGTTATGCAAGAAGTGCGCACACTGGAGTCGCAATTGGATTTCGCATCACAAATCCGCAATCAAATTTTTGTACAAATCCCGCTATACCACGACGGCCGCCAAACCCCTCTGAACCTGCATGTCTACAAGGACGGGAAAAAATCCGGCGGAGGTGACGGCGAAAATTCTTCCGCGCTAATCTCGCTGGACACGGCAACGCTGGGGCGATTTGAAACCTATGTACGTAAAAATTCTCGCGCCGTGCAGTGTCGGTTTCGCCTGGAAAACGACGAAACCGTACAGCTCGTACGCGAGAATATTCATACCCTCGACGCGCTTTTACAAGAGCGCGGCTATAATTTGGAACACTTCTCGTTCCTGCCGCCGGGCGAGCCGTACAGTATATTGGATAACCCTGCCGACCCGCCCGAACCGCGCAGCGACGAAGTGTCGCATTTTGATAGGAAAGTGTGAGAAAACTACACCATAAAGCCCGGGAAGAAACTTCCGCCGACATAACGCACTGCAACGCCCGCAACAAGCCCTAAAAACGGGTTTTTTGTAAGCGCGGTGACGGCCATTGCGGTCGCGCTTTGTACGATTTCAAGGGATGTAAATTCGCGAAGCCCTCCGCCTGCCGGCTGGGCAAGGAAAAATACGTTTCGCAGGTTCGGAACAAAGGTGCTGAAAAATCCGATTATGAACAAAAAGCCCGCGATTGCTTGAACGGGAACGTATTTTACCGCCTTGGTCATCAACCCCAAAAGCAGCAGAATCATGCACAAAAGCATCATTATGACGCCCGCCATAACGGGCCATTCGGTGTTCGCAGTAGCGGAAATAATCGCGCCGACGGGTGCGCCGCCGAAAATAACCGACGGGATGTCGGCAATGGAGTTAATTACAGTGAGATGGTCCATGTTTTGCGGGTTTAAAAGCTGTCCGTATTCGTCACGCGGTCCCATTCCGGCGGTGATATTTCCGAACGCAATGTTTGTTCCGATATTAAGCGTAATAAACGCAAGCGCGAAATAAATCGCACCAAACCCAATTTTAGGCTTAATCATTTTAAAATCCGCCCAATATTCCTTCGTCCAAAAACGCGGATTTTCATTTTGCTCCATATCGCCCGTATATCCCGCGTCTCGCGCCATTTTCAGCAAATCAATGCGTCTGCCGCGCGTGCCCGTTTCGGGGTCTTTTTGCAAAAAGACGAAATCAATCGTTGCAAGGGATACGGAAACAGCAATTACATACACCAGAGCGTGCGGATTCCCAAGAAAAATCACATGCGTAACCAAGGCGGATACAAAAGAAATTGACGCGGTTCGCATGGATTGCCTAAACATATCAATGCTTATCCCCGCAACCATCAGTCCTACACCCGCCATCATGCCCCATAAAACAGGCTGTCCCGCCCAGTCCGCAATTCGCGTAACAGAGCCGGTCAGCCCAAGCGGAACCATGACGATAACGGCAATCAAAAGTGCCGCAATCCGTTCATTTACATTTTTAATATGGTGCGAAACCGTTAAAATCGAGCTTTGTCCCGAAATCGGCGTAACCGACCCGGTAAGTAAATTGCCCACTGCGCCAATAAGAAACGCAAACGCCGTCGGCTTCATTTTGTACCCCTGCGCCGCCGCCCACGCAAGCATGGTCAGCCCGTTAAGCGCGACAAAAACAATTGCCACGCCGAATAATGATAGTTCCTGTAACATGTAAGTTCACTCCTGTCGTAAAATTTCCTACATGATAGCACAATATCCGCCTCTTAGTAAAATAGGGCTATCAGTCGAAGTACGTCGTAAAATACAAAACCCCGACACTCACGAAAGCGTGATGTAATCGGGGTTTTTCTGGGCCCTCAGGGACTTGAACCCGGGACCTACCGGTTATGAGCCGGCCGCTCTAACCGACTGAGCTAAGGGCCCGTGGACTTTTTAAAGTCGCACAAGGGGCATTTTAGCAAAGTCGGAGCGGCTCGTCAATGCGCATTAAAAAACGAGTCGAAAACGAGTCGGCGAGTGACACTCGCCGACTCGTTTTTGCAATTTTAATTTTTCGCGCATATAATCGTAGCGTAATTTTGGCAAAATTCCGCCGGAACGGAGGCAAAAAGTGTGAAAAATCAGCGAGAGGAACGCGGGCGGCCGATTTTAAATGGCGATTTGAGCGTTCAGCGAAGGACAAAAACCATGCGCATACTTCTAATTGTTCCGGATTTTACGCGACGCTACTCCGGGGCAGGGGAGATAGCGCGCGATTTATGTAAAAAATACGTCGGTGAAAAAATCGACCTCCTTGTTGCAACGGGCACGCATCGCCCGATGACTCGCGAAGAAATCGCCGAAATGTATGGCGAAATTCCCCTCGAGTGCTTCACGCAACACAATTGGCGCGAAAATTTAACAAAAATCGGGGAAATCCCCGCGAAATTCGTACGCGAAGTAAGCGAGGGTTTGCTTGACAAAAAAATCGACGTCGAAATAAACTCGCAAATTTTAGCCGACTACGATTTGATTTTTTCAATCGGACAAGTCGTGCCCCACGAAGTTGCGGGAATGGCGAATCACTCGAAAAATATTTTCGTCGGTTGCGGCGGCGCGGATATGATAAATTCGTCGCATATGCTCGGCGCGTTTTACGGAATGGAGCGCGTTATGGGGCGAATCGACACCCCCGTGCGGCGCGTTTTCGACTGCGCCGCCGAAAATTTCCTCACCGACCTGCCGCTGAACTACATATTAACCGCCGCCGACAAAATCTTCGCAGGGCAGGGTAGGGGAGCCTTCGAGCAAGCCGCCGCCTATTCCGCAGAAAAAAACATCACATTGCTACAATCCCCCTTGCGAAAAGTCGTAGTATTTTTGCCCGAAAACGAATTCAAAAGCACATGGCTCGGCAACAAGGCAATCTACCGTACGCGAATGGCAATGGCGGACGGCGGCGAGCTTGTAATTCTCGCGCCCGGCGTCGAACGCTTCGGCGAAGACCCCACAACCGACGCACTTATTCGAAAATACGGCTACATCGGCCGCGAAAAAATTATTCGCCTTTTTCACGAAAACACCGACTTGCAAAACAATATGTCCGCCGCCGCGCATTTAATTCACGGCTCGAGCGACGGTCGCTTTGAAATTACATATTGCACGCGCCATCTCTCCGCCGAAGAAATCACCCGCGCGGGTTTTAGGCACATGCCCTACGACCAAGCGGCGGCACTTTACAAACCCGGCGGCGATTTTTTTTATATTTCAAATCCCGCATTAGGGCTTTGGGCTTCACAGGTTGAATTTTCAAAAAACATAAAGCTGTGAAATTTTTATTTCGGGGCATAATAAAACGCGTGTGCTTTTTAAAGCACACGCGTTTTTGAAAGGGAGGATGAAAGTGGATATAAATTGTACACATAAGTGCATGTACCAATATGAAGGGAAATGCAATTTGCGCGAGCTTCCCGCGTTTACGACGTCGGCGGCGTATTCGGGCGAGGTGGACTGCCCGTATTATTCGGCGGGTAATGCTCACGCGAGCGCGAATGCCTCGACTATGCTTTGATAAATCGCTTGCGCAAGCATCGCTTGATAAATGGGGCTTGCAAGGCGCGCGGCTTCGTCGGGGCTTGTTAAAAATCCGAGTTCCAAAAGAACCGAAGGCATTTCCGTTTCGCGCAGAACGACCAATTCTCCGTTGCGCAAACCGCGGTCGTTCGCGTGGGTGGCAATGATTAGATTTCGCTGGAAAATTTGCGCGATGCTTCGGCTGTTTGTGCGGTTATTTGCGGCATATTCGAGTTCGCCGATTGTGTACCATGTTTCAATGCCTTGAACATCGGGGTTTACCACGCGATTGCGCGACGCCGCGTTTGCGTGAAGCGATACAAACAGCCCTGCGCCGATATTGTTTGCAAACTCCGCGCGGCCTAAAAGTGAAACATATGTGTCGGCATGGCGGGTCGCAAACGCCGTGATAAACGGGTCGGCGTCCAAAAGCTGCATAACCATTTGCGACACCGTAAGCGCGAAATCTTTTTCAACGATACCGTTATGGCTTGCGCCGGGCTGCGGGCCGCCGTGTCCCGGGTCGATTACAACAATAAAAGGCGACACTTCGCGCGGCAAATGCGCGCGAATTACATAGTAGTCCGTTTCCGCAAAAACTGTAAATGACAGAACCCGCGCGGTGTTAAACGTCAAATGCACATTCTCGCCGACGCGCGCAAGCGAAACGGAATTTACAAATCCGTCGGGAACACTCATTTCGCCGCGCCCAAGGATTTCCGCCGTCGCCGGCAAAACAAAAGTGTAGTTAAACCGCAGGTAATCGTTGATTCGCGTCGCGTTTTGGATATCAAACGCGGCTAAATGTCGCGAGATTCGAAGCTCGCGGTTTACGGAATCGTATCGCAAGCCCGAAATTGCGTGATGCATCATAAATTCGGCGGAATTTGCGCCTTGCGAAATGCTGAACGACGGCCATGCCTCTCGCACAAAAATGCGCACAAATGCCGAACCGTCGGCGTTTTGCCCTGTGTCAAAGTGCGACGCAAAAACCCCCGGCGCAAAAATTCCGCCCGGTGCCGCCATATCGGCGTTTTCGATGTTAAGCGTGATAAAATGCGGGAAACCCTCGGTCGAAACGGTTATCGAGGGCTGTACGTCGCCTTGGATGTGCAACACGTCCGAAAATGCGTCGGAGCCGGCGGAAACGGCGGAAATTCGATTTCGCGCAAAGGAGATTGTAAGCTGTGTGCGGTCGGCGGACAACGAAATACTGTATTCTGCCGCGCCGATTACATCGAAAACGATTCGTGCAACCGCCGGGATTTGCGAAAACTGTGCGGCCCTGACGCCGCCTACAGGCACGCCCAGACCGGTTACATCAAAATCGCCCGAAAACGCAGACGTCGCGTTGTGAATATCCACGACGAGCCGATTGTCGGGCAAAAGGAAATACTGCACTTCGGAGATTGGCGACGACGAAAATGCAACAAAAGCCGCCGCGCCTGTTTCACGCGGAGAATGAAGCGCGATAAGGGTCGTCGGTTCGTGCGCGATTGTTTGAATCGGTATGGTTGAAACGTCTCGCGCCAATGCTGAATTTGCGGGGGTTTGAGGATTCGCGGCGGTAACGCCCGGCGGTGGAAGCTCGTCCTCCGCGAATTTGCCGTCGCTTTCCGGTTCGTTTTCCGGTTCATGTTCATGCGAGAGCAAAAACATCGCGGAATCATTCGCGGAATCATCATAATAGCCAAGAAAAATAAGACCGCCGTTGCCTCCGTTGTTCTCGACGCCATTCCCGTTCCCGGGCGAACTTACAACCGCGGCGCGTTCCTCGTCGTCCCAATTTACATAAAATCCGAACATTTCCGCCGGAAAACGCAGCGGAACCATGGTCCGTTCGTTGTGGATAATCGGCGGCGTTTGCATTTCTACCACGTAGCCGTTCAGGTTTACGTCCGTCTCGTCAATCGTCATAACAAGCACGTCATCGCCGTAAAAGAGCGAGACCTGCCGATGCTCTTCATGCCAGCCGACAACCCCTCCGACGCGCTCGAAAACCTCGCGCACCGGCACAAGCGTACGGTCGTTTACAATAATCGGCGGCGCGGTCAAATCCTCGACCTCGCCCCCGTCGATAACGAGCCGCACGGCAACGTCTTCGTACCCCAAAGCCGCAACGGGCAAAAATAAAACCGCCGCCAAAACCGCCGCTATCGCAAATATTTTTGCCATTCGCTGAGCGCGCAAACCGCCATTAAAAATTCGCCGCCCGCGTTCCTCTCGTTTATTTTTCACGCTTATCCCAACCCCCGTAAAATGCCGAAATATGTAGCTTCTTCGCATAATACGCAAAAAAAAACCGTCGAGTCAAGCAAAACGACGGTTTTGTAATGTATTTGTAAGAAAATATTTAGAAAAATATCAGTTCCCGGTTTTCAAAATTTCAAATATTCGTTCTGTTGCGAGGCGAGATGTCGCGAAAAATGAATCGCCGCTTATATCGTCGACGCTCGTGATTACCGCGAGGAAATTTGCGTTGTAGTTGTAGAATCGCAGCTCGGTTGTTGTACCGTGGTGGTGGGTTATTGTGAACTCGGGCGCGGCGGGCGGGGTGAAATTTTCGATTTCCGCGTCGGCAATCAGGCCGATTATTTGGCGAAACGCGTGACGCGTGACGTCGGATTCGGTTGGGATGAATTCAAGCGAGATTTCTTCGCCCTCAATCGTGACTTTTGCAACATCCTCAATCGAAACAAGCGCGAGGGAGCGGTCGGCAATTTGCATCGGTTCCGTTGCGATTATGCCGAGCGCGGCGGTCGCCTCCGCGATGAAAACATGCGGTCGAGACGCGTCCATTATATAAATGAAGCCGTCGAAAACGTCGCCGAATTTTAGATGAACTTCGCCGTCCCGCGTGCGAAAAATGAACTCAAGCGACGGCTCGGCAAGCCCGAAAGTTTGCAAATTTTCCGGCAAAAGCTCCGCAAGTTCGCGCACTCGCATAAGCTCCAGCGGGTCAAAAATCCGCTCCAAAAAATGCGAATGCGAAAGCGGCATTCCCTCAAGCGGCGTGTGAAAAATTAATTGACCGCCGCCGTTTTCGTCGCTGTCTATAAGCACAATCGGCTCTGCTCCTCGCGCGGCAATTCGTACATATTCCACATTATTTATATCCATAACGGGCAGCGACAAATCCAACATATCGCACACCCCGTACAAAAGCCGCACGCCAAGCACCGCGTTAATCAGATAAATTGCCGGGTCTCCCTCGCGCATCGCAAAATAAAATTGCAAATCCGCCGTTTGCGACCCGAGATGCAAAATGTTTCGGCTTCCGTCATAAAAAACAGCCTCCGCCGTCACAGCGGGCGGCGCAAGCCCGAAATCCGCCAAATCAAGCCCGTCGGAGTTTTCGTGCGCGATGCCTGTCGCGGATAAAATCCACGTGGGACGCGCTTTGTCGCGTATCATATGTGACAGCAGCGCGAAGTTGCCCGCTTCGGAATTTGCTTCGAAATTTGCTTCGAAATGTGACCCGAAATATGACCCGAAATATGACCATTGAAGCATCCCGAAATCGTCGGTAAACGGCCGCGCGTATGTGCGCACGCCATCCGCGCCGCCTGCGTAAAACGCCACTTCGACGACCTCGCTTTCCTCGCGGTTAAACAAACTCACCGATGTCGGCGGGCGGTCTTCCTCCGACGGCGCATTTTCACTGCGCTCGACCCGCCAAAAATAAAGCCCCGCCAAAACGGCGATTAAAAACACGGTAATCGAAAGGGTCAGGATTTTTTGCGCCTTCATAAAGCCTCCTTGTTGTCCGTGTGGTAGTCCGTGTGAAAACAGAGTCGGCGAGTGACACTCGCCGACTCTGTTTACTCAATCACGCCCTCCGCAACCCCGAAATTAACCGTCGCGCCGGAAACAAGCGGAGCGTTTTTCCCCGTCTCAATCACGGAAGTGTCGCCTTTAGCGGATGTAAACGTCCAATTATCGGCGGATATATTGGTTAATCCCCATTTTCCGGGCTGTGTGGGGTGTTGTGACAGCTTGCCGACCACGGTTTCGAAGTCGAAATTATCGTGCAAATGATGCGCGTAAATCGCGCTGTTGTGGTTAAGCATGACGAGCTGATTCTTGATTTTCAGGCGTGGGGGAGGGGAGATGTTCGCTCCGCACGCCCAGCACATCGGCTTCTTTTTGAAGAAATTTTCCTTGCCGCAACTTTGGCAGTACAAGATGGAGTTTTTCAGTGTCGCGAACGCGTCCTTCCATTCCTTTTCGACGATGCGTGCGTTGCCGTTTCGCAGACCTTTTGTAAATGCACGCGTAAACATTTCGCGCAAATACGGCGGGTACATGCCCCAAAAAATTATCGCGTTATTTTGATAGCCCGGGATAGGGCGGTTTTTTTCGTTGGAGGGGTCCCAAATAAAAATCGGGTCGTGGCCGTAGATTTTCTCCATTGCTTTCGCATCGAAACACTTGATATTTGCCTCGACCGCGCCCTCGAGCGGGTGATGCAGCATGAACATATAAAACAAAAGCACCGCCATCGAGTACAAATCCGTTTCCGTTGACGGCAACTTTTTTCCCGTGATAATTTCCGGGGCAATAAAACGCGGCGTACCGTTTGTTGTGCTTTCTCCGTCGAGATTTACGGTTACGTTGTCGTTATCGCATATCAAAACGTCGCCGTTTGTGGGGTCGAAAAACAGGTTTCCGAAGGAAATATCGCGATAGCAAAGCCCTTGCGAATGCAGGCTTTGATATCCGTCGGAAAGATTTATCCCCGCCATGCAAAGCGCGGCAAAAGTCGGCTCGGCGCGGCGTTTCATCAGGTCAACAATGCCCTTGTACATAGGCGGCCTAAGGCGCATGACATAGCCGAAAAGCCCGCCGCGCATGATAATATCCAGCGGCCAAAGGAAGCGCGAATCGGGCGAACCGCGTTCGATAAGCCGTTCAATCAGTTTTTGCTGATAAGGCGTTGCGGAGTGTTTAAAATACCATTTCAGCGCGAAACGTGCCCCTTTTTTGTCCTCAACTTCATAGACCTCGCCCTGTCCGCCCGACGCTATAAACCGTACAACTTTGTACGTCATACCGAGTTTCGAGCGAATTTTCTGTCCGTCCGACAACATGTAAATCATTGGGTGACCACCTTTCGTATTTGATGGGGTGTTAAATTTAGCTCACCCCGAGTGAAAAATTTTTTTTAGAGTATCATATTTGCGGAGTTTGTGCTATTTTTTATATGACAAAAAAATTGATGATGTTAGTGTCATTAACATCATCAATTTGAATTTTTCAAAAAGGCGGTACGAAATGTCATTTTTCTCATTCGAACGGGCGGGCGAAATTTACTCCGATTTGTTTGCCGATTGGCTCCATGTCCATTTTTTAATTCGCACGCTTATCATCTTGCTGGTTGCGTGGCTTGTAATTTTCCTGCTTGCTCAACTTGTAAAATACGCGCTTGCGCCGGGGGCTTTAATGTTTTTTTACCACGTGGTTTTTCGCGCGTGGAATTTTTTATTTATCGAATCGCGGCAGGAATGGCTGTATATTCGGCATCACGACGAGCCGAGCTTTTCGGAAAAATACCTGCGACTGTGCGACCGCGTAAAACAAAACCGCACAATTCTCGAGCACACACGGTTCAAGGGGATGCTTCACCGCTCGCGAAAATTTTCGACATGGTTCATGGTGACATGCGGAGTTGCGGCCACGCTGTGGGTTGCGGCGTTCGGTCTTCACCACGAATACGCCGCGCCCGCGCTGGCCATTATGAATGAAGCGGAATTTTTCGGCGGTGAAATCGAGCATCAAGACGACATCGACGATTTCGAATTCCCCGACTCGCCCGACTCAAATGAAGAATTTTTTTACACGCCCGTTGATGTTCTCCCCGCGCCCGCCGATTGGGCACCCGGCACCACTTTCGCGCTAAACGAGCAAGGTCGCCAAGGCGCGCGCCTGCGAGGCGGCCCCGGCATCGACGGTCAAACCGTCTTAGAAATCCTGTGGGATGACGCGCGATTTACATTTTTGGGCGAATCCGTCCCCGACGCATATGTAAACGGACTGTACTGGCTTCGCGTGGAAACGGCGAACGGAACGGTCGGATATTTGAGCAGTATGTTAATTGAATCACCGATTTGAAAATTTGAAAATTTTTAAATTTCTGCTTTATTTATACAAAATTTCTGTTATACTCATCGGGACTACTATAAACAGACGGAGGTTTTGGCATGAACTACGGACATTTTGACCCGAAAAACAAAGAGTACGTGATTACCAAGCCGAACACACCCGCCCCATGGGCAAATTACCTCGGCTCGCCTGCTTACGGCGCCATTATTACAAACAACGCGGGAGGCTACAGTTTTGTAAAAAGCGGCGCGCACGGCCGATTAATTCGCTACAGATTCAACGAAACCGACCGCCCCGGCCGATATGTGTACTTACGCGACGAAAGCGGTGATTTTTGGTCTGCGTCGTGGCAGCCCGTCGGCAAGCCGCTTGATGTCTACAAGTCCGAATGCCGCCACGGCACGGGTTACACCGAAATTTCGGCGGAATATAAGAAAATCGCCTCGAAAGTTAAATATTATGTACCGCAAGACGCAGAACACGAAGTTTGGAGCGTAACCGTAACAAATAACGACTCCGCCCCGCGGGAAATTTCCGCATACGGCTACGCCGAACTCACCTGCGACGGAAACTACGAGCAAGACCAAGTAAACCTGCAATACACGCAGTTTATCACAAGAACATTCTTCAAGGATTCCTATATTGTTCAAACCGTAACCGAAAATATGGCACACTTCAGAGGACATGAACCCGTTGCGCGTTTCTTCGGCCTTGCGGGCGCGAAGGTCGCAAGCTATTGCGGCGACAGAGCCGCTTTTATGGGACGTTATCGCGATTACGGCAACCCCGAAGGTGTAGAAAAAGGCAAACTTTGCGGCACACTTAACTACAATACAAACTCATGCGGCGCGCTTCAAACAGTTGTAAAACTTGCGCCGGGCGAAAGCAAGACATTTTCATTCGTTATGGGGCAACAATACGGCCGCGACGCGAAAAACGCACCGGATTTAATTGCCCGCTATGAAAAATCCGCCACCGTTGACGCGGAAATCAAACAACTCAAAGATTACTGGCACGGCAAATTGGCGAACCTGCAAGTCAACACGCCGAATGAACACTTCAATAATATGCTTAACGCGTGGCATTCCTACCAGTGTTTTATTACGTTCATTTGGTCGCGCGCCGCATCGCTTTCGTATTGCGGATTGCGCAACGGATACGGATACCGCGACACTGTGCAGGACATTCAAGGCATCATCCACCTCGACCCCGAGGCCGCGCTGGATAAAATTAAATTCATGCTGTCCGCGCAAGTGCATCACGGCGCGGGCTTGCCGCTTGTAAAATTCAACCACAATCCCGGTCACGAAGACAAGCCCGAGGACGCGAGCTATCGCGAATCAACGGGCCATCCCTCCTACCGTGCCGACGATATGATGTGGATTTACCCGACAATTTGGAAGTATATCGCCGAAACCGGCAATATCGGTCTTTTGGACGAAGTAGTCCCCTATGCCGACCAAGGCGAGGACACAGTTTACAAACACCTTCTCAAAGCCATCGACTTCACCCTCGACCATTTGGGCATTCACGATTTACCCGCCGGGCTTCACGCCGACTGGAATGATTGCCTGCGCATGGGCGAAAAAGGCGTTTCTGTTTTCGTCGCGCTTCAATTTTACTATGCGTTTGAAATCATGTCGCGTTTCGCGGCGCAACGCGGCGACGGTCAAACCGAAAGCGATATGGGCGAACTCAAGGCTCGTTTCGGGAAAATTATCGAGGAAAAATGCTGGGACACCGACCGTTTTGTGCGCGGAATCGCTGAAAACGGCAATGTTATCGGCAAGCGCACCGACCCCGAAGCAAATTTGTGGCTTAATCCGCAAACATGGGCGGTTCTTTCAGGATTTGCGGACGAAACCCGCGGAAAAGCCATCCTCGACCTCGTGCACCGCGAGTTAAACACAAAATACGGCGCACGCATAATGACCCCGTCATACGAAAAGCACGCCTTCGACGGCGCGCTCGCCCTTCTTTTCAACCCTTCGACCAAAGAAAACGGTTCAATTTTCCTGCAAACGCAGGGCTGGCTGATTTTGGCGGAATCCCTGCTCGGACGCGGCGACCGCGCTCTTGAATACTACCTTGAATCTTGCCCCGCCGCCCAAAACGACATCGCCGACATCCGCCTGATGGAGCCGTACGCTTATTCGCAATTCACCGAAAGCGTAGACAGCCCCTTCGAAGGCCGTTCGCACGTTCACTGGCTTACAGGCACGGCTTCCACCGTAATGGTCGGTTGCGTCGAAGGAATTTTAGGGCTCCGCCCCGACATCGACGGCCTGAAAATCTGCCCCGCCGTCCCCGCCGACTGGAAAGAATTCACCATGCGCAAGGTTTTCCGGGGCAAAGTCCTAAATATCTCCGTAAAAAATCCCGGCGGCAAGCTCTCGGGTTGCAGCAAACTTACGCTTAACGGCAAGGAAATGCACGGCGGCTACATCCCCGCCACCGCAATGCAGGCGGAGAATGACGTCATCGTTGAAATGTAGGCAATAATATACAAAGGAAGCCGTCTCGCTAAGCGAGGCGGCTTTTTTTTGCTCCGGTAAACTGTTTCCGGCTTCGAGAGAATGTGTCGCCGCCGACACGTGTCCCCGGTGTCCAATGCGCGCAGTGCGCGCTTTTTTATTTTGCAAAAAAAGAGTCGGCGAGTGACACTCGCCGACTCTTTTTTTTATGGGCCGGGAAATTGCTTCCGGCTTCGAGGGAATGTGTCGACTCCGACACATGGAATTGCCCACCAATAAACTTTACACATTCCTTGTCTTTTTGCCGAAAGTCTGCGTCACGAAAAACCTTGCGTGCCTCCAGCACGCGGCGGTTTTC
>WRGX01000189.1 GCA_009786975.1 Defluviitaleaceae bacterium
AAGCCGGAAGCAATTTTCCAACCCGTAAAAAAAGAGTCGGCGAGTGTCACTCGCCGACTCTTTTTTGCACACAAAAAAACTGCTCCCGGCTTCGAGGGAATGCGTCGCCACCGACATGTGTACCCGGTACCCAATGCGCGCTTGGCGCGCCAAATCCATTCAAAATCCAAAAATCACCCGCGCAGCCATCGACCCCGCCAAAAGCCCCTGCACGCCCGCGCTCGCCGCAAAAATACTCATAACAACAAGCACAAGCCACGAAACCCCCGCGCCCAAAACCGCGCCCGCAACAAGTCCACCCAAATTATTAAGCGTGTTTATGACGGGCAACTTGCTGACAATATCCAAAACCGCGCCGACAACAGACAGTGCGATAATCACAACAAAAAACACCGCAACAAGCGCGATTGCGTCAATGGCCAGGTTCGTCAAAAAATCCGCCGGCATATCCGTCACAACCGACGGTAAAGCAATGGGCAAATCCGCCGAATATTCAACATGCGTCAACCCCCCGTCGATTCTCCCGCGAAAAAATTCATAAAGGTTCAACTCGCGCAAAAACCGAGAAACCGGCGGCCGCAAAACGTATGCCAAAACAATCGCCGCAAAAAAAGAAACCAATCCATACACCGTACGAATCAGCCCCCGATGCCAGCCCGCAAGGGCAGAAAGCGCGATTACGATAACAACTCCCAAATCGAGAAAATTCACATTATCCTCCTTGCTCGCTTGTTCGCTTATTCGCCGGAACGGCATCCGGCAAAGGCGAGCGTTCTCTGCTCGCACCCTTCGAGGGAACGCGCCGCAACCAACACGTATCCTCGGTGCCCAATGCGCGCTTGGCGCGCGCTAGTGTCCCTCTTCGGAAATAAGCCGACCACCCGGCGACATATTTTCCGTTGGTCTGCGTCAGCCCCTTCTAGCGTCCCTCTAGGACGCGTCGTCGGTGCTTCCTTGCCCAACGAAAAATCTGCTCGCTGGGTGGTCGGCTTATTTCCGAAGAGGGACACTAGGATTTATTCACAACAACCTTATTCCGCCCAAGCTCGCGCGCGAGATAAAGCGCGGAATCTGCCCCGGCAATCAGCTTATCAACGCTGCCCTCCGCCGACGGCAACGCCGAATTCGCGCCAATGCTTACGGTCACGTCAACCACTCCCCCGGCGGTCACTTGGGTTTCGACGGCCTCAATGGCGACACGAACCGCCTCGCCGACCTGCTCGCAAATCCCCTCGTCCGCGTTCAAAAGCATAATCGCAAACCCGCCAAACGCCCAGCTCGCGGCAAAATCCCCCGGGCTTCGAAATTTAAGCCCTTTAAGTATGCCCCCGATTGCCTCCGTGCATCTGTCGCCAAAACTGTATCCGTGAATCGCAATAAGCGTCCGCAGTTTATCAACGCCAATCATCAAAACGCCCAAACGACGCCCTTCGGCCTCCGCGCGTTGCCATTCTTCACGCAAACGTTTGTCAAAGTAGCGACGATTCGGCAGTTTCGAAACGGAGTCAATCATGCCGAGTTCTTCGATTTGGCGCATTTGGTCGATGATTTTCAGCTGCAAACTAACCCGCAGTTTTACAATCGTCGGGTTGTACGGTTTGGAAATATAGTCCTCCGCGCCAAGTTTTAAGCCCTTTTCTTCGTCCTGCGACTGGTCGAGGCTTGTAATAAAAATAACGGGGATATCCTTCGTTTCGCCCATTTCGCGAAGCGCAGTTAAAACCCCGTATCCGTCAAGTTGCGGCATAACGACGTCAAGCAAAATAATGTCCGGCCGCTCCGATTTGGCGATTTGAAGTGCCTCAACGCCTCCGGAAGCAGACCGAACAATATATTCGTGATTTAAAATCTGTATGAGATGCGCGCGACCGGTGTCGCTGTCATCAACGACCAACACCGTTTTTTTCTTTGCATCCGCGCCGCTCATATCAGCTCCAAAAGCACCATTGGAGCAGCGTCGCCTCGGCGCGGACCCATTTTAATAATGCGCGTATACCCACCGGTGCGTCCCGAATATTTCGGGGCCCATCTTTCAAACATGACGTTCGCGAGGTCGATTTTTTTCGACTCACTGCGCATACGCCTGTTGTTTTCGGGCGTTTTCGTCACGGTATAAAGAACCGACAGGATTTTGCGGCGTGCGGCAAGGCGCGACGGCATATCCTTTTGTATGGTGCGTTCGACTTCATTAAATTCCGTAACTTTTTTGCCGTTTTCGACGGTTTTAATGCGCCTGCCGTCTTTGTCCTTTTGCGGAACTTTTACGGTAACGCTCTCCGTCGTGAAATTATCTTTTTCCTTAACGGCGAGGGTTATCAATTTTTCCGCAATTTTGCGCACTTCTTTTGCGCGGGTTTCCGTTGTTGTAATTTTGCCGTGATATATAAGCTGTGTGGCAAGTGCGCGAAGCATCGCCTTACGCTGGCTTGATGTGCGACCAAGTTTCCTGTAACCGGGCATATCAATACACTCCTTACTCTTCGATAGATTGGAGCGCAAGCCCCAAATCCGCCATTTTTTTAAGCACTTCCTCAAGCGACTTACGCCCAAGGTTGCGCACCTTCATCATGTCTTCTTCCGTTTTGTTCGCCAAATCATCGACCGTGTTTATTCCGGCGCGCTTGAGGCAGTTGTAACTGCGAACAGAAAGGTCCAGCTCCTCGATTACCACTTCGCGGAACCTGTCACCACCGGTTTCCTCACGCGGAATCATAATTTCCGCATCCTTCAGGGACTCCGAAAGGTCAACGAACAAATTAAAATGTTCCATAAGAATGCGCGAGCCGAGACAAACGGCATCTTTCGGGTGAATCGTACCGTCCGTCCAAACTTCAAGCGTGAGTTTATCGTAGTCCGTAATATTTCCGACGCGCGTGGGTTCAACAAAGAAATTCACCTTGCGCACCGGGGTAAAAATCGAATCAATCGGAATCAAGCCGATTGGCTGGTCGGGAGCCTTATTCTTATCCGCCCCAACGTATCCCGACCCTTTGCGGATTGTCATTTCAATAAAAATTTTCGCATCGGCAGTACCCAAAGTCGCGATTACCAAATCAGGATTCAAGACTTCAACATCCGCGTCAAGTTTAATGTCCCCGGCGCGAACAATGCCTTCGCCGCTTGCTTCAATACGCGCAGTTTTCGGCTCATTATTTTCGCTCACGTCGCGCAAGGAAAGGTTTTTCAAGTTCAAAATAATTTCCGTAACATCTTCTTTAACGCCGGGCAAATGGCTAAATTCATGCAAAACGCCGTCGATGCGAATATTACTTACGGCCGCACCCGGCAAGCTCGACAAAAGCACTCTGCGAAGCGCGTTCCCCAAAGTCGTTCCAAACCCACGTTCAAGCTGGTCAACAACAAATTTGGCGTACTCATTACCCTTTAGTTCCACGGTTTCTATGCGAGGTTTTTCAATTTCCAGCATATTTCGCAAACCTCCCTTTTTTTTTACGGGCTGGGAAATTGCTCCCGGCTTCGAGAGAATGTGCCGACTCCGACACATGTCCCCGGTGTTCAATGCGCGCTTGGCGCGCTTTTTTACTGCTACTTACTGTAAAGCTCGACAATAAGCGTCTCGCGCAAGTCATAGGTGATGTGTTCGCGAAGCGGTTTCATTACGACCGTGCCGCGTAAATTTTCCGCATCGCCGGAAAGCCATTCGGGAATACTGCGCGAAGCCGTTACGTCCAGCACATCCTTGAAACGCTGAAGCGTCTTGGACTTATCGCGAACCTGAATCACATCGCCAACTTTTATCTGATACGAAGGAATGTTTACTTTTTTGCCGTTCACGGTAATCAAATTATGCCGCACAATTTGGCGCGCTTCCGTCCGTGAACGCCCTAATCCCAAGCGATAAACGGTGTTATCCAAGCGCATTTCCAAAAGGCGCAACAAATTTTCGCCCGTAACACCCGGGGTGCTCCGCGCGACTTCAAAATACTGATGAAACTGCTTCTCCATCAACCCATAAATCCGCTTCGTCTTCTGCTTTTCGCGCGTTTGCTGCCCAAACTCCGACAGCTTCTTCCTGCTCGTACCATGTTGGCCGGGCGCAGTCGGACGCTTATTTATCGCGCAATTCTGCTTCGAACATCTCTCGCCTTTAAGAAAAAGTTTCTCGCCTTCCCTGCGGCAAAGCCTGCAAACAGGGCCTGTATATCTCGCCATAGAATCCTCCTGTTGATTAGATTGCTGCTAAAACCTTGGGGCGCTGCCCCAAACCCCGCAAACTTTTTGAAAAAAGTTTGATAAAAACTGACATTGGTGGTTGCGGCGTTACACGCGTCGGCGTTTTGGTGGGCGGCAGCCGTTGTGGGGAACCGGGGTTACGTCTTTTATCATGGTGACTTCAAGACCGGCGGCTTGCAGGGCGCGAATAGCCGCTTCGCGACCGCTTCCGGGGCCGTTTACGAATACCTCTACGGTTTTCAAACCGTATTCTTTTGCCGCAACGGTTGCAGTATCTGCCGCCATTTGCGCCGCATACGGCGTGGACTTACGGCTTCCGCGGAAACCTAATTGCCCCGCCGACGCCCATGAAAGAGCGTTGCCCGACGCGTCCGTTATTGTGACAATCGTGTTGTTAAATGACGATTGAATATGAACTTGCCCTTTGTCGACAAATTTTCTGTCGCGCTTGCGGCGAGCCGCCGCACGTTTTACAACTTTTTTAGGCATTTAAAAACCTCCACAATTTCAAATCTGTATCCGGCAAAGGCACATGAAGCGTATCCGCGCCCTTCGAGACGAACACCAAATTCGCAACAATGTGCCTTCGGTGTCCACTGCCGACTGACCGACCTATTTCTTCTTGTTGGCTACGGTTCTGGCTTTACCCTTACGCGTGCGAGCGTTTGTGCGTGTACGTTGCCCTCGCACGGGCAAACCTTTTCTGTGGCGAAGCCCGCGATAGCACCCGATTTCGACAAGCCGCTTAATATTAAGCGCGACTTCACGGCGCAAATCACCCTCAACCATCTGAGACGACTCGATAACGTTACGAATTTTAACAACTTCGTCATCTGTCAAATCTCTGACGCGCGTGTCAAGGTTAATTCCCGCTTCACTTAAAATTCTTTTCGAACTGGGTCTGCCGATTCCGTGAATATAGGTCAGCCCGATTTCAACTCTCTTCTCTCTCGGCAAGTCAACGCCTGCAATACGTGCCATAAAAACGCTCCTTTTTTAACATTCGTCGACCATTATCCAAATCGGCACATCCGTCCGCATCGGCATTCGTGTCGAACTTTATAACACTACCCTTGTCTTTGTTTATGCTTTGGATTTTCGCAAATCACGCGAAGCGCGCGCTTGCGCCTGATAATTTTACACTTTTCACAAATCGGTTTAACCGACGGACGTACTTTCATAGCAATCTCTCCTTCGAACATTGTTTCCGGCTTCGAGACGAACACCGAAGTCGGCGGGATGCGTCATCGGTGACACATCCTCCTATTTATCGCGCCAAACGATTCTGCCTTTGGTCAAATCGTATGGTGACATTTCAATAAGCACTTTATCCCCCGGAATTATGCGAATAAAATTCATCCGCAACTTTCCGGAAATATGAGCAAGAATAACGTGTCCGTTTTCCAGCTGCACCTTAAACGTAGCGTTCGGCAATTTTTCAACAACCTTGCCTTCTACTTCAATGACATCGTCTTTCGCCAAAATCGCTACCTCCGCTCCAAATACTCGTTTATTTGCTTCCTCAAATCCGCATCCTGCAAATCGCGCCCGCACTCGGGCTTCATTCGAATTTGCTCGTGAGTCGGTTGAACATGCTTAATTTTTTTTCGTTTCGGCCTGTCAAGTACACGGCTTTTTCCGTCCGCAAGAAGCAAATAATTTTCCTCCGCCTCAAGAACCACCATCGCCAAGCCTTTGTCGCGTCCCGCCTTTGAAAAAACAATCGCGCCGCGCCGCCAACGGCGGCTTTCTCCGTACTTTTCGTCGATAGGCTTTTCACGCTTTTCCTCGATGTCATTTTCCGTTTCGTTGCGCGCGCTCATATCGTCAAAACCTCGGGAGCACCGTCCGTAATTAACACGGTATTTTCGTAGTGTGCGGAATATTCGCCGTCGCGGGTTAAGACCGTCCACGTGTCGTCGAGCGTGTAAATCTCTTCCGTGCCGACGTTTATCATCGGCTCAATCGCCAGCGTCATTCCGCGTCTTAGGCGAGGACCGCGCTTTTCCTGACGCGTGTGCGGGATTTGCGGGTCTTCGTGAACCTGCTGCCCAACACCGTGGCCGCACCATTCACTTACTATGCCAAAGCCGAAGGGCTTAACATAATCGTCGATTGCGTTCGAAATGTCGTGGAGCCGATTTTCCACGGTGCAACATTTTAGACCTTCAAAAAAACCCTGTTCCGTAACGTGGATTAATTTCTGATGCACTTCGCTGATTGGTCCGCAGGCAACAGTTCGCGCCGCGTCGCCGTGAAATCTTTTATAGCAAACACCTATGTCAATACTGATAATATCGCCGCTTAGCAGCTTTCTTAAACCGGGAACCCCGTGGATAACCTCGTCGTTCACGCTTGTGCAAATCGACTTCGGAAAGCCTCGATATCCCAAAAACGACGGCTTGCAATCGTTGCTTCTTATAAAATCGTCCGCGATCGCGCAAAGTTCCTCGGTTGTAACGCCGGGACGTATGTGTTTCGCAAGCAATTCGTGTGTTCTCGCGCAAACCTTACTTGCCGTCCGCATAAACGAAACCTGCTCGTCGTTCTTGATAAAAACGCCCATTTATTCAAGGAATCCCTTGTAATGGCGCATTAGAAGCTGCGACTCCATCTGCTTGATAAACTCAAGCGCGACACCCGTCACAATCAGAAGCGACGTTCCGCCAAAAGCGATACGGCTCATTTCGGGAACAATCATACCCATTATAATCGGTGTAAGGGCGATTAAACTGTAGAAACATGCGCCAATCCACGACAAACGATTAACCGTTGTTTGAATAAACGTGCTTGTCGGCGCACCGGGCCGAATCCCCGGAATAAAGCCGCCATTCTTTTTCAAATTTTCCGCCATTTCAATCGGATTAACCGCAAACGACGTGTAAAAATGCGTGAAGCAGAAAATCAAAACTACATATATGAGCGCGCCAATCGGATGCAATCCGTTTATCGTCCAAAAATCATCGGGACGCGCGGTTCGGTTGAAGTCAACGAAGTACGCAATGTTATTAATCAAATTATCGCCTGGGAAGAACTGTCCTATCATTACAGGCACACCGATAAAGGACATTGCGAAAATTATCGAAAGTACGCCCGCGATGTTTACTTTCAGCGGAATATATGACTGGTGATTGCCCATCATTGCACGTCCGCCGCCTGCCGCCTTACGCGAATATTGCACGGGAATCCGACGTTCACCCTCGTGCACAAGCACGACGAACGCGATAATAAGCGCGAAGGTCAAAAGTAAAATTACAACCAAGAGTACCGACATAACACCGGGATTTTCGGTAAGCATTTGATAAAACGTCATTATGCCCGCGGGAAGCCCGGCGAGGATATTGGCGAAAATCAGGAACGACGCACCGTTTCCGATACCTTTTTCCGTTAAAAGCTCCGCAAGCCACATGATAAAAATCGTACCCGTTGTCATTGCAATTACTGCGGTAATGTAAACAAACCAGTTGCCCGCATTCACGCCGAAAAGGTTTATCGGGTCCATCCCAAACTGTACGCCGTGTTGAGTATATGAGAAAACCATACCTGCCGATTGCAAAAGCGCGAGAACAACCGCCATGTAACGCGTGATTTGCTGAATCTTTTTGCGTCCGTCCTCGTCCTCTTTTTGCATTTGGTTGAGCTGGGGGATTGCGTAAGTTAAGAGCTGCATGATAATCGAAGCGGTAATGTATGGCGCGATACCCATCGCAAAAATCGTACCGAGTTCGCCACCCATCAAGAGCGAGAACAGGGTCATCGCGGCGTCACCCTGTGCGCCCCATCCGCCCCTGGAATCGCTTAACAAATACAAATCAATACCGGGAAGCGGAACAAGAACCGCACCTATCCGGTAGATAAAAAGCAACAAAAATATAAACAGCAATTTCTTGCGGATGTCTTCAACTCGCCAAGCATTTGCGAAAATCTTGAACAACTAAATCACCTCGTGGTCAGAAATCAGAAGACCGAAAAGTAGCGAAAATTAGACTCTTGTTGAAACAACAACAGCTTCGCCTCCGGCAGATTTTATCTTTTCCGCCGCGCCTTTCGAGAAATAATTGACTTTAACGGTAAGTTTTTTTGAAATATCTCCGTTGCCTAGAATTTTTATGCCATCGCGCGGGTTCGAAACCAAACCCTTTTGCTTGAGCGCGGCAACGTCAACCGTCGCGCCATTCTCAAACACATTAAGAAGCTGCACGTTAATCGCAACGATTTCTTTCGTGTTGCGACATGTATGCCCTCTTTTCGGCAAGCGACGATACAGCGGCATTTGTCCGCCCTCAAAGCCGACCTTTCCGCCGCTTCCAGAGCGGGATTTCTGCCCCTTGTGTCCGCGACCCGCAGTTTTTCCGTTGCCTGACCCGTGTCCGCGTCCGCGTCGCCAATCTTTCCTTGTCGCGCCTTTGGCGGGTTTAAGTTCTCCAAGTTTCATGGGAATTTACCATTCGCTGACTCATCTTCGAAGCAATCTCGTTTCGTCGCCAGCATTCCTTTCTTTCGAAATTCTTTAGAAATTTCTCACTTGCCCTCTTCAACCTTAATCAGATGCTTTACATGATGAATCATGCCCCGAATTGCAGGGTTGTCTTTTTGCTCCACCGTGGCGTGCATTTTCCTAAGCCCGAGAGCCTCTATTGTTGCCCGATGTTTAGGCTTCGCACCGATAGGCGAACGAACCAAAGTTATTTTTAACATTGTTAAGTCCTCGCTTCGTAAATTTCTTCAACCGACTTGCCGCGAAGGCGCGCCACCACCGACGGAGTTTTCATCTGCTTCAGCCCCGTAAGCGTAGCTTTTACAACATTGTGCTTATTGTTCGAGCCGATTGATTTTGTAACGACGTTGCGAACGCCCGCAAGTTCCAAAACAGCGCGAACCGCACCGCCCGCAATTACACCGGTTCCTTCGGGCGCGGGACGCATAAGCACCCTCGCCGCACCGAAATGCCCCAAAATTTCGTGATATATAGAATCGTTTTCGTTTTTCTCAAGGAAGAACATGTTCTTCTTCGCGTCCTCTTTCCCTTTGCGAATCGCCTCGGGAATCTCGTTCGCCTTGCCAAGCCCGACACCAACATGCCCGGCCTCGTCACCAACAACGACAAGTGCGGCAAAACGGAACGTACGTCCGCCTTTTACAACCTTCGTTACACGGTTAATCGAAACGACCTTATCCTTGAGGTCAAGGGAATTTGCATCAATTTTTGTCATCGCCATAACTTTTCTCCTCATTCTCAAAACTGTCTCCGGCTTCGAGAGAATGCCGAAGCTCGAATGATGTGTTCGCGGTGTTAAAATTTCAACCCGGCTTCACGCGCCGCATCGGCAAGAGCGGCAATTTTTCCGTGATAAATATATCCGCTTCTGTCAAAAACAACTTCCTCGACGCCCAGAGCAATTGCTTTTTTCGCGACCTGCGTGCCGACAATTTTTGCCGCATCAAGATTCGACGTCGATTTCAGCTTTTCGGCTTTAACAAGCGCGGCATCCATCGTCGAGGCACTCGCAATCGTATGCCCTTTAACGTCGTCGATAATTTGCGCGTAGATATATTTGTTAGACTTAAAAACCGTCAGGCGCGGCCTTTCCGCTGTGCCTGAAAGGTTGCGGCGCAACCTGTAGTGGCGTTTTTTACGCGCATCTGCGCGACATGGTTTATTTATCATTTCGCACCGAACCCCTTACTATTTCTTACCGGCTTTGCCGGCTTTGCGTCTTACATATTCGTCTTCGTATCTGATACCCTTGCCTTTATACGGCTCGGGCGAGCGTTTTTCGCGTATGTTTGCGGCGTACTGACCGACCTTTTCCTTGTCGATGCCAGACACGATAATTTTATTCGTACCCTCGACCTCGCTTGTAACGCCTTCGGGGTCAGTCATCTCAACCGGGTGGGAATAGCCCAAGTTCAACGTGAGCTTTTTCCCCGCTTTCGCGGCACGATAACCCGTTCCGATTATATCGAGCTTTTTCACATAGCCGTCCGTCACGCCCACAACCATATTGTTTATAAGCGTGCGAGTAAGACCGTGCAAAGACTTGAAGCGCTTTAAATCATTCGGACGAGTTACTGTTAACTTGCCTTCTTCTTGTGCGATAGTCATGTCCGGCGAAAGTTTGCGGCTTAAAGTTCCCTTCGGACCCTTCACCGTAACTTCATTTCCTGCGGCGACTGTTACCGTTACTCCGCTCGGAATTGTAATCGGAAGTTTTCCAATTCTTGACATGATTCTGCACCTCCTTCGAAAAATTTTCACTTTGATGATGTTAGTCACACAAACATCATCAATTTACCAAACGAAAGCCAAGACCTCTCCGCCAACGCCGTTTGCGCGGGCGTCCTTGTCGGTCATAACGCCTTTATTCGTTGAAACAATCGCGAGTCCGAGACCGTTTAAGACCTTTGGCAAATCTTCACAACCGGCATAAACACGAAGCCCCGGTTTCGAAATGCGCTTCAAGCCCGCAATAACTTTCTCGCTTTTATTTTTACCATATTTAAGGGTAATCCTCATGGTTTTCTTCACGCCGTTCGGCACGATTTCATAACCCTTCACATAGCCTTCTTTCACCAAAATAGAGGCAATTGATTCCTTCATTTTGGACGACGGCATGTCAACGGTTGTGTGTCTTGCCATGTTTGCGTTACGGATTCTCGTGAGCATATCCCCGATAGGGTCGGATAACATGGGCAATCCTCCTAGCTAAAAATTTCAAATTTTCTTTGGTCGGCTTGCCGCCTACCAAGATGCTTTCCTGACACCGGGAATTTGCCCCCTGTAAGCCAGTTCGCGGAAACAGATACGGCAAACGCCGTACTTACGCAAAGTCGCATGTGGCCTTCCGCAGATATTACAACGCCTGTATGCCCTTACGGCAAACTTCGGTTTTTTTGCAGCCTTTAAAACGAGTGCTTTTTTTGCCATATTATTTCTTCCTCCTAATCAGAGAGCAAAAAATCGCGACGCTTCGACGCATTTTTTGCGAACGGTTTTTTGCCGCAAGGCAAAAAGGACTTCCTTTAACTCGGACGGATAAAGGGCATTCCGAACAGCGATAAAAGCTCGCGAGCTTCCTCGTCTGTTTCAGCCGTTGTTACAAAAACAACTTCCATTCCGCGAAGTTTATCAATTTTGTCAAAAGAAATTTCGGGGAAAATCAATTGCTCTTTGATTCCGAGCGTGTAATTTCCGCGCCCGTCGAAAGAATCGGGGCTTACGCCGCGAAAGTCCCGAACACGCGGAATCGCCACATTTATAAGCCTGTCAACGAAGCTGTTCATTTTCGCGCCTCGAAGGGTCACTTTGCAACCAACGGGCATACCCGCACGCAACTTAAACGCAGATATGGATTTTTTCGCCTTGGTCACAATGGCTTTTTGCCCTGTGATTGTTGCCAAATCGCCTGTGGCATGTTCGATAACCTTGGAGTTTTCCTTCGCTTCGCCCAAGCCGATATTCACGACAACTTTTTCAATCTTCGGAACAGCCATCTTGTTCTTATAGCCGAATTTTTTCATCATGCCGGGTACGACATTCGTTTCGTACATTTCTTTGAGCCTGCTCATGTCATACCTCCGTTAATCTATGATTTCGCCCGTGGATTTCGCGTAACGCTTTTTAACGGGCTTGCCGCCGGATTCTTCGAATTTATAGCCAAGACGAGTCGGTTTATCTTTGTGAAGATACATCACGTTTGAAATATGAAGCGGAGCTTCGCGACGCGTAATTCCGCCGGTTTGGTTCGCGCGGTTGGATTTTTGGTGCTTGGTTTGCATGTTAAGCCCCTCAACCACAATTTTGTTCTTTTGGCGGTCGATCAAAAGTACGCGCCCGGTTCTGCCGACTTCTTTTCCGGCAATAACCTGAACCGTATCGCCGCGCTTTAATTTAACTTTATTGTTCATGGTTTCACCAACTTCTATAAGACTTCGGGCGCGAGGGAAACAATGCGCGTGAACTGCTTTTCGCGAAGCTCCCTTGCAACCGGACCGAAAATACGTGTGCCACGCGGCGTTTTGTCCTCACGGATTATAACGGCGGCGTTTTGGTCGAAGCGGATGGACGAGCCGTCGGGACGCGAAAGCCCCTTTACCGTACGCACAACCACAGCGCGCACAACCTCGCCTTTTTTTACCGCGCCGCCCGGCGTTGCTTCCTTTACCGTTGCGACGATTATATCGCCCACGTTTGCGTAGCGGCGTTTCGTGCCGCCAAGCACGCGAATGCACAGAAGCTCTTTCGCGCCGGAATTATCCGCAGAGGCAAGCCTGGTTTCTTGTTGTATCATTTTAAAAACCTCCGGTAATGGCGGGCGTTTTTTGCCCGCGCCTTTTACTTCGCTTTTTCAAGTACCGTGACTAAACGCCAGCGTTTTTCTTTTGAAAGCGGTCGCGTTTCCATTACGCGAACCCTGTCACCGATACCGCATTCGTTTGTTTCGTCGTGCGCTTTCAACTTGTACGTGCGCTTTACAATTTTGCCGATTATGGGATGCCGCACACGATTTTCAACGGCAACAACGATGGTTTTATCCATTTTGTCGCTTACAACTTTACCCACGCGGGTTTTTCTTAAATTTCTTTCCAATGCCTGCTCCATCTGTTACCTCCTATGCCAAACCCTTGGCGCGCTTTGTCATTACTGTTTGGATGCGTGCGATGTTCTTGCGAACTTCGCGGATACGCGCCGTGTTGTCCAGTTGGTTCGTGGCGTTTTGGAAGCGCAGGTTGAACAGCTCTTTTTTTGTAGAAACCAACTCGACATTCAGTTCTTCCACGGATTTATCGCTAAGGGACTCGAGATATTTTTTGGATTTCATACTCAGCCCTCCTTGTTCTGATTCGCATTTTCTTTTTCATCCAAAATCGCCTCAAGTTCCTCTTTAGAAACAACTTTGCAGCGAATCGGCAATTTATAGCTGGCGAGCTTTAGCGCACGGCGCGAGAGTTCGTCGTCCGCGCCCGCGATTTCAAACATTACACGACCGGGCTTCACAACGGCAACCCAGTATTCCGGCGAACCCTTACCGCTACCCATGCGGGTTTCAGCGGGCTTTTCGGTTACGGGCTTATCCGGGAAAATCTTTATCCAAACCTTACCGCCGCGTTTCATTGTCCTGTTCAGAACAATACGCGCCGCCTCAATTTGATTCGCGGTTATCCACGTCGGCTCCATTGCGACAAGCCCGTGGGTTCCGTAGGTTACTTTATTGCCGCGCAGTGCCTTTCCGGTCATTCGACCGCGGAACTGCTTGCGTCTTTTTACCCTTTTTGGCATCAGCATAGTTGCCTGCTCCTTCCCGTCTTTCTCCCCTGTAGGGTCGTTCTTCCCTACGTTCCTGCCCCGGGAGAACTTCACCTTTATACAGCCACACTTTTACGCCCAGTTTTCCGTAAGTCGTGTCAGCTTCGGCGAAGCCGTAATCTATGTCGGCACGAAGTGTTTGCAGGGGAATCGTGCCTTCGTGATAATGCTCTGTTCTTGCAATGTCCGCGCCGCCGAGACGACCGGATACCGCCGTTTTTATTCCGCGCGCTCCGTTTTTCATGGCGCGTGTCATCGCCTGCTTCATTGCGCGACGGAAAGTCACGCGGTTTTCAAGGTCTTTCGCTATAACCTCCGCCGTGAGCTGTGCGTTAAGCTCGGGACGCTTGATTTCTTGAATTTCAACGTCGGCCTTGTACTCTCCGGCGTCGGCGTCGCGGCGTTTGTCAACCAACTTTTGCACCGCATCGGTTAAGAGTTTTATCGCTTCGCCGTTGCGACCGATTATAATACCAGGACTCGCCGTGTGTAGTGTTACTTTTACGCGGCTCGTTGTGCGCTTTATCGTTATGCGCGCGATTTTCGGGTCAACGGGAACGGGTTTTCTGTTTTTGTAATATTTTTTTATGAACTGCCGAATATCATGGTCTTCAAGCAGAAATTTCGCGAAATCTTTTTCGGCATACCAAACGGAATCCCATTCTTTGTTTATGCCCAACCGCAGACCATGTGGATTAACTTTTTGTCCCATACGCTTAGTCCCTTTCGTTTAACACAACCGTGATGTGGCATGTGCGTTTGTTTATCCTGTAGGCGCGACCTTTGCCGCGAGGCTGGATTCGCTTCATCGTCGGGCCTTGGTTTGCCAAGACTTCTTCGACGAACAAGTCCGGCGCGTCCATTTGATAATTTTCTTCGGCGTTTGCAACTGCTGATTTTAGAACTTTTCCGACGAGATACGCGCCGTAACGCGGATTATATTGCAAAATTGCCGCAGCTTCGATTACGCCCTTGCCCTTGATTTGCTCCAAAACAATTCGCGCCTTGCGGTCGGATATGCGGGCATATTTATGGATTGCGTGGGGGCGACGTTCGCGATTTTCCTCGTTCCGCTGTTGCTTATATTGGCTTCTGCTTTGTCCCTTCATTTACACCATGCCTCCTACTGGAACTCGCTTTGGCGAGCTTTCATACACGCCTTTACTCATTTCACTTTGCTTCGTTTTTCTGCGTCTTTGCCGTGCCCGCGATATGTGCGGGTTTGGGCAAATTCGCCGAGCTTGTGACCGACCATATCTTCTGTGATATATATGGGAATGTGCTTGCGACCGTCGTGGACAGCGATTGTATAGCCTATCATTTCGGGGAAAATCGTGGAACGGCGCGACCATGTTTTTATCACGGATTTCGCCGTTGAATCAAGCTGTGCCTCAACTTTTTTCATAAGGTGCGCGTCACAGAACGGACCTTTTTTTAAACTCCTACCCATGTGCGTGCCTCCTTATTTGCTGCCGCGTTTGCGTACAATATATTTATTGGATTGTTTGTTTTTCTTGCGGGTTTTATATCCGAGTGCCGGCTTGCCCCATGGTGTGCTTGGGGCGGGGCGACCGATGGGGGCGCGCCCTTCACCGCCGCCGTGGGGGTGGTCGTTCGGGTTCATTACGGAACCGCGAACCGTGGGACGGATACCCATATGGCGTTTTTTACCGGCTTTACCGACGTTAATCAGCTCATTGTCGGGGTTGCCGACTTGCCCGATTGTTGCGCGGCAGTTTACCGGGACGAGACGCATCTCGCCCGAAGGCAGGCGCACCGTTGCATATTTTTCGTCTTTAGCCATAAGCTGTGCGACATTGCCTGCGGAGCGCACCATTTGCGCGCCTTTGCCCAGCTTCATTTCGATGTTGTGAATTTCGGTGCCTGTCGGGATTACGCGCATGGGGAGCGCGTTTCCGGGACGAACTTCCGCATCAACGCCGCTCATCAGGCTGTCCCCGACGGACACACCTATTGGTGCGAGGATGTAGCGTTTTTCTCCGTCGGCATAGTGCAAAAGTGCGATGTTTGCCGTACGGTTCGGGTCGTATTCAACAGCCGCGACTTTGGCGGGAATTCCGTCTTTGTCGCGCTTGAAATCGATTAAACGATATTTTATTTTTGCTCCGCCGCCGCGATGACGTACCGTTATTTTGCCTTGACTGTTGCGACCGCTGTGCTTTTTAAGGTGAACGGTCAGGCTTTTTTCCGGCGTTGACTTTGTGATTTCCGCGAAATCGGAAACTGTCATTTGGCGTTGCGAGGGGGTTATCGGACGATATCTTTTTATACCCATGGAGGACTCTCCTTTATTTCTTTATATAGCTTCTATATACCAGCTTCTATATGCCTTCGAAATATTCAATCGGACTGCTGCCCGGCGTGAGCTTTACGATTGCTTTTTTGCGGGCTACGGTTTGGCCGGGCTTCGCGCCGCGACGTTGCCGTCTTTTCGGATGCGTGTGCATTGTGTTTACTTTTTCAACCGTTACGTTGTTAAATAAGCGTTCGACCGCCTCTTTGATTTGCGTTTTTGTGGCCTTGGGGTGTACGTAGAACGAATAGGTTTGCTCCTCCAAAAGGCTCATGCTTTTTTCGGTCATCAGAGGCTTGAAAATGACATCGTAATATTTTAAGTCAGGCATTATGCGTACACCTCCTGAATTTTCGCGATTGCATCCTTTGTTATAACGAGGCTGTCGTGGTTTAAAATATCGTAGACATTGATTGTATTCACCCCTGCGGTTTTGATTCCGGGGATGTTTCGTGCGGATTTAACCACGTTTTCGTTCGAGCCGTCCATGACTATTAGTGCTTTTGAAAGGTCGAGATTTTTGCAAACGCCGACCATTTCCTTTGTTTTAATTTCGGCAAGCGCAAGGGAGTCGAGGACGATTAGTTTGTCGGATTTCACCTTGTCGGTCAAAACCGATTTCAGCGCGAGACGCTTTAATTTTTTGTTTAATTTGAAGGAAAAATCACGCGGTTTCGGCGCGAAAATTACGCCGCCGCCCGTCCAAATCGGTGAACGCGAGGTGCCGTGACGCGCGCGCCCCGTGCCTTTTTGACGCCACGGTTTCGCGCCGCCGCCGCGCACTTCCGCACGCGTCTTTGTGCTTTTTGTGCCTTGACGGCGATTCGCCAAATGCTGGACAACCGCCATATGCACGGCGTGCTTGTTTATTTCAATGCCGAAAATTGCGTCGTCAAGCTCGATTTTTCCGGCGTTCTCGCCTTTCATATTTAAAACTGCTACTGATGCCATTGTCTGCCACTCCTAACTTTCACGAACTTTAAACTTTCACCGTACTTTTTATTGTTACAAGCGCGCCTTTGATTCCGGGAACTGCGCCGCGCACAAGAATCAGATTTTTTTCCGCATCGGTGCGGATAACTTCGATGTTTTGGATTGTCGCTTTCTTCGCGCCCATGTGGCCGGGAAGTTTTTTGCCCTTGGGTACGCGCCCGGGCGTAGTTCCCATGCCCATCGCGCCGTGCCCGCGGTGATATTTCGAACCGTGGGTCATCGGCCCGCGGTGCATATTGTGACGCTTAATCGCGCCTTGGAAGCCTTTTCCTTTGGACGTACTCGTTACGTCGACATAATCCCCGGCAGAGAACATGTCCGCCTTAATTTCCGCGCCTACTTCAAAAGCGTCGCAATCGTCGAGCTTCAGCTCGCGCAGAACGCGCTTCGATTCGGCATCCGCGCCGAGATGCGCGGCAAAATGCCCTTTTTTCGGCTTATTCACGAGCTTTTCGCGAATTTCGCCGAATCCGACTTGAAGCGCGGCATATCCGTCATTTTCAACGGTCTTTTTCTGAACAACGACGCAGGGCCCCGCTTCAATTACAGTCACGGGAATCATCATGCCGTCTTCCGCAAATATTTGTGTCATGCCGAGTTTTCGGCCGATAATCGCTTTTTTCATTTTTTTTCGCCATTCGCTGATACGCACCAATTCCTGATGAAAATCGGTCGCCCGCGTTCCCTTCTTCGAATCTTTTTACGCCCTACGCGCCCTGACCTTGGGTCACAACTTTAACCGCAATATCCACGCCGTCGGGCAAGTCAAGACGCGTAAGGGCGTCGATTGTTTTCGGCGTTGGCATAAGAATATCAATGAGCCGCTTGTGCGTGCGCATTTCGAACTGTTCGCGGCTGTCCTTATACTTATGAACCGCGCGCAAAATCGTAACAATTTCTTTTTTCGTCGGCAGGGGAATCGGTCCGCAAATTTCTGCCCCCGTGCGTTTTGCCGTTTCAATAATTTGCACAACGGACCGATCGATGAGCTTGTGGTCATATGCCTTTAAATTGATGCGAATTTTTTGGTTTTGCATTTGCATCCTCCAATAAGGGTCTTTGTTGTTTACACGCACCCGGTTTTAATACACGCATCCGGGTGTGTCGCGCCGTGCGAAGTGCCGACAAAACAAGATTATATCGTGTATTTTTTTTTCGTCAAGGGTTTTTTGCAAAATTTTTCAAAATTTTCAAAAAAAGCGCGCCAAGCGCGCGGTGGGCACCGGGGGCACGTGTCGGCGGCGGCACATGCTCTCGAAGCCGGAAGCAGTTTTCCCGCCCAAAAAAAAGCGCGCCAAGCGCGCGGTGGGCACCGGGGGCATGTGTCGGCGGCGGCACGTTCCCTCGAAGCCGTGAGCGGTTTCCCCGCCCATGAAAAGCGCGCCAAGCGCGCAGTGAACACCGGAGGCATGTGTCGGCGGCGGCACATTCCCTCGAAGCCGGAAGCAGTTTCCCCGCCCCCAAAAAAAAAGAGTCGG
>WRGX01000190.1 GCA_009786975.1 Defluviitaleaceae bacterium
CCTTCCCGGCGTGGGCGCGAAACGCGCCCACGCTTTAAATTCCGTCGGAATTTTTACCGTAGCGGATTTGCTGGAATATTTCCCGCGCGATTACGACGACCGAAGCAAGATTAAAACCGTCGCGGAATTAATCCCGAATGCCGTAAACACAATACGCGGCGTAGTTTCGCGCGAGCCGGAAAGCGCGACCTTCAGTGGAAAGCTCAACATCACAAAACTACATATCCACGACCACACCGGCACCCTTGAAATCCTGTGGTTCAACCAGCCCTACATGAAAAAAAATTTCAAAAAAGGCGACGAATATATTTTTACGGGCAAAGTGCGCGAAATTTTCGGCACAGGCCTTTTTTTGCAAATGCAATCCCCGGAGTACGAATCAGTGGTGCGCCAAGCGCACGGAGCGAACCGGGGGGGCGTGTCGAGTGCGACGCGTGCTCTCGAAGCCGGAGACAGCCTTCTTTCCGGCGGGCGAATTGTGCCGATTTATACCCCGCCGAAAGGTTTTTCACAGAAAATGTTTCGGAAATTAGTTTTTGTTGCGGTTAGTGACACTAACAATGGCGGGCGTTCTTTGCCCGCACCCACCATCGATGAGACACTGCCGTCTGATGTTCTGCAAAAATACGCATTGTGCGACCGCGGGGCCGCAATCCGCAATATACATTTCCCCGAAAGTGACGAAAAATTTTTCGCGGCGCGGCGGAGGCTTGTTTTCGAGGAGCTGTATCTGATGCAGGTCGCGTTGTTTGAGCTGAAAAACGCGACGAAATCGCAGGTGGGGATTTTTTTTGCGGACACGGATTTTTCTCCGTTTTTGGCGCAACTTCCCTTCAAGCCGACGGCGGCGCAAAGCCGTGTTCTTGAGGAAATTTCGGCGGATATAACAGGCGGCACGCGAATGAACCGCCTCCTTCAAGGCGATGTCGGCAGCGGAAAAACGGCGATTGCCTTCGCATCGGCATATCTCGCCGCAAAAAACGGATTCCAAGCCGCGATAATGGCTCCGACCGACGTTTTGGCAACGCAACATTTTGACGCCTGCGAAAAATTTTTCACGCCGCTCGGCATCCCCGCCGCCCTTTTAACCGGAAGCCTGCCCGCAAAATCCCGCCGCGCCGCTTTGGAAAAAATCGCCGACGGCACGGCAAAAATCATCATCGGCACCCACGCCCTCATCCAAGACGCCGTCGAATATCACAATCTCGCCCTCTGCATAACCGACGAACAGCACCGCTTCGGCGTGAACCAGCGGCTGGCTTTGGTTTCGAAGGCTAAGACCTTGGGGGCGTTGCCCCTCTCGCGCGACGAGCGCGCTGGCCGGGCGGCCGGGTTGGCCCCAATACCCCCGCAAGGGGACACAGTCCCCTTGACCCCTGACATGGAAACCGCAAGGGGCGCGGTTTTCGGCGAAAGTTTGCCGCACGTTTTGGTTATGTCCGCGACGCCGATACCGCGCACGTTGGGGCTAATCCTTTATGGGGATTTGGATGTTTCGATAATCGACGAATTGCCGCCGGGGCGCGTTGGAATAAAGACGTATTGTGTGAATTCGGCATATCGCGCTAGGCTTCACGCGTTTATAAAAAAAGAAGCCGCCGAAGGGCGGCAGGCATATGTAATTTGTCCCGCGATTGAAGAAGGCGGGGATGAAAAATCCGAGCTGAAAAACGTAGAAAACTACACGCGCGAACTGACGGAGGCGTTGCCGGGCATACGAATCGCGCACCTGCACGGGCGCATGAAACCCACGGAAAAACAGGCCGCAATGGACGCGTTTAAATCGGGCGAAGTGCAGGTAATCGTATCGACAACGGTAATCGAAGTGGGCGTGCATGTCGCGAACGCATCGCTGATTATCGTTGAAAATGCCGAGCGTTTCGGCCTTTCGCAACTGCACCAACTCCGCGGTCGAGTCGGACGCGGCACAGCGCAGTCATATTGTATCCTCGTAACCGACTCAAAAAACGAAAACACCGCCGCCCGCACGGCCGCGATGACAGAAACAACCGACGGCTTTCGCCTCGCCGAACTAGACCTCGAACAGCGCGGCGCAGGCGACTTCTTCGGCACCCGCCAACACGGCCTGCCAACCTTCAAAATCGCAAACCTTTACCGCGACCTCGATATTTTAAAAGAAGCCCAAGCCGCCGCGCGAAATTTGTATCACCTCAATAAATAGATTCTCGTCGCTGTAAAGGCTGCGCTCTTTTTGTTCTAAACTCGACCCCCTGTCCATATAATTATATAAAAGGACTGGGGGTAATTTTATGCCGACAATGACACCGCTTCGTATGCCCGGCGAGGAAAAAAAGCGCGCGCCCTCGCGGCACAGTATTACAATTGAAAAGCGCGAAAGCGTAAGCGTTTCCGGGGTTACCGACGTTATTTCGTTCGACGAGGAATCGGTAATCGGTGAAACCGAGCTTGGCGTTTTGGTGATTCGCGGCGTGAATTTGCATGTGAATCGCATTAATCTTGAAAGCGGCGAACTTTCTGTTTCGGGCGAAATTGATGGCATCGCGTATGAAAATTCGGGCGTGGGCAAGAAATCGTTTATGGGGCGGCTGTTTAAATGAGCATAAGCGCGCAGGCGTGGCTGTTTTTTATGGCTGTACTCACCGGCGCGGGCATCGGTTTTTTTTTCGACTGTTTTAGAATTTTGCGAAAAACTTCGGCGTTTTTCGCAAAACGCGCTGTTGCCTTGCAGGATACGATTTTTTGGATTGTTGCGACGGGCGCAATGTTTTATTTTCTTTTGCATGAAAATTTTGGCGAAATTCGTCTTTTTGCGGTTCTCGGCGCGGTTCTCGGAGCCGTGCTTTATTTTGCCGCGCTGTCGCGATTTGTTGTTCCTGTGTTTGTTCATATAGTTGAATTTTTGAAAAGAGTAATCATCGCCGCGCTGAAAATTATTTTCGCGCCGTTTATTTTCCTTTATAATCGCTATTTTCCAAAAATTCGTTCGGGGTTGTCGCGTCTTGTGCGATATGTCAAAATGAGGAGCCGAAAACTTTGGCGCGATTGGTTTATTTTACGGAAGAAGGTCTAATAATATATGAAGACTGTCGAGATTAAAAAAAAACGGGGACGACCCGTTGTTTTAATTTTTTACTATATCTTTTGGGCGGCGATTTTGATTTTGCTCGGCGCGCTTTTTGTGAGCCAAATGGAAATCTACAACGAGCTTCGAGCCGACCTGACCCGCCTGAATGCCGACGTCGAACGCGAGCAAGACAGATACCGGAGCCTGACCTATGAACTCGAACGCCTCGACCGCGACGACTATATCGAACGCCTCGCGCGCGACATTTTGGGCATGGTTCGGCCAAATGAAATTGTTTTTCGAAACATGGCGAATTGAGGAGTGACGACAAAATGTTAAACGATTATCTTTCCGCGCAAAAAAGCCTTTTCACCGACCACACCGAACTCCGCGCGCAGGTGAACACAAACAAACGCGTGGTTTTGCTTGCGGGCAATATGGTTGGCAACACGCAGACGGAAAAAAGCGGCATAAGCGCGCGTGTGTATCGCGGCGGGGTGTATGGCTTTTCATCCGGCGCGGAATACACGCCGGACAGCGTAAAAATCGTGCTGAAGGCCGCAACGGAAAACGCGCGATTCATGGATGAAAATATAAAAAAAGGCGAACCGCCACTGCCGAAAATCGAAAACGCGACAGGGAAAGTCGGGCTGAAAAAGCCGATTTTTGACGACATTCCCCAAAGCGTTTTAATTAATTACGCAAAAAATTTGGACGCGCTTATCGCAAAAAAATATAAAAATTTATCCAGCCGAACCGTTGTTGCCGACGCGCTTTATATGGAAAAACTGCTTGCCGTAGGCGACGGCGCGGATTCGCACTCGTTCCAGCCCCGCGCAATGGTTTACGCGTGGCTTACGGCGGAAACGTCGGACGGCGTGCCGGTTGAGCTTTTCAAGGGCTTCTCGCACGTCGGTCGGTTTGATGAATTTTTTCACGACAGCGGCCTCGCCGCTATGGAATCAGAGTTGGATAAGCTCTATGAGGAATTGATGGGGAAACGCGACGGCGTTTACGCCGATGCGGGCTTGAAAAAGTGCGTTTTGCATCCCGATTTGGCGGGGATGCTTTCGCACGAAGCCGTCGGGCATACCGTCGAGGCGGATTTGGTTTTGGGCGGCTCGGTTGCGGCGCATAGTTTAGGAAAGCAAGTCGCGAGCGAAAAAATTTCGATGACGGATTTCGCGCATACCGCCTTTGGCAAGCCCTGCCCGTTGCCGATTTACGTGGACGACGAAGGCACGCCCGCCGAGGACGCGGTGCTGATTGAGGACGGAGTGCTTCGCGGATTTATGCACAGCCGCGAAACCGCGCGGCATTTCGGCGTAAAGCCGCGGGGCAACGCACGCGCGTTCGAGTTCTCCGACGAGCCTCTTATCCGCATGAGAAACACGGTCATCCATCCCGGCACAGACAAATTCGACGACTTAATCGCAAGCGTGGATGACGGATATTTCCTCGTCAAAACGGGCAACGGACAAGCCGACAGCACGGGCGAGTTTATGTTTTCCGTCGACCTCGGCTATGAGATAAAAAACGGCAAAATAGGTCGCGCCATTCGCGAAACGACGATTTCCGGCGTGGCGTTCGAAATGTTGAAAACCGTTGATATGGTTTCCGACGATTTGGCGTGGGAAATTTCGGGCTTTTGCGGCAAAAAACAGGCAATGACAACAAGCATGGGCGGCCCCGCGTTGCGCTGTGAGATGAATATAGGAGGACGATAAATCTGATGAAAACTAACCAAGCAAACGACCGAAACGACCGAAACATCAGGGAAATCGCACTGTACGCAACCGAACAACTGAAAAAATCCGGCGCGGACAAGTCCTCCTGCATCGCGAAAAAAATGCGCCGCGACGAATTTAACATCGAGGCAAATAAGTTCACCTTAATGCGCACGACTTTCGACGACAGCTTGGTTTTAACCGCGATTGTCGGCGGGCGGCGCGGCGTTTCCGTTATAAATAAGCATGACCGCGCAAGCATCGATGCGGCGGCAACGGATTGCATCGCCCTCGCGAAATCCGGCGAACCCGACGACGCCTTTGACATCGCCGAATTCGTCGAAAACAAAGATTTTATCAAGCCCGAAATCACAAACGACAGGGACGGCCTCTTTGCGCGAAGCCGCGAATATATCGAGCAAGTCCGCGACGAATTTCCGAAAATTATAGTCGAGGGCTTTTCCGCGACGCTTACCGCCGCCGAGGAGGCGTATGTAAATTCGAACGGAGTGACGTTCGGTTCGCAGTACGACGCGTATAATTTTCACAGTATGTTTGTCGCAAAAGATGGCGAAAAAGGCACATCGTTTAATTACGACGGCGCGACCTTCACGAAGCCGAACACCGCGTTTCTTGATGCGGGAATGCACCGCACGCTTTTGGAAGAAGCGGTAAAATCCCTCGACACGCGCATGGTCGAGGAAAAATTCACGGGCAAAATAATCGTCACCCCCGCCTGCACCGACATGCTTTGGGGGACGATTACGGACAATTTCCTCGCGGACCGCGCGCTTATTGAAGGCACATCGCGCTGGAAAGACGCGCTGGGCACACAAGTCGCAGACAAAAAATTAACCTTCCGCGCCGCGCCTCTCGCCGAGCCGCATATCATAACCGGCCCGCGCTGGACAAGCGACGGATACATCACCCGCGACGTAGATTTCATCAGCGGCGGCGTACTAAAATCCTTCGCCCTCGGCCTTTACGGCGCAAGGAAAACCGGCAAACCCCGCGCCGACACTTCGACATATCACGTTGAAGTCATGCCGGGCGACGTCGCGCTTGCGGACATTATAAAATCCACCCCGCGCGGAATTTTACTAAACCGCTTCAGCGGCGGTTCGCCCGGCGCGTCGGGCGATATTTCGGGCGTCGCAAAAAACAGCTTCCTGATAGAAAACGGCGCGATAACCGACGCGCTTCAAGAAACCATGATTTCATTTAACATTCTCGATGCGCTGAAAAATATCGCGGCAATTTCGCGCGAACGCGTAACAAACGGCACGACGCATTTGCCGTGGGTTTGTTTGGACGGGATAACCGTTTCGGGGAAATAGCGCGCCAAGCGCGCGGTGGGAACCGGGGGCATGTGTGGAAATCGGCGCGTTCCCTCGAAGCCGGATGCAGTTTCCCGGTCGATAAAAAAAACGAGTCGGCGAGTGACACTCGCCGACTCGTTTTTGCAAAAATATAAAATTCTCGTTTATGATTTTGCAAGGCAGTTTTTTCATCGGAGGATAAACCGCATCCGGCTTCGAGAGAACGCGTCGCCCGCGACACATGTCCCCGGTTCCCATCGCGCGCTTGGCGCGCTTTTTCATAAGCCGGGAAACCGCATCCGGCTTCGAGAGAACGCGTCGCCGCCGACACATGTCCCCGGTTCCCATCGCGCGCTTGGCGCGCTTTTTCATAAGCCGGGAAACCGCATCCGGCTTCGAGAGAACGCGCCGCCCGCGACACATGTCCCCGGTGTCCACCGCGCGCTTGGCGCGCTTTTTCATAAGCCGGGAAACCGCATCCGGCTTCGAGAGAACGCGTCGCCCGCGACACATGTCCCCGGTTCCCACCGCGCGCTTGGCGCGCTACTCCTGCTTGCGTTCGCGAAGCATGAGCGCGACGACTGCGTCTTTGGGGCTTTTTCCGTCGAACAGGATGCGATTTGTTTCTTCTATTATGGGCATATCAACGCTGTGTTTTTTTGCGAGGGCGAGGGCGGCGGCGGCGGTGTCTGCGCCTTCGACGGTTGCGCCGATTTCCGCGCGGACGGCGGCGAGCGTTTTGCCCTGCGCAAGCGCGAAGCCTGCACGCCAATTGCGGGAATGTTTGCTTGTGCAGGTAACGATTAAATCGCCGATGCCCGAAAGCCCCGCAAATGTGCGCTCGTCCGCGCCCATTGCAACGCCGAGACGCGTAATTTCCGCAATGCCGCGTGTAATCAGCGCGGCTTTTGTGTTGTCGCCAAAACCGAGGCCGTCGGAACAGCCCGCCGCAAGCGCGATTACGTTTTTAAGCGCGCCGCCCATTTCCGCGCCGATTACGTCGGTCGAGGTGTACACGCGAAAGGTTTCGGATGAAAAAATTTCTTGAACCAGCATCGCGACGGATTCATTTTCCGACGCGGCGACAACCGTTGTCGGGATGCCTTTTAAAACTTCCTCGGCGTGGCTCGGCCCGGATAAAACCGCGATGGGCGCACCCCCGATGCCCTGCAAAAACTGCGAGATGCGAATCCCGTTCGTTTCCTCCAGCCCCTTCGATGTGTTCACAATAATTTTTTCGGACGTAAAAAAAGGCGCGAACATCGGCGCGATTTTGCTAATCGCACGCGATGTACACGCAAATACAAACATTTTCGCGCCGTTTGCCGCCGCGGAAATGTCGCTTGTTATTTCAATTTCGGGCGGAATTTCCGCCTCGGGCAGGTACTCATTTCGCCGCGTTTTAAGCAGCTTTTCGACGTACTGCGCGTTATCCCACGCCGTAACCTTGTGTCCGTTTTTGTGCAGAAGACAGCCCAGCGGAATTCCCCAGCTTCCGAAGCCGATTATCGTGATTTTCATCGCACGCATCCTTTTCGCCATTCGCTGAACGCACAAATCGTCATTAAAAATTCGCCGCCCGCGTTCCTCTCGCTGTTTTTTCACACTTCACGCCCTAAACCCACTCCAACCAAACCTCCGGCGCAAAGCCCACCGTCGCCTTTTTTCCGTTTCGCACAATCGGCGTAACAAACATTCCGGGGTTATCCAAAAGTCGCGTTTCGATTTCATCGGCATCGGAAGTGTACTCGATGTAGTTTTTTTCATATTCCTTCGACTTCGTGTCGATTAATTTTTCAATCCCGCCAACAGCGGCGCGAACGCCTTGATATTCCCCTCTCGAAAGTCCGAATCGCGGCAGGTCAACGAGCTGATATTTTATTTTGCGCTCCTTAAACCAGCGTTCCGCCTTTTTTGTGTCAAAACACTTGCTCTTGCCGAATATTTGAATGTTCATACTTTTCGCCATTCGCCGAGCGTACAAATCGCCATTAGAAATTCGTCGCCCGCGTTCCTTTCTTCGATTTCTCACACTTTCGCCGCACCCTTCGAAGGAATGTCTTGCTCGCGGAATGTGTCCGCGGTGACGCGGGGAGCGCTCGCGTCGCTCACTGCGCCCGCATCGTTCATTGCGTGCTTGGCGCGCCGACGCGCTGCCGAAAGCATTAATTTTATGCGATTCAGCTGGTTTACCTCACTCGCACCGGGGTCGTAATCGACGGCAACGATATTTGAGTCGGGATAGTTATTGTGCAAATTTTTGATTATCCCCTTGCCGACAACGTGATTCGGCAGGCAGGCAAAGGGCTGTGTGCAAACGATATTGTTCACGCCGGTCTGAATAAGCTCGACCATTTCGGCGGTAAGAAACCAGCCTTCGCCCGTGATATTGCACACGGAAACGATTGGTTTCGCAAGCTCCGCCATTTCGGCGATGTCAATCGGCGCGGTAAAACGCGCGGATTTTTCAAGCGCGCGGCGCATGTGTTTGCGGTACATTTCAATGAAACGAACGCCAAGCGCGCCTCCGATGCTCAATGCCTTCGTGCCGCCGAGATAGCGGTGCAAAACGCCCGCGTTGTAGCCGTTGTACAAAATAAAATCCGTAAGGTCGGGAACAACGGCCTCCGCGCCCTCGTTTTCGAGCAAGGTCACGATATCATTATTCGCCGTGGGATGATATTTAACCAAAATTTCGCCAACAACGCCGACGCGTGGCTTTTCGATTTCGCGCAGGGGCATCGAGTCAAAATCCTCGACGATTTCATACACATTCCGCTTGAATTCGCCTAAATTTCCGCGCCGAACCGCCGCTTGGCACCGCTCGTTCCAGTGTTCATAAAGTGCGTTCGCCGTTCCCGCAACCGCCTCATAAGGCCGCGTGCGATACAAAACGCGCGACAGCAAATCCCCGTAAATAAGCCCCTGCATCGCCTTATTTATCAAGCCCGGCGTGAACTTAAAGCCCGGGTTTTTCTCAAGCCCAAGCGCGTTAAACGAAATCACCGGCACATGCGACAAACCCGCTTTCGCAAAGGCCTTGCGGATAAACGCAATATAATTCGACGCGCGACAACCTCCGCCCGTTTGCGACATCATAACGGACACATTTTCGAGGTCGTACTCGCCCGATTTCAGCGCATTAATAACCTGCCCCACAACAATCAGCGCGGGATAACACGCATCGTTGTTTACATATTTCAGCCCGGTATCAATACAAGCGCGGTCCATCGCGGGCATAACGACTAAATTGTACCCTTCGGACAAAAACGCGTCCTTGATAATATCAAAATGCATCGGCGTCATTTGCGGGCAAATAATCGTGTGTTTTTTACGCATTTCTTCGGTAAAAACAATGCGCGGCGGACGAGGCGCAGGCTTGACACCGGAGTACACATTCAGCTTGCCGCGCGTTCTCTCGAAGCCGGTTGCGCCTTCGCCGTCAAGGTTTTTATACCTTGCCGCGCGTGCCGCAAAAAGGGAGCGAATGCGAATGCGCGCAGAGCCGAGATTTGTCACCTCGTCGATTTTTAACAATGTAAAAATCTTGCCCGCCGCCTCAAGAATTTCCTGCACCTCGTCGGCTGTCACCGCGTCGAGCCCGCAGCCGAACGAATTTAGCTGAATCAGCTCAACATCCATGCGCGCCCGCGTCCAGTACGCCGCCGCGTACATTCGCGAATGATACGCCCACTGGTCTCGCACGCCCAGCGGCCGCTCGATTTCGCCCAAATGTGCAATCGCGTCGTCGCTTATAACCGGAATCCCGTACGATGTAATAAGCTCGGGGATGCCGTGGTTAATTTCCGGGTCGATATGGTACGGGCGGCCCGCCAAAACCACGGCGGTAAGCCCGTTCCTTTCAATATAATTTACGGCCTCATCGCCCATGCGCCGCACATCTTCGCGGTATCGCGCCTGCTCTGCCAACGCTTTTTTCAGCGCGTCACGAACTTCCGCGGCAGGCAGCCCCGGAAATTCCTCAACAATTCGCTTCATCAAACTTTTTTCGTCCGCCAAATTAAAAAACGGATTTTCAAAGCGAATTTTTGCAATTTCCTCCACGTTATTTTTGATGTTTTCCGGATACGACGTGACAATCGGGCAGTTGTAAGTTTTGTCTGCGCCGCAAACGACCTCCTGCTCGAACGCAATGCAGGGATAAAAAATATACTTAACGCCGCTTGCAAGCAACGCCATAATATGCCCATGCGCCAGTTTTGCGGGATAGCACTCCGACTCGCTCGGAATCGACTCCATCCCCGACTCGTACAACGCCCGCGAACTACGAGGAGAAAGCTCCACGCGATACCCAAGCTCGGTAAAAAATGTGTGCCAAAGCGGATAATTTTCATACATATTCATAACACGCGGCAAGCCAACCCGACCGCGCGGCGCGTCCGCCTCCGCAAGCGATTCATACGCAAAAACACGCTCGTACTTCGCCGCGTACAAATTCGGCAGTTCCGAATTCTGCGTAGTTTTCCCGATGCCGCGCTCGCAACGATTGCCGGAGATGAAGCGGTTTTCTGAGCCTTTGGCACCGCCTTTTTCGCGCGACTGGCGCGCCGGGCGGGCGGTCGGGTCCTGCCCAATACCCTCGGCGTGGGACGCGTCCCCTGCACCTTTTTCATTTGAGGCGGGTTTGTTTTTTCGTCCTTTGGCATTTTTCGATTTCTTAGCTTTTGGTTCGGGAAGAAGTCCCGAGAAGTTGTTTATGGTCAAAAGACAATTATTTTCGCAGGATTTACAGCGCGTGTGTGAGGTTGCGGTTTTGAGGGCTTGCAATTCGGATGACGAAAGAAGCGTTGTTTTTATGCGGGGGGCGGTCGTCCGCTTTGCGGCGGACTGCTCGCCCATGCGGCCGGGGCTGAAGCGTTCGCGGGCGAGGAGTGCCGCGCCGAACGCGCCCATCAGGCCTGCGATATCGGGGCGGATGGCTTCGCGCTCGGAAACCAGTTCGAACGCGCGAAGGGCGGCTTCGTTGTAAAACGTACCGCCTTGCACGACGATGTTTTTGCCCATTTCAGCGGGGTCGGTAATTTTTATGACTTTTTGCAACGCGTTTTTTATTACGGAATATGCCAAACCGGCGGAAATATCGGCGACATCAGCACCTTCTTTTTGCGCTTGCTTGACTCGCGAGTTCATAAAAACGGTGCAACGCGAGCCAAGGTCAACGGGATTTTCGGCAAACAATGAGTTTTGCGCGAACTCGTCGATTGGAAGGTCCAGGGAGCGCGCGAACGTCTCCAAAAAAGAGCCGCATCCGGCCGAACACGCTTCGTTCAGCAAAACCGTGTCGATTATGCCGTTTTTTATACGCAAGCATTTCATGTCCTGTCCACCGATGTCTAGGATAAAATCCACGGCGGGGTCGAAAAACGCGGCGGCGCGATAGTGCGCGACGGTCTCGATTTCGCCCATATCGGCACGAAGCGCGGTTTTTAAAAGCCCTTCGCCGTAGCCCGTCACGCAGGAATATCTGACCGTTGCCGTTGGCGGAAGCGCGGCGTAAATTTCGGCCAAGGCCTCGCGCGCGACATTTAGCGGGCTGCCCTCGTTGCTTTTGTAAAATGTGTGCAAAACCTCGCCCGCCGCGCCGATTAACACGGCTTTCGTGGTCGTCGAGCCGGCGTCGAGGCCGAAGAAGCAATCGCCTTCGTATTCGGATAAAATGCCCTTTGGGACGATGTGTGTGGAATGACGAGCGCGGAACGTGTCGTATTCGTCACGCGTGGAAAAAAGCGGTGCAAGCCGCGAAATTTCGAAGGGCAGTTCTTGTTGTTCCAATAAATTGTCGATAAGCCGTGCGATATCGGTTTCCGCGCCTTCGGTTTCCGCGCGAATTGCCGCACCGAGCGCGGCGAAAAGATGACCTTCTTCGGGCGTGATAATTTGGCTCGGCGAAAGTTTTAAAACGTCCACGAACCGCGCGCGAAGTTCCGACAAAAAGTGCAAGGGGCCGCCCAAAAACGCGATATTTCCGCGAATCGGCTTCCCGCACGCAAGGCCGCTTATGATTTGGCTTACGATTGCCTGAAAAATCGACGCGGCAAGGTCGGCGCGCGCAGTTCCTTCATTTATAAGGGGCTGGAGGTCGCTTTTTGCAAAGACACCGCATCGTGCCGCGATGGGATAAATCACGGTGTGGTTTTTTGCGAGTTCGTTAAGTCCGTCGGCGTCGGTGTCGAGAAGGGTCGCCATTTGGTCGATAAACGAGCCTGTCCCGCCCGCGCAAATGCCGTTCATGCGTTGTTCGATTGTATTTGTAAAATAAATAATTTTCGCGTCCTCGCCGCCGATTTCGATTGCGACATTTGTGCGCGGCGCGAATTTTTCAATCGAATCCGAAACAGCGATAACCTCCTGCACAAAAGGCACGCCGACCCAGTTCGCAAGCGAAAGCCCGCCCGACCCGGTTATCATTGCGCGGAAAGAAAAATCGCCAAGCTCTTTTCGAGCCTCGGACGCAAGGGAAAGCAGGGTATTTTTGATATCTGAATGATGCCGACGATACCGCCCGAAAACCGTACGAAAAGTTTCGTCCGCAACAACGAGTTTTATCGTTGTCGAGCCAATATCAATGCCCAAAAAATATGTACCGTGAGTGCTATTCATATGTAGCATCCTCCGCGCTTTTGAATTCAAAATACCGACGTAATTGTACAGACTTTTTTCTTAAAATTCAACCTCATCTTTTTCCACTTCCGCGCGCGCGCGCGCCAAGCGCGCAGTGGGAACCGGGGGCACGTGGCGGCGGCGGCACATTCCCTCGAAGCCGGAAGCAATTTCCTCGCCCGTAAAAAAGCGCGCCAAGCGCGCAGTGGGAACCGGGGGCATGTGTCGGCGGCGGCACATTCCCTCGAAGCCAGAAGCAATTTCCTCGCCCGTAAAAAAGCGCGCCAAGCGCGCAGTGGGAACCGGGGGCATGTGTCGGCGGCGACGTATTCCCTCGAAGCCGGAAGCAATTTCCTCGCCCAAAAAAACAGAGTCGGCGAGTGTCACTCGCCGACTCTGTTTTAAAAAAGTATCCGTCGATTTTTTCAAACTCCGATTTTTTCGTAAATTAGCGGCAGTTCTTGCGGTTTAACCTGCGAAAAAATCAGCGAATCCAAAAATTTTTCGCGTGCGGCGGGGATAAGGGCATCGTCGGAGGTGTGAAGCTCGGCCAGGGGGTCGCCGATTTTTACGCGGTCGCCGCGGGTTGCGTGCAGTATGATTCCGGCGGCATAGTCGATTTTGTCGTCGGATTTTTCACGTCCCGCCCCCAGAAGCATTGCCGCGATTCCGATGCCTTCGGTGTCGAAGCCGCCTATGAAGCCGTTTTGCGGGGAATTTATTGTGACAATATGCGCGGCGCGCGGAAGATTTAGCGAGGAAACAGAATCCGGCTTCGAGGGAAGGGGTGGCCGTTGAAATGTGTCATCGGTTCCCACCGCGCGCTTGGCGTGTAGCGAGGAACCCGAAACAGAATCCGGCTTCGAGGGAAGGGGTGGCCGTTGAAATGTGTCATCGGTTCCCACCGCGCGCTTGGCGCGCTCGCGCTGTGCTGCAAGCATTGCTTCGAATTTTTCCAATGCCGCGCCGCTTGAAATCGCGTTTTGTGCCATTTTGAGGCAGGTGTCGATGTCGCCTTTGCCCGCGAGAAAGAGCATGTGCGCGGCGAGTTCTTCGCAGAGGATGCGCAAGCGTTCGCAAAATAAAATCGCATCCGGCTCCAATGGGGCGTGCGGAGTGTGCGAAACGTGCGGAATCTGCGAAACATGAGATGCGCTGTCCGCATTCACTGCGCGCTCGGCGCGCCCGCGTAAAAGCGCGAAAATTTCGCCGATTTCAAGCGAATTTCCGATTGCGCGACCAAGCGGCGCGGACATATCGCTGATAATCGCGACGGTTTTTCGCCCACAGTTTTCGCCGATTTCGACCATTGCGCGCGCAAGTTCACGCGCCTCGTCAAGGCTTTTCATAAACGCGCCGTTGCCCGTTTTTACATCCAAAAGAATCGCGCCCGCGCCTGCCGCGATTTTTTTCGACATAATACTTGCGGCAATAAGCGGGATGCTGTCAACCGTAGCGGTTGCGTCGCGCAGGGCATAAATTTTTTTGTCGGCGGGCGCAAGGTCTTGCGATTGCCCCGCGATGCACAAACCGTGTTTTTGTACAATTTCGTCCAATTCCGAGGCGGAAAACGTGGTTCGAAAGCCCGGAATTGCCTCGAGTTTATCAATCGTACCGCCGGTATGCCCAAGGCCCCGCCCGCTCATTTTCGCAACCGGCACTCCGCACGCCGCCACAATCGGCACAACCGCAAGTGTCGTTTTGTCCCCGACTCCGCCGGTGGAATGTTTGTCGATTGTGCCTGCCTTCGGCGCGCTTTCCGCGCCGACCATTGCCATCGTAAGTGCCGCCGTTTCCCGCGCATCCATTCCCTTAAAATAAATCGCCATAAGAAGCGCGGACATCTGATAATCCGGGATTTCGCCGCATGTAAATCCGTCCACCGCGAAAAAAATTTCCTCGTCCGTAAGCGCGCCACCGCGCTTTTTTTTGTTGATTAAATCGTACATTCGCATGAAAATTGCCCTCCTTGCACGGTTAGTCGCGATTAAAAATCTTCGAAAACCGTTCGCTTGTAACAAATCGAAGCGCAACAATTTGCAATGGAAGCATAATAGCGGTGCGAACGATTCTTATAGGAATCAGCGCGACGTACGACGCGCCGATTCGCCCAAAAAGCTCGCCGTCGATGTTTGCCTCGCCGGAAACAATGTACCCCCAATGCGGGATTATTGCAATCCAAAGCGTATCAATCGCGAAATTTATCCCGACTGTGACAATCCCTGCGGCGGCGCATATTTTCCAAAACGGCACAGGCGGCTTATTGTGCAAAAAAAGCCCGTAAACCACACCGATTACAAGCGCGGAAATCGTAAACCCCGGGAAAAACGCGCCCCCCGTAGGAAAAAGCGTTATCCCGACAATATCGGCAACAACCGCCGCAATTCCGCCAAAAACAGGCCCGTAAAGCATTGCGATTATCGCAATGCAAACGAACCCGAAACTAATTCGAATAACCGCCGCACCCGGCGGAATTTGAATGACCGCGATACGCGTAAGTAAGATTTCAATCGCGATTAAAAGCGCGATTAGCACGACTTTCTTCGTGTGTGAATGCGACATTAAAAAAACTCCTCCTTGTTGTGTCACCACAACAAAAGGGAGTTCCCCTAAGATAGTGGATGCGGAAGCACACCGCGGGCAATTCGAACCGTTGCCCTTCGTCCGGAAGATACATCCCATCAACCGGCACTTTACGCGTGAATCCTTATTTGACACGAATTTTTCAACAGCTTATTCCAATTTTTCAGATATGTCAACCACGTAAATTTGGTCGGCACCGATGATTGACGGATGATTGACCGATGATTGACGGATGGTTGACCAAACGCACTGTGCAACAGCAATCGTTTCGTATTGAAATAACTTTGTTGAATGCGCGAACAAAAAACTTGACACCCGCACCTTTGTTCGAATGCGCTACACACGAGTTACGAGGCAACACCCTCCTTGGCATGTTTTTGAGGATTAAAGGCGCGCAGAAGAAAAACCTTATTTCGCTGTCCGACCAAATGTTTCCGGGAGTGAATTGGTTATTCACAAGTGTCGCCCGCGACTCGGACGGTCACGAAAAGTGGATTGATTTTTTAAGACATCGCAATCAGAAAAGCAAATGAATTACAAAATGAAATATCCTCAATAAACGCTGCATTGAAAATGGATGAAATGGGCGATAAAAATGGATGGTGTCCCAAGTGTAGCGGAGCTATGGGAAATTGGAACGAAGAGCGTTCATTTGGTAAACTTGTTGGGTTATGTCAAACATGCACAAAATGCAGGGATAAAAATTGGGTGTCCGCTAAAGAAGCGAAAGGCATGGGTATTATTTCTTGAGATTAGATGTTTCTTGCGTCTATGTTCTTTCTTTGTTAAAATCAGATTGGCGGGAAGCAAGGGGGAGGCATGGACAAAGATTTGATAAATGACACTGTGGTGGAGCACGAATCCGAGAATTGGGGAAAAGTATATTGGCATGATGCTTTTTTTGCCGCTCTCCAACTCGAACTGGACGATTATGCAGATTCTCTTATTTTTGAAAATGAACATCAACTGAGCAAGGAAGCCCTTGAGATAGATGTTCTCGTTATCAAAAAGACGACGGACGCACCGATAAACAAAAATGTCGGGCGAATCTTCAAGGGACACAATCTCTTTGAAATAACAATGGTGGGATTGATACAAACCCACCATCGTTATTTTAACACCAACAAGCCCCACAACCACAGAAATAAAGGCTTTCGCGGGACAGGATACCAACAGCGAGAGCCTTTTTACTTTTTACTTTTTACTTTGTCCTCACGCCCCTGCCGTACCCCGTGTGGAAAGTGCAAAATCGAAATTTTGCACCCACCTCATAGGAATTTAAGACGTTATCGTCAAAAAGTTAGGCTATCGTTAAAGTGTTCAAATCACAATACATAATCGCCGTGTTCAAAGATGACTTGTATTTTCAGTCATTGTACGGGATATATAGCACCGCCAAAAATTTAGAAAAGGCAGGTGTTGTTTATGAAAGATATGTACACAGCGACAATGGAGTTTGTCACCGAGCGCGTGAATTTCCACGGTGCGAATGAATGTCGCGAATTAGGCGAAGCGGCGAGGGCGTTCTACGAAGCAGTAGGCGAATTGAAAAAAACGCTGTCCGAGGAGCAGTTGAAGCTACTTGATGATTGCGAGAACAAATACTCGGAATTAGACGGTGCGCAGATGCGATTTTTCTTCGAGTCTGGCTTTGCCGATGCCGTCCAATTCCTCTTTGGGCGGCGCGAGAGGTGGCCGGGGCAGTAGGACAGCTATTTAATGAAGAAACAAAAAAGGGTGTCCACGGCGGATACCCTTTTCCAGTGTGTATGACGCTATTTGCCTTGCATGAGTTCATCAACTTCTGCCATCACAGTTAGGAGTTTTAATGCGCTACCTTGAAGTCGTGGGTCGAGTGCTTTGAAAATCACCATAGCCTCTGAAAAATCTGCGCTAACATCTTCCTTAAACATCGCGCCTTGCCCGTTTCTAATCCAACTTTCGTTTACGTTGAATTCTGCCGCCATTAAACGAATTGCGCGTTCGTTGGGTTCCTTAACTTTAGTTTCAATTTCCGAAACATACGAAGTCGAAACGGCTATTCGTTCTGCGAATTTAGTTTGAGTGATACCAACGGAAGTTCTTATTGCTTTTACCCTATCACCAATGTCCATAAAGCCTCTTTCCTGTGCTTGCCGCTGTGCGCTCTACTTTTATTCGGAAGCATTGCCGAGCATATGGCAATTCATACCATGCAAATGAAAAACCACACACAAGTGTTTTGAACTATGACCTTGATTAACGAATAATACGGTCGCGGGCTTCGATGCCCCAAGGCTGAAAAAATACATGGAATTACGGAGGATTGCTCGAAAATTATGGTAGCCGCTTTCTAAAATAAATTTGCGCAAGCAAAAATTTAAAGGAGGCGGTACACAATGACTGTACAGCTAAAAGGTTATGTAAGATGCTCCACAAAGGAACAAAGCCCCGACAGGCAGATTATTGCCCTTCGGGAGTTCGGAGTGCCGGAAGATTCTATTGTAATTGAAATGTTGTCTGGCAAGAACTTCCAACGTCCTGCGTATCAAGAAATGGTGATGCAATTGAAGCCCGGCGATGCCTTGGTAATTGATTCTTTGGATAGGCTCGGGCGCGACAGAAATGCCGTGGTAGACGAATGGCGGCGAATCACCAAGGAAATGGGAGCGGACATAGTTGTGATGGATATGCTCCCGTTGCTGGATACCCGACACAAAGAACAGGATATCACGGCATCTTTTGTGGCAGATTTGGTTTTGCAAGTTTTGTGCTATGTATGCGAAAAGGAAAGGCTCTTAAATCACGAACGGGCAAGTGCGGGCATTGCTGCCGCCAAGGCGCGCGGGGTTAGGTTTGGTCGGAAGCCCATAGAAAAACCCGCTGAATTTGAAGCTATCCGAGAACTTTGGGAAAGCGGAGAAATTTCTGCCAGCGCGGCGGCGCGTAGGCTAGGCGTTAGCCGTCCGACCTTTATGACTTGGGTTGGAAAGTAAAGCCCTGTTTTTCATGCACTCGCCTTGAGCCTTTTGCCGATACCAATTCCCCATAGAATAGGGCTTGGGGCGTGGGCATGGAAATTTATAGGTGAAGAAATACGGGGCATCGCCGATTAGTGTGGGTATAGGGTGTGAACAACGTGGTTATCATTCATGATACAGGCGAGAGGATAGGGCAATGCTGGAGAGCAACCCGA
>WRGX01000191.1 GCA_009786975.1 Defluviitaleaceae bacterium
GACTTGATTCAATCCCTGCTACCGCAAAATTTGCATGAATCCCTGCGGATTAAATTTTGCAACTAAGCTCGTGCGGGTGGGCTTGACGCTTACAATTAACCAAGTCGATTTCAATTTACAAATTTCTTGCGCGAGGGAAAAAACTACCTCGCGTCCTGAATAATAATGTCCAAAATGTTCATCATTTCGCCCATGGTCAACGCGCCGTCCGGCTCAATCGGCCCGGTAATAAATCCAAGGTCGGCGGCAAGTCGAAGGTTTCTGTGAAGCGCGGGGTCGGCGTTTTGCATTCCCGGTACGGACTCAACGGGTGTCATCGGCGTAAGAATTTGACGCGTGCGGGTCTCGTACAGGCGCACAAGGATGTCGAGCGCGACTTCGCGCGTGAAATCGGGCGGGGCAAAAATGCGTGCGCGTGTCATGGACTGCGCCGCCGCCGCGGGAAGGTTCGCGTTCATCGTAACGGTACGCTCGCCTTGCGCAATGACGTTTACTAAGTTGTTAAACTGGGTCGGGGTAACTTCGTCTGCGGCGTTGAAGCGCGTCAGGTCCGTGATGTTAAGATGCGCGGTTACGCGACTCATTGGCGCGTTTGCGCGGTCCGCAGGCGTTTCAACGGGCGGCGCATTGCGCGAAATACCCGCGAAAGTCGTCGGTGCTTGAATCGTCGAGCGCAACGTTTCCGTCGCAAAATTGAAATCACCTTGTACGTCACGCCACGCCGCCGTGTTCACATCAAGAATGAACAAGCCCGTGCGCAATCCTTCGGGGGCGATGTGGTCTTCAACGGGAAGGTCGATATTAACGGGGCGCGCGAAGGTCGTAAGAGCGGTCGCGTGACGCATCGGGGTTTCAAGCGATACGCCAAAGCGTTGCGGAACCGTCGCGAACTCGGTGTTCGTCGTAAGCGGCGGCATTCCCGACATCACGGCGTTAAGCGCGATTGTATAATAACTGCCGATTCCGGGCTGAAGCCCGCGTGTTTGCGCGGTGTCAAACGCGCCCGGCGGAATTTGTACATTGTGTTCACCCGCAAGAATTTCCAGCGTAATTTGCCGCTCGCTGAACGCGCGCAAAATTGACTCGGGAACAATTACTTCGCGGTTCGCAATCGGCATTTCACCGTAAGACGAAATGTCGATTGTATACACAAACGTTCGGCTTTGAATCAATCGCGTAATAAAACGCTGGTCAACGTTTTGGTCAAGCCTGCCGTCCGCGCCGCGTTGATTCGTGCGGAAACGCCATGTAAGCGTTTGCGACCCGCGGTCGTACGTAATTTCCCAATCGCGCTCGGGCAAGGGATACTGGTCGGGGCGATGCACACCATCGAATTCGTCGGCAGTAACGCCGGTTTGAGTTTCAAGATAAACCCAGTCCGAGTTCGCGCGACGCATATTAATCGCGTCAAAAGCGGGAAGCGGCGGAATCGTATAGGTAACGGAGTCAAGGAAATCCGGGTTATCGGCAAGTTCAATTTCATAGCTGTAAATATCGGGCCCGTCTCGTTGCACAGTCAAAAACGTCCGCGCACGCGCGTAAAAACGCTGGTTCGCGCGAAGCTCTTCAAAGCGCAGAAGATGCAATGCGGCATACGCCGGTGTCGCGCCAATGTTCGGCAAATTAAGCGGACGAATATTCGCATCGCCCGTGCCGGCTTCGGCACGCTCGCGCAGATTTCCGTCATCGTCGCGCAAATCTGCCAAGATGCGCATCCACGAAAGCGTCAAAGCGTAAGGCTCGTCGGATTGATATTCCGTATCGTTGTAGCGATTAAACGTATTCAAGAGACCTTGCGGCGCGCGCGCAAAACTACGCGGCGGCGGCGGCGGCTCGATATCATTCGTGCGAATATCAACCGGATTCGACCACTGCGACCATTCCGAAGAAACCGCTCCCACAGCATCAACGCTTGCGGCCCGCGCCCAAATATAATACTGCGTGCCGGGGAATCGCTCGTAAATGCGCAAGAAGAAATACGGAATGCCCTCTACTTCCCGCATAAAAAATATCGCGCGCGGTTCTTCAAGCTCGACGGTTCGCCCGTCAAGCACATTTGTAACATCTTCAAAGCTCAAGGGAATAGAAATTCCGCGGTCGGGATAATCCGAGAAGAAATGCGAAATACGCAGTTCATAAATCATGTCGGACTGCACGCGCCAACGCACGGCAACCCTGTCGCGACGCGTATATTCCGGCACCGGAATAAGCACGGGAGTAGTCGGGTCGGGAACAGGGCGATAGGGGTCATCGACCGTCGTTCCGACGACAAATGTCGGGTAAGCCGCGCGAATCTGCCGCCCGCCGATTGTGACATAGGGGCGGACGAAAATAATATACGGCGTGTTCACGCTAAGCCCGGTAACAGAATGAGACGCAACACCGTTCGAAACAGGCGGTTGCCCGATTGAAGCCCAAATCCCGGCAGGATTAGAGTTAATAAACGTACGATATGCCGTAAAACCTTCGCCGACACCGGGCAACACAAACGAACGCACGGTTGCGTACGGCACGACATGGATTTCATAGCTGAACGGAAGCGGGGTTTGCGTATCTTGAATCCGCAGGGTAATGGGCCTGTCATTTTCACCAAGCGCGAACCCTAAACGTGTAAGCTCGGCTTCAACAGCGGGACGCGCGTGACCCAAAAATTCACCGACTTGACGCGGGTCGTTCGGGTTAAACCGAACAATCGGGTCTTGCAAGCCAAGAAGCCTGTTGCGCAAATTCGTTGGGACAAGCGAGTCGTTATTGAGTATATCGTTAAGAATGCGATGCCGCGCGGGTGAGCCGGGCGGGGTTACAAGCTCGCCGTCCGCGTCTAAAACATAGTTAATATGAGCGGCGGAACGCCCAAAAATCAAGTTATTATTCCTGTCAACGCCAATAACGGGGTACCAAGTGTTTCTAAGCGGCGGAGAGGTATCTCCGCCCGGCGGGTCGATATCAATTGCTTGCGGCGATGTCCTTTGGCGCAAAATTTCCAAAAAGCGAATATCCCATTCGATGTCAATTGCCGTCGCGCGCTCGTCTGCAACGCGCACGGGCGGCGATGAAATCATTTCGGGCGTAATTTCAAGCGGCCGAAGCGGCGGAACATACACACTGCCGAAAGCCCAGTTCGAGCTTTGTCCGCCGGGGTCACGAACCGCGCGAATACGCACAAAGTAAACCCTGTTGCCCGTAATATCACGAAGTCCGCCAACGTGCTGATACTGCGTAATGTATTGCCCCGGCGCGAACATCCACGTCGGGTCCTCTACGGGATTATGCGGCGGATTCGGGTCAAGGTGGCTGAACATCCAGCCGCGCTGCAAATCGTTTGTATGAAGCGTCATAAGCGGCTCGGTCAGGCGGTTAAGCTCCTCCCAAGTATCCGAAACGAAAATTTCATAGTACACGTTCAGGTCAACAAAACGCCCCATGTATCGGGGGTCATCGGGAACCCATGCTTCTTCTGCGGGAACCGTCGGGAATCGCGCAAACGCAAGCCATTCCATCGAGATAAATCCGCCGACATCTGAAACCGTGGCATGATTAAGCCTCATTATTTCCGGTCGGTACGGGCTAAAGTCCGCCACAAGCGGGTCAAAAACAACGATTTCGGTCCAAACTTCGGAGCCGTCCTCCATAATAAGTTTAAGCGAGAAAGCCCGCCTGTCGCGGGGCAATCCCGGCCCGATAATATAGTCATTAATATGAATGAACGTCTCGCGACCACGCCGCGCAAGGACTCTTATCATGCCGTCGTCGCTTGTCGGAACGGTTCCTTCAAGTGCGGGCGGCCATTCCTGAAGTTCAACCCTGTCGAGCTGGCTGATATGAGCCAGAACCGGCCACCACAGGCGAATATGCTCCGCCCCAAGTTGCTCGATAAAAAGCTCCGGAATCATCGTAACCGTGGTTCTGTATGGATTTTCCGTAAAATAAATCGTGTAAGTGCGCCCGCCGATAAGAACGGGTGCCGAATACGGACGCCAGTTCGGGAAAAAGCCTCTGACTTGGTTTGCAGGCAAAGCGGGATTCGGCCCCAAAAGCGGCTCAACAACCACCGAAACCTGCCCGATTGACGGAAGATTGTGCGGGGAAATTGTCGCGGTAAGGGTTCCGTCGGCGTTTTGGCGAATTTGGCTCGGAGGCGCGTCCGTACCGCCCACCCGCATGGCCTCTCCGAAACCATAACCGCCAAGGGTCATATTCGGAGTCAGCTCCTGCCAACCGATTCGCCAATATTGGAAAATATTTTGACCGTCAAACGTGGGATTTTGCCATGTAACCGTAATTGTATTTCCGCGTCCCGCTCCTGTCGGTGTAATGTCCGTAAGGAACAAAAGACCGCCGGGTGCAGGCGGAGCCAAATCCGGAGTGGCAGGCTCGCCGACTACATAAAATGTGCCGGGCATACCCGGTATGGGGCGGCGCGCGGGGGTATTGCGAACCGCTTCAATATAGATTTCATACAGGCTTGCGGGCTCCATCGTAAACGAACGCATCCCCGTAAAGTTTTCCCAACGCAAAGCGGCGGGACGATTCCTGGCTTGACCGTTCTCGCCCGGCACGGTTGGTGAATGTGAAATGAGCGGCAAGGCAGGGTTTTCGTTAAAGCCGTGACCTGCCGTTGCGTTACGGAATTGGATATCGTAACGGAACGGGAAAACCGTCCAAATGTTGTTGTTGGGCAAGAGGGGCTGGACATCGCTCCACGTAACGCCTCCGCGAACATCACTGATTGTAGAAAGCGCGGGACGCTCCCAACGAATGTTTAAATTGTAGTTATTGCTTCCGGGCGTTGACGTACCGACCTGAATTTCCGAAACGGTTACGGGGCGCTGCCGACGCGGCGGCCAGTCGCCCTGGGTCGGCGGCTCCGCAAAAGCAACCGCAGGGACTAATCCAAGCAGCATAATCACCACAAGTAAAAATGCAAATATTTTTTTCATATTTTTCATCTTTTCTCTCCCCCCTATACGCGCACGCGCGCGTTAAGCAACGTCAACATATCAAGGAATTCTCCGATTGTAATCGGACCGGCAGGGTCCATATCGGTGTCCGAAACCAAACCAAGCTCGAAGGCGGCGCGAACCGACGGCGCGAAACGCGCGTCAAGGTTCATTCCGGCGGTGTTTGCGTGGTTGTTTATGCGAAGTGTGTTAATCGGCTGGTTTGTGCGGTGTGCGTAAAGTGCCACGGTTACAGCAATCGCTTCCTGACGCGAAATAAGTCCGGTTGCATTGCGGCTTGTAAGCTGAACGTCGAGGTTCTCTGTTGCCCAATTCATTGCGTTTGCGTTCGCGGGAACTCCTGCGGTACGTGCAATCGAGCCGATTACCATTTGTCGGTTCGCGAACTGCTCGAGGTCAACATATACGCCGAACAAGTCCTCCAAACCGTACCGCGCAACAATCGAGATTACCGTGCCTCCGCGCGGCGTAATTTCAATGTCGGGTATGATAATTTCGCGCCCGGTGAAGGCAAAAATGCCGGGGCGGCGGAAAATCATCGCTCTGCCGTTGTGACGCTCGATTAAATTCTGCTGACGCCATGCTTCGTTTACGAATTCGTATCCGAAAACGGAATACGCGTCGCGCGGCGGCGTTGCAATAACGTGCATTGCCGCATCAAATTCGTAAATTACGTCTCGTCGATTGTGCAAAATTCCGCCGTAGGCTTGAACCATATACTCGCTTGTCGCGTTGATAATTTCCTGCAACACGCGGTCGATGAAGTCGTATAAATGGTCGGACATGTCTTCGTTTGAAAGTTCTTCGATGAGCTGCACGCGGATATTTTCGCGCATTACTGCGTCGGTAAGCCAATCTTCAACGATTGCCGTCGCGCGGCGAAGCATGTGCCTATCCCATGTCGTGATATTGCGAATCGAATCGTTTGTTCCGGCCATGCTTGCGGTAAGCTGTGTACGCGGGGTAATCGCGGGGCGTCCGTTTATTTCGTCGTACTCGTTGCGGACAAATTCGAGGCGCACAAAGGCGTCGGAAACATCCGAGCCGCGCTCGTCAATCGCGCGAGCCATATCGATAAGTGCCTGATTATCCACGTCGGTCAGGAACGACGGCGCGAATAAAAATTCAATGTCGCTCCACGCGGTTGAGAATCCGTATCTGTTTTCGTTCGCGGTGAACAAAGCCGACGCCGGAATATAATAGACTACCCTGTCTGTTCCGGGATTATGCAGACGAATGTCCGTGCCGACGGTTTCATCCATAAGCCCGCGGAAGACATCTTCGGGGCGGATAACAACGGTCGTTGAGTACGGAGTCCTGTGCGCGAGCCAGAAGGGGCGGCGCAGGAATTCTTCGAGACGGCGGCGCAAATAGTTGAGCCAATCGTCGATTTCGCGGTCCATTTGGTCGTCCTCTTGGTCAACCTCCGTCATGAAGACGAGTGTGTTCGACCAAAGTGAGGCGTCGCCGCGCTCCGTTTCGCCCGGGGCGTGCGTCATATCCAAGAGGCGCACGCGCATTTCGTATACGGTACTGTGCTCCAGCCCGTCGGCAATATAGTGTATGCGATTTTCGTCGCCGGCTACACGGCGGTTGCTGTCGAGCCATGCCTCGGTCATGCGGGCGGGGGGAACGGTTAAAACTTCGCCCCACGATTCGCCGCTTCGGCGGATTTGATACTGGAACACGAAGAGGTCGCCCATTCCCGCAAGAATGTCACTCATCATCACATGTTCCCAGCTTACGGCAACCATTGTCATTCCGCAGAAATCATCGCGCTCGAGCGGGTCTTCCTGGCGCAAATTAACGGGGGCCTGAATCGGATACGTTGTGACGGGGACTTCAACCCACACGGAGTTGCTTCGAACCTCGACCCACGCCATAAGCTGGTCGTCCCAACTTTCTTCGAGGCGGACGGTGCGGACGTAGTAGAAGTACATATTATTCGGGAAAAGCGTCCGGTCACGAAGCTCGACCGCGGGTTCGCCGTTGGTGTCAAGGAGCATTCTGCTGTACTCGTAATCCTCCAAAAGATCCGGGTTGCCGACTGCCGCATGGGTCGGGAAAACTTCCGTGCTGCCGTCGTAGCGGAAAACGGTAATCCTGTCGCGATCGGTTATCCAGCCCTTGCGGTGTCCGGGGGCGGTATTCAGTCGTTCATTGAATATTTGTGAGAAGACCTCGTTGCGTGTGCCGTTCATTTGCTCGTCTGTGAGACGCTCGCGGTCTTGTATGCGGAGAATTTCCCATTCTATGCGAATGTTGTCCTCGACCTCCGACGGGGAAAGTGCGTACGGGTCCCAACGAAGAGCCGCCATCATTTGGTCGAACTCGTATACACGAAGGTTTTGCGGCGCGGAGGGACCGACATCGCCGGGGCCGGGGGCTTGCGGCGTTCCGACTGTTGTGTCGGTTACAACGCCTGTAAAGACAGAGACGGCGGGATTTGGCAAGACATCGCGCTCTGTCCACGATGTTCTTTCTTCGTCGTCCGCTACATATTTTTTGACTTCCAAGTCGGAGAATATGAAAAATGCTGCGTTTTCTTCCATACCCGTAAGGCGGAGATTTATCCCGAAGTCGCCTTCGTTAAGAATTCGATAGGTTTCGTCGAATGATTCCCTTTGCGAAAGTTGCCCGTGTTCATAGTTTACAATCCTGCCCGCGGGCATGTTAATGCTTGCCGGAGTCGCTATATACACGGCAGTGGTGTGGAAAAGCGGGATGTCGTAAATTCGCACGACGCCGGAATTCGGCTCGGTTGAGGATAATTGCCCGCGTAAAACGCGCTGAATTTCGGCGTGATCCAAAAGGTCAAGCTCAATTCTGCCGTCTACGGGGACAAGGGGCGTGCTTACAAGGTCGGAAAACGGGATGTTTATCGTTGCCGCATTTCTTCTCGCGGTGGCCGCAAGCGTGCCGCCGCCGGGGAAGAACGTGGACATTATTGCATCCTGAAACTGTCCGATATATAAATTCGTCGTGATTTGCGTGTCGAGGGGGTAAAACGTCCGAAGATACGCCAATATTGCCGAACCGGGGATATTGTAAGACACGTTGAGATACGGCTGGGTTTCTTCATTTTCGGGACCTGCCGAAACCGTAAGGTCGGAGGGCGGCGGCGGAGTAAGCGTGCCGAAATCGTCAACGACCATGTAGTCGAAAAGACTCCATACGTGCGCGGCATCGTGGAGTGTGGTCGAGCTGTCGGCGTGTGTTACGCTCCACTCGTGGAGACGCACGTTCATAAAGTGAACGGCGGGGAAATCAATATCCCTGCGGAGATTTTCCGGTGGGGGCGGATAGCGTTCGCGACGCACACTGTTGGTTATGATGTCGAGTTCCGCGAAAACCGCGTTCTCGCCGAGGCGGATATCGGGGCGGTAGTTAAGCGGCATCCAGCCCGAACCGCACGCGCCCGCCACGCACTCTGCTTCACAGCAGCGATTCAGTATGGGGTGCGGGGTTGCAGGAAGTCCGTTGCCGCCCATAAAACGCGGCAGAATTGGGGGCGTCATGTCGGGATGCGCGATAAAGTCGCTGTCGCTTAGGATGCGATATTCTAATTCCATGGGTGACGCGGGGTTCCTTCTTATCTGTAGGTTCACGCGCAGGTACGTACGATGCGGAGACGCGCCGTCTTGTTCCCACGCCATTGTATCGGGCGCGGAGGAAAGACCGACGACGTACGTTACGTTTATAACGTCATCGGGCTGGCCGAACTGGTTGCCGGGGTAATATATCGCGCTCGGCGATGTCGGCGGAACGGAATGCCCCAAAAGGCTCATAACGTCTCTGTGTGTGGCGATGTTCCACTGCATTCTGTACTGGAGATAGCCCGCTTGGAAATGGTCGGGCGGGGGGTCGCGCTCTTCACGCAGAGGTCTGTGGAAGGGGCGGCCTGTTCTTTCTTCGAAGTCGTCGCCCCATATTAGGACGAAGTTGTCGGGGATATCGATTCTCGGTCTTCTGTCGGGCGACCATATTACGTTTTGCGAATATTGGAAGGGGGGCAGGAGATTGAGGTGATTACCCGAACGACTGACGTACATGGACATTGTGGGAAGGAAGGTGGGTAGCTCGAAGTGAATCTCTCGCGTTGCTTCCGTTCGGATTTCGGTGGTACGACCACCCGGCAGTTCGTCGTGCGTCAAGCCGTACCATGTGTTGGATGGCGGACGAAGACCAAGGCTTTCGTTAAACGGAGTGACTGTTAAAACCTCTCTGCTCACAACCGTAGAGGGACGAATTTCTATGAACGTATAGAACGGCTCGATATGACCCTCCGTTACGGGTTCCGCCGGAGAGCCGATTAAGAAGTTTGTGGGCTCGTCTGTGAAATAAATAAGCACTCGCTCGTATGCGATGCTGGGGCGCAAGCCGCCGACAGCCACGCGCACGCGGTCCGCGCGGTCGTGGGGGACGTACTCTGTGCCGCCCAAGTGATGCATTCTTGTCAACATCGAAACATTTTGCACGGTAATGACGCAGGTTATTTCGGGCGGTCGATTGAGAATGGGGTTTATACGCCTGTATTCGACCTCACCCCAAAGACCCGCGTTGTTCCTGTTGTATGCGGGGATATTGTTGACCGGGAAGTCTACGCTGAAACATTCCGATGTGTCCACACCGGCTCTTACGCGTGCGTTTATATTCAGTCGCATGTTTGTATTCAAGGCATCGTATTCGGAAATCGGCACAACAAAGCCGCCTTCGCTTTCGTCAAAAAGAGTCGGCAGATTAAAGCGCATATCCATACCTATGTCCGGCTCCGGAATTGCGTCGGGGAAGGGACGCTCGGTTAAATCAACGGGGTCGGTGTTAAACAGCGGGTACGGGTGGGCGGGACTTGCGACGTCCGCCGGAGTGGTTGGTGCCAAAATGCGCCAGTGGATGCCCGCGTCCCAAGGATTGTGGGTGGTAGCCGCCAAAGTCCGAACGTTTATATTCGGCACAGCGACTTGCGCGCCGCCAACCGTGCGGGTTTCGGGGCTTGCCGCAATGGGTATCGAGTTTACGGAATGGTGTTGGCGATGGAAGCCGACGAATGCGTAAACTATGCGGCGGGTCGCGGTGGGAATATTTAAATTGCCGACCAATTGATTGCCTGCCGGGGAAGCCGCCGCCGTACCGATAACATAGGCGTTAACGTTGGCGGCACCATTGTATCGTTCAAGCACAAATTGGTGTATATTTCCGCCAACCAAGAGTTCTTCTATATGGACAAAAAATTGCCCGCCGTACCAAAGGAAGTGGATGTTAAATTCCCAAAAACGGAAGGAAAATCCTTGACCTTCGGCAATGTTAAAGCTGGGGGTAAGCCAGCGGTAATAATCGGAAAAACCGGGTGTTGTGTTAAATGTCGGCACGTAGATATGTTCCGGGGTTGAAGGGTCTGCGTCGGGGTCATAGTCGGGGTTTGGAATTTGCGTGCCGGAGTTGGGGTTTGTACGGTCGGGACCGAGATTGAAAAAGTCTTCGCGGACAGGGCTGAAATCGGCTCCTGCCACAGGCGGGAACTCAAAACGCGGGCGGTCGTTGACCCTGCCCAAATTCGTGCCGAGATAGGTGTCCCGTTGGTCGGGATGGTCTCCGTGGCGATTTATCACAAAGAAATCGTGCGCGGATTCAACAAGCCCTCCGGGATGAATTATTCCAAAATCGCCCGGCGCGCCTCCCCCTGCCGCACGACGAACGGGGTCGTTTACATGAACATAACCGCTTCCGTCCGCAAGGGGCAGGAAAACATCGTAGTTAACCATCATTCCTATGCCGGTCAAGGAGTCGATTTGCCTTACGGAAAGTTCGTGCCTGTGTCCGTTGGCATCGAAAAAACGAAGTGCATACATAAAGTCCGTGCCGGGCGCGGTCGTGAGCGGCCAGTTAAGTGAAATACTGCCTTCGGGCGCGTTGGCGTCGGTATGAAAATTCGGGCCGCTGTGCGCCGGCGGAGGACCGAAACCGGTAAATCCGGGTTCGAGCCTTTCGTTAAATGTGGTTCGGAAGGTTCCGTCGTTGGCGACGTCCGTCATCGGAAGCGTCGTCGGCGGCCTGTTTGCGTACACCTGCAAAGCAGGCAACACAAGCGGCGCAACCACACCAAAAACCATCACCAAAGCCACAAGCAAGCTCAATTGCTTTCTCAAGCCATTTTTCAAATCTTTCATTTTATAACCCCCCCGGGGAAAATTTTTTGTGGGACAGGAAATCGTATCCGGCTTCGAGAGCATGTGTCGCTTTTATTACATGTTATCGGTCACATGTTATCGGTGCCCACCGCGCGCAGTGCGCGCTTTTATTGCACTAAAAAATTCCAGCGACAATTCGCCTTTCAAAGTATATCGGAGAAAATTAAAAGCGGATAGAGGGAACATATGTTCCGTTTGCCCGGGTGCCGCTATTTTACTGGATTTTTTGGGTTTTTGGTAAATATTAAATTTGCGTTACATTGCCTTCGCACGCATTGGACACCGGGTACACATGTCGGCGGCGACGCATTCCCTCGAAGCCGTGAGCAGTTTCCTCGCCCACAAAAAAAACGAGTCGGCGAGTGACACTCGCCGACTCGTTTTTGACAATGACGTTTTAATGCGGTATTTTTACGGCAAGCCGTACGTTCAAACGGTATGCCTTTCGACTTGTTTCAGGGAGGGATTCGGTGGCAAACATATCGTTCATTTTGCAATATTTTCTAAAGCCGCGTACAACCGGCGCGATTTTGCCGAGTTCGCGGTTTTTGGCGCGCAAAATGATGGCGAATATTGACTTCGCGCGGGCGGAATGCATTGTTGAGTACGGGCCGGGGACCGGCGTTTTCACGCGGGAGATTCTTCGGGCGCGAAAAAGCGGCACGAAAATAATTCTCATTGAACGCAACGAGAATTTTTTTACGCTGCTTCAAGAAAACTTTTCCGACGAAAAAAATGTGTTCATTTACTGCGATTCTGCCGAAAATATCGGCACGCATCTCGCGGCGCAGGGGCTTGCCCATGCGGATTACATAGTTTCCGGCCTCCCTTTCGCGTCGCTGCCTCACGAAATTTCGCAAAACATCCTCGCCCGAACCCGCGAATTCTTGCACCGTGACGGCAGGTTCGTCACATTTCAATACACGCTTCTCAAGAAAAAAATCTTCAAGGACTACCTCGATTTGGTCGATATACGGCGGGAATTTCGCAACGTTCCGCCTGCGTATGTGTTTACGTTTAAGAAGAAGACCTTGGGGGAAACTTTTTCTGAAGAAAAAGTTTCCCCCAAACCCCCTTCAAAAAGACTTTAATATTTGGGATTTATACCGAGTTGGGAGGTTTTTTATGCAATATCGAACTTGCAAGGCGTCCGGAAACGAATTGTCTGTTCTTGGCTTTGGGTGTATGCGTTTTCCGCCGCTTGGAAACGAGGCGGAACGCATGGTGCTTTCGGCGATTGACGGCGGCGTAAATTTTTTTGATACGGCGTATTTTTATCCCGGAAGCGAAAAGACGCTTGGCGCGATTTTAAAAAAATCGGGCAAGCGCGAAGAAATTTTTATCGGCACAAAACTCCCGCTTCCGATGTGCAAAAAGTACGAAGACTTCGAGCGTTTTTTCCAAAAGCAACTCGCGCGCCTGCAAACGGACTACATCGACTACTATTTTATGCACAACATTACAAGCATGGCATGGTGGCAAGCGATGCTTGATTTGGGCGTGGAACGCTGGCTTGCGGAGAAAAAAGCGGCGGGGCAAATACGGCACGTCGGATTTTCGTACCACGGTTCGGGCGAGGAATTCCCCAAAGTTCTGGACTCGTACCCATGGGAATTTTGCATGATTCAGTACAATTATTACGACGAAAATTATCAGGCGGGGAAGCGCGGACTTTTAGCGGCGGCGGAAAAAAACCTGACGGTGTTTGTAATGGAGCCGCTTTTGGGCGGAAAGCTGGTGAATTTACCGAAAAAAGCGGCGGAATCGTTTCGCACCGCGAACCCGGGAAAAACGCCCGTGGATTGGGCATTGGACTGGCTTTGGAATCACGAGGACGTGACCTGCGTGTTAAGCGGCATGACAAGCACCGCACAAGCCTCCGCAAACATGCGCGCCGCCGCCGATTTCGCGCCGCTTGCCGACGCCGACCTCGCGGTCTACGCCGACGTCATCGCGGAATTTGCAAAATCCTTCCGCGTAAAATGCACCTCCTGCAACTACTGCCTCCCCTGCCCCAAGGGCATCGACATCCCCGCGCGTCTTTCCGCCTACAACGCGTCCTTCGCGCAAAATTATTTCACAGGTCTGACAATGTATGTAACGGGCATGGGCTTGGCAAGCCGCAACCCTATTTCCGCGCATCTTTGCAACGCCTGCGGCAAATGCGACGCCGCCTGCCCGCAGGGGATTGCCGTTTCCGCCGAAATAAAAAAAATCGCAGGGCGGTTTGAACCCCTGCCGATTCGGGCGTTAATGCGGGTTGTTCGGGCGTTTATGGGGTAGAGTCATGCGCGCCCTCGCGTACATTTTTTTTCGTTACAATTTTCACAGCGCAAATTCGCGTTAAATTCCCGTGAAAAAAAGCGGGGATTTTTTATTTGCGCGATTTCCCACTGCACAATAATCGCCGCCGCAAGCAAAAATAAACTGACGGAAAACACACTCGGGTAAACAATCAGCGGCGCGCACATCATCATGCAGTCCCAATTGTAAATTCGGCAATCCGCGCAACAACGATTTTTCAAATAAAGCAGCCGAAACGGGCATTTAAACATAACAAAAGTCGAATCGCACAGCGAGTAAATAATCGTTAAAACAACGACCACGCCCGGTGTAAGTAAGCCAAGTCCGAAAAAAATTAAAATAACCCCGGCGGTAATTCCGAACCACGAAAGCGCGGATTTTATCGCGCCTTTGTGCATATCGGGGTTTGCGTCCGCGGGTTTTCGCGCTTCGAGATATGAGCCGCGAAAATGTTTTCGCGCGCCCACGGTCGTGAATTTATTCGGAATAATGCGAAAAAGCATCATAACAAAAATCATCACCCAAATCGCCCACAAAAACGCGCTTTCGACGCCCATCCCGAAGATTACGCGAAAATCCAGCACTTCCGGCGCAATAAAATTAAGCGCGACAGCCACCGCAAGCAAGCCCAAGCGAAAAATAAATTTCGACATGGCCCACGGCCCCTTCTTGCTAACCATAAAAATCACCTCGAAGGCATTTTACGCCGCTTTTAGGGCTAAGGCAAGTTGCAAAAATACGATATTTAACCCCGATACCCTCGATTAGAGGTCTTATTGGGCGGGTTGTGACATATGTCCCCGGTGCCCTATGCGCGCTTTTTCATCGGTCTCCAAAGATGCAGCTTCATATCAACGTTTCCGTTTGCCTTAAACGCCACGCCTTCCGAATATCCCTTCGGAATGTCGTTTACGATTGCGTGTACGGTGGGACGCAACTGTTCTTGTTTCATTTGCAATCACCTCGCCCCATCATACCACAACCCTCACTTGTAGCGATAATGCGGATATCGCGCGAACTTCGCCCTGCGTGCGCGAAGCAATTTTCGTGCGCGGCGGCGGGCGCGGGTCATTACGACGACCAAGGAAATCAAAAGCGTCACACAGGACATTACCAGCGGAACCGCGAGGGTTAGGACATATTCGTTGTTTAAAAATGAGAGCCTGCCTGTGAAAAAATCGACGCTTACTTCAATGTAGGGCAGTTCATAGGGCAACTCATAGGGCAATTCATAAGCGGCGTAATCGGCGGGATATTCCGAAGGGTCAGGGGGCGTGTACGCAAAAACGGCGTCCCTTGCGGTAAGCTCGACCTCGCCGACGCGCACATTTTGTACATAAACGGCAACACGCCCGACAACGTCGCCCAATAAAACAGGTGGCGCAAGTGTTTCCGGCACGGAAAGCTCGTACCGAAGCCACGAATGCGACCAGTCCGGCGGCAGTTGAAATTCCAAATCGCGGTCGCTCATAAGTCGCACTCGTCCGATTTCAACGGAGCTTCCGCCGATTTCCTGAAACACGGGCGTCGAAATCGAATATGCCGACGAATCAAAAACCGTGACATATTCCATCGGCAACGCGAAGCCGTAATGCAAAAGCGCAGACGTGTCGTGAAACGCGCTGTGTCCTTCGCCCGCTAAAATTACGGCGATAAGCCGCCTGTCGCCCTGATACGCGTAGGTAACAAGCGTATGCCCCGCGGCGGTTGTCCACCCCGTTTTTCCGCCGACGACCGACTCATTATAAAATTGCCCGGGGCGAATCATCTGGTGGAAATTTAGCAAATGTCGCGTATCGGGCTGTCGCTCCGTCGGCGGAATATCGAAGCGCACATGTGAGATAATATTTGTAAAAATCGGGTTGCGAACAGCCTCGCGCATGATTAACGCCATATCATACGCCGTCGTGACATGCCCCCGCGCGGGAAGCCCGTGCGGGTTTACAAAATGCGTGTCCCCAACCCCGATTTGCGCGGCGCGTCGGTTCATTAAATCGACGAACTCCTCGACGCTTCCTGCGATATGAATCGCAAGGGCAAGCGAAACCTCGTTCGCGGATTCAAGCATAAGCCCGTACAATGCTTCGTAAATGCTAAGCGTTTCGCCGACGTCCATTGAAATATGCGACGAGCTTCGCGGAATACCCCAAACCGAGTCGTCGCAAAATTCGACGCGCTCGGTCAAATCCGCCGCATGTTCAAGAACAACAAGCGCGGTCATAATTTTCGTGATACTTGCGGGATATTTCTGCGTTTTCGCCTCGCTTTCATACAGCACAAGCCCTGTTTCCGCGTCGATTAACACGACCGCACCGGAAGAAATTTCGGGCGCGGTTGGAATTTCGAGGGGAATTTCGGCGTAAACACTTGTAAACTGTGGAATTAACAAATATAATACAATTGTTAATGAAATCGTAACAATTCGGAGCCGAGGGAACTTGTTGGCATCGACATATGCTCTCGAAGCCGGATTCGGTTTTTTGGCAAACAAAATAACACTCCTTTGAGGTGACACATGGCATATATCTTAGTCGTTGACGACGAAAAAAACATTGTAAAGGGAATCAAATTCAGCCTGGAGCAGGACGGCATGACGGTCGATATGGCGCATGACGGCGAAGAAGCCTTGCAAATGGCGCGCGATAACGCCTACGATTTGATTATCCTCGACGTGATGCTCCCGAAAATTGAAGGCACTGATGTGTGTCGGCAGATTCGCGAATTCAGCGCGGTTCCGGTTGTAATGGTTACGGCAAAGGGCGAGGATATGGATAAAATCATGGGCCTCGAGTACGGAGCCGACGATTATATAACCAAGCCGTTTAACATCCTCGAGCTTAAAGCGCGAATTAAAGCGATTTTGCGCCGCTCCGCCCGCGAAAAACCAAAGGCTAAAGAGCAAATGATTACCGTGCGGGATGTCACGCTGGACACGCTTTCGCGGCGGGTTTTTGTGCATGGCGCGGAAATTTACTTAACGGCAAAAGAATACGATTTGCTTGAATTTTTGATGAGCAACGTGGAGCAAGTTTACACCCGCGAGGCTCTTTTAACGCGGCTTTGGGGCGCGGATAATACGGGCGACGTACGAACCGTGGATGTCCATATCAGACGCCTGCGTGAAAAAATAGAGGAAGACCCTTCAAACCCGAAATATTTATACACAAAATGGGGTGTCGGTTATTATTTCCGATAAGCTGCCGTGGTATTACAGCATCCGGTGGCGGCTCGCGCTTTCTTATGTCTTGATAAGCATTGTGCCGCTGCTTATTTTTATTTTCACAATCATGGTTGCCATCGAGGACTATTTTGTCCGCGACAGGATTGCCGAAATCCAGCCCCGCGCGTTGATAATGTCCGACATTGTAACGCGTTTTAATTTTGACACGCGGCACATTGAAACGCGGGTCAGAACGCGAAGCGCGGACTGGGGCGTGCGAATTATCGTGATAGATTACCGCGCGCGGGTAATTGAAGATTCGAACTGGGCGGCTTTGGATTCGCTAATCGGGCAAACCCTTTTGCGTCCCGACGTACTTACCGCGCTTGCCGGAAATAACACGACCGAGCTTAGGCGCGGCGAAGAAAATGTTTTGTACGTAACAATAAGCACGCGCGATGAAATAAGCGGTCGGAACGGCGCGGTTATGCTTGTGGCAAACGTCGATGACATTTATGCTTCGCTTGCGGAAATTCGCACAACCCTTTTTTTGTACTCGCTTGCGGTGGTGCTTGCGGTTTTCATGCTTATTTTCGTGATGTCGCACCGAATAATCGAGCCGCTTCGGAAAATTGTTCGCGTGGTACAGCGGATGAGGGCGGGGCAGTTAAACCTGCGTATTCCGGTCGTTTCCCGCGACGAGTACGCAATCCTTGCCCGCACATTTAACAACATGACCGAAAAGCTCGAGCAAGTCGAAAAAACCCGCGAAGAATTTGTGTCAAACGTGTCCCACGAGCTTAAAACTCCGCTTACTGCCATCAAGGTTTTAAGCGAATCGATTCTATCGCAGGATTCGGTGCCGGAAGAGCTTTCGCGCGAGTTTATGCAGGACATAAGTTCCGAGGTCGACCGCATGGTAAAAATCACCGACGATTTGCTCGCTTTGGTTAAGGTTGACCGACGCGAACAGTCGATGAATATTACCCAAACCGATTTAAACGAACTCGTCGAAGACATTTTAAAACGCCTCGCGCCCCTCGCCGAGCAGAAAAAAGTCGTGCTTCTTTACGAAGAAGTCCGCCTCGTGCAAATCGAGGCCGACGAGGTCAAGCTCGTCCTCGCCATTTCAAATATCGTCGAAAACGGCATAAAATATACCCCCGGAGGGGGTACGGTAAAAGTTATAGTAGACAGCGACCACCAAAACGCCTACATCACAATCAAGGACACAGGCATAGGAATCCCCGAAGATGAGCAGGACAAAATTTTTAATCGCTTCTACCGCGTAGATAAAATGCGCGACCGCGACACAGGCGGCACCGGCCTCGGCCTCGCGATTTCCCACGCAACAGTTTTACTGCACAACGGCAACATTCGCATTACGTCCAAACCCGAAGAAGGCTCGGCCTTTGTTATACGATTGCCGATTCGGATAAATTAGGGAGCGTTTCCGTAGTGCCCTATCCCGCATAAAAGCGAAGTTGCCACGCGGTTTTTTTGCTAAAAGACAAGGAAGCCCCTCCTTGTCTTTCAGCAAAAACCCTCGCGTGGCAACACGCCCCGGCTTTTATGCGGGGACAGGCGCAAGTCATAACTCACTCTTTTCAACTGTGCGTGAAAAAAATGGGGAAACTCAAAAAAAATCGCCCTTGACAACCCTGACCGCTACCGCAGCAATCTAAAAAATATCTCTTGCTTAAAAATGTGTCCGAAAAAATGTTGACTTCCATTGTTTTTCCATTGCATACACAAAATTATCCCAATTGTCACGGAAGATTTCTTTAATTGTATACTTCTTCACCATTTTATTGCTGGTGGCATCGTATCTATTTTTTCTCTCTATTTTCATAGCACAATTTTACCATACAACGCACAAAAGCCAATAGCCTCATGTTTCGGCTACTGGCTTTTGCTTTTCAAAGCGGGCGGTCTTTGCCCGCTTTTTTATCACATTTTTTTATTGGAGGAATGAGCATAAGAAAAAAAATTAAAGCCGGCGAAATGGGCAAACGCCTGCGAGACATACGCGAAGCCAAGGGCATGTCCCGCGCCGCACTGGCAGAGGAGCTGGAAATAGGCGTAAATCACCTTGTGAAAATCGATTGCGGCGAACGCGGCCTTACGAACCTACGATGCCTAATGGTCAAGGAAATCTTGGACGTCTCCATACATTACCTAATCACCGGGCGCGGGGAATATGACAAAAGCGTACAAATTTTTTCACCGGAAAGTGGTTGAGCGAAATTCTTGAAGAAAATCTCTGAATTCTTCACGAAAAAAACACGCGCAAACAAGAACGCGAGACCCCCGGATTCTGCTCTCCGGCACGTTCTTGCCTGTCGTGGTTTTGTTTTTTTGTTTTTGAGAATTGAAAGAAAAATTCGGACGTCCGAATCGGAACTTTGCCCCAAGCACCTTCGCGCGAA
>WRGX01000192.1 GCA_009786975.1 Defluviitaleaceae bacterium
GTTCCCACTTCCGCCAACGCCCGAAATTCGACCGATTTTCCGCCACTCTTCGTCGGGATTTCGGTCGCCGTCGGAAGTGGGAACACGCCCCACAAAAATATCCAAATCATCGACGCTCGCGCTTCCGCCGATTATTGACAAAACCAATCGGTTCGGCAAACACGCAACTATTCTGCCCGAACGCCCCTGAAAACCGGCATGGACACAAAATTGGTCGGGGCAGTCGGATTCTATAAAAGCGACCTGCCCGTCCCGCACCTCGAAAAGCACATTTTGCGCATCGGGCAAACAAAAAACCCGGTTTTCGTCCAAACACACGGTTTGAACGCCGTGTTCAAAGGCGATTTCCGCGTAAAGAACATGGTCGACTTCAAATAAAAACCGTATGCCCAGCAAGGAAAACCCTATCGACAAAATCGCCGCTATAAGCAGAAAATCTTTTTTTTCCACCGGTGAGATTGTTAAAGCCTGAAATAACCGACCAACTGTTGCAATAACTCTGCTTGAGATGTAAGTTCTTCTGACGCGGCGGCGGTTTCTTCACTTACAGCGGAGTTTGATTGCACCACTTGTGAAATTTGGCTCAAGCCTTGAACGACTTGGGAAATTGCTTCCGCCTGCTCTTGTGAGGCGGAGGAAATCGAGCTTACCACATTTAGCACCTTGTTTGCGTTTTCCACTATTGTGTCGAGGGTTTCAGCGGTTGAGCGGGCAATTTCCGCGCCGGAGTCCACCGTGTTTATGGAAGTGCCGATTAGTGTTGTTGTTTCGCTTGCGGCTTCCTGTGAACGCGCCGCAAGCGAGCGTACTTCTTCGGCCACAACGGCAAATCCTTTTCCGTGTTCTCCGGCTCGGGCGGCTTCTACGGCGGCATTCAATGCAAGAAGGTTTGTTTGGAACGCAATGTCTTGAATTGTGCGAATAATTTTCGAGATATTATTGGATGAGTCTTTGATTTCATTCATTGCGATTAGAGTTTGCTGCATTGCTTCGTTACCTTCGCGGGCGTTCGACGTTGAGGTGTTGGAAAGCGAGTTGGCTTCGTTCGCGTTTTGTGCGTTGGCTTGGGTTTGTTGGTTAATTAAATCGACGGAAGCGTTCAGTTCTTCAACAGAACTTGACTGTTGGCTTGCACCGTTTGCCAAATCCATCGCGCTTGAAGAAATTTGCTTTGCACCCGACAAAACTTGTTCGGAAGCAGACGTAATTTCTGACATGGTTTTGTTAAGCGTGGAGGAAATATTGTTAAGTGAGGTCTTAATAGCATTGAAATCGCCCGCAAATTCACGCGAAATTGTTTTGGTTAAATCCCCTTGCGAAATCGCCGCAAGGTTTGACGAAATTTCATCATTGTACCCCTTGATGACAGCAAGGGTGTTTTTCATGGTATCGCCGATTTGCTTGAAAGAGAGGGCAGATTTTTCCGTGTCCTTGTCGTGGGGTGCGGGCGCGAAGTTGAAGGTCAGAACGCCTTGTGCAAGGTCTGCTTCCAAGGCCTTGATTATTTTTTGCGTTTCATTTTCTTGGTACTCGCTGACTTTTTCGGAGCGTTTTTGGGAATTAACCATCTCGGTCATGTCAAAAGCAATATTGATAAAGGCGACGTTTTTGCCCGTTCTGTCCTTTACCGCGACCATCGAGTGGGTTGCATGAGCCGTGCTTCCGTCGCCGAGGGGCATGTCCACGGGGTAACTTACAGGCATTCCGGTGCGTGTCGCTTCTTCCAGTTTTGAGCCCAAAAAGTCACCAACCCCGCCCGGCATTGCTTCCCGAACCGTCAAGCCTATTAAATCCTTAGTAAAACCGCGCTCTACATTATATTTGTTAATAAATGCAAAGCGATGTTCGACATCAAAGAGAACGATGCCGCAAGTGATTTCGTCCAAATATTTTGAAACGCTGTTTGCTACATCGTCAACACCATCGAGGATTTCTTTAAAATCGCCCTTTGCCTCAAAAGCAGACTCGGATTTTTCTTCAAGTCGGCCATGAATAATCCTTTGCCTTTTTGCTTCAATTTCGCTGTTGATATTTTTCATAACATTAACGAGGTTGTAAACATCACGGGTGAGTTTGCCGGTTTCGTCATTTTGAAGTGGCGGCATATTCACGTTGAAATTACCGTTAGCTATTTCATTTGTGGCTTCGCTTAAAAGCCTTAAAGGTTTGCCGATATAACGCTTGACCCATAAAATTGGTATCCATATAAGAAGCAAAATAATGGCGATAACTGCCAATGTTATGATAGTTGCAAACCGGTTGCTTGCGGCAAAAACATTGTCTACCATTACATTTATTCCAACCATACCCACGGGAACACCGTTTCGGTCAAAAACAGGAGCATATGCGGCAACTATCATGTTATCGTCTACTCCGGTAGACATCACGTCTGTCGATGCAGCTACACCCAGCCGTCGGGTATTAAAAAACTCCGGCGGGAAAATTTCCGCAGGGATTATTGCGTTTACATAAACAATCGGAGTTTCACCGGGCGAAGTTCCCTGCATATATCCAATCAGCCCTAATTGTTCATCGACTATTCCGGCGAACAAAAACAGTGCGTCAACCTCATCTTTAATGCGGCTAAACTGCATTTGTAAATATACAGAACTTTCACTAAGCTCGCCATTTTCAATAGACCATATCATTTCGTCGGGGTCAACAGAAGCGGCAAGTGCTTGAACAATAGCGACAGCCCTGTTGCCTTGTTCATTTACAGTATCGTTTCGGTGAATCAAAAATGCAAATACGCCTATTGGCATCGTGCTCAGCAATATGATTGATATGACCATAGCTGTGATTTTGGTTGCGATGGTCATTGACCCCTTGGATTTTTGCATTTTTTGTTTCCCCCTCATGAGTTTGGTGTTTTTTTAGTTTCACATTTTTATAGCAATTGCCCGCAAGGAAGATAGCACACTAAAATTTGGAAGTCAATACATCGTGTTTTTCTACGTTTTTCTCCCGGCGATTATGTCGTCACAAAATTGCGCCAAGCATTTCCCCTATATTCGCCGCGCCGAGAATACGAAAGCCCTCCGGCACCGCGACATTTTTTTTATTCGCGGCGGGCAGAACACAGGCGGAAAACCCGTGCCGCGCGGCTTCGGCGACGCGGATTTCCGGGCGCGAAATCGCGCGCAATTCGCCCGCAAGCCCGACTTCTCCCGTTACCATAATTTTTGCGTGAATCGGCTTTTCTTTGTAACAGGATGCGAGCGCGGCAATTACGGCGGCGTCGGCGGCGGGTTCGTCAACGCGCAGGCCGCCCGCGATGTTTACATATGCGTCAAAATTTTGCAACTTGTAGCCCGCACGTTTTTCCAAAACCGCCATCAGCATTACCATGCGATTGTAATCCATGCCTGTTCCCGTGCGGCGCGGCGTGCCGAAATTTGTGTATGCCGTGAGTGCTTGCACCTCGGTCAAAAGCGGGCGCGTCCCTTCCATCGAGCATGTCACGACGGAACCCGCCGACCCCGCGGGCCGCCCCGCAAGCATGTATGCCGACGGGTCCTCGATGCCTGCAAGCCCGCGTTCGCCCATCTCGAAAACGCCGATTTCATGCGTCGAGCCGAAACGATTTTTCACGGCGCGAATCATCCGCGCTGTGTTTCTGTCGTCGCCCTCGAAATAAAGCACGGTGTCAACCATATGCTCCAAAACGCGCGGCCCCGCAAACGCCCCTTCCTTCGTAACATGCCCGACCAAAACGCAGGACATATTTGTCATTCGCTGAACATCCGTGTTATCGCTTGCATTTCGCCGCCCGCTTTCAGTTTGCCGAATTTCACCGTCCTTCGCAAGCGTCGTAAAAAATGCCGCGCATTCGCGCACCTGCGTTACGCTTCCCGGCAGTGACGTCAAATCCGAAAGCCGCATGGTCTGAATTGAGTCAATCAAAAGAAGCGCGGGCTTAATTTCAAGCACCGCGTCACGAATCGCGTAAATATCTGTTTCCGCAAGCAAATAACAGCCCGCCGCATCAACGCCGAGCCTTTCCGCCCGCATTTTAATCTGCGCCGCGCTTTCCTCGCCCGACACGTAAAGTACGCGAAAATCCTCGCGCGCCATTTCCTTGCACATCTGCAAAAGCAGCGTCGATTTTCCAATCCCGGGGTCACCGCCGAGAAGCAACATGCTCCCCGCAACAATTCCCCCGCCAAGCACCCTGTCAAGCTCGGAAATGCCCGTTTTTTTGCGCAAAAAATCTTCCGACCCGGCGGAAATTTCGGACAAAAGACGCGCTCCGCTTCTTGCGGATTTCACGGTCTTCGCGCCCGCGCTTTTTTTCGCCGCCCCTGCCCCGCCCGGCAAAGCCGCCGTTATTTCAACTTCCTCAAGTGTATTGTATTGGTTGCAAGACGGGCACCGACCCAGCCATTTCGCCTGCTCGTGCGTGCACTGATTGCAAATATACAGCGATTTTTTTTTCATAAGACTTTTCATAAGACCTTGGGGGAAAACTTTTTTTGAAAAAAACTTCCCCCAAACCCCCTTTCAAAAAAATCCTGTGTTCAATAAAATTACGTCACTTAGGTGTGATTTTATTGAACACAGGTTCTTACATTTGGGGACTTGCAAAATTGAGTCGGCGAGTGACACTCGCCGACTCAATTTTATTTTGAAATTTTTTTCCGCTCAAAAATTTTTTTCACTCAAACATTTGTTTCACTCAAGCATTTGTTTGAGAGTGAGAAATCAGTCGTTTTCCAAAAGTTCAAGCAAAGTTTTAAGCTGCGCGTTCGAATCCATGTACGCGTACCGCCCGCCGGGGTATTCGCCTTTTTGAATCAGCGCGATACCGTTGGCCTCGAGGCGCGCGACGACTTGCTTCATGCCCTTTACAACGAACGCGAGATGGTGCGGGCCTTCGCCGTTTTTGTCCAAATCCTCGCGCCATGTTGAGGGGTGCTTGTCGGGTTCGATTAATTCGATTGTCATGTTGCCGCCGACAGGGAAGAACATGAGTTTTGCGCGTGCCTCGCTTGGTGCGCCGCGAAATTCCGTTTCGGCTTCTTCACGCGTTCCCGTCCAGCTCCAGCCCGGTTTTTCCATGCCCAAAATCGCGGCATAGGCGTCACCCGTTTTTTCGATGTCATGCACCAAAATTCCTACCTGCACGCACACGTCTGTTCCTAACAAATTTTTTTCCATTTTGCTCACTCCTATTTTTAATTATTTATTCGCTGTAAAAATTCATTCCATTCCGCTTGCGCATCGTTGATAATTTGGTGCGCGGTGCGGGTGTCGAGTTCTTGCGTCTGCCAATCGCCCCTGTTGTACCATTCCCACGCTTGGTCCCAGTGAGACGAAAAGGATTCCTCCCAGTGCGCCCACGGCATCATGGTTGGCGAGGTTATGCGCTGTAGCGCGGGATTTTCCGTAAAGTTCACCATTGACTCGCTTATGGAGCGCGGGTCGGCGTTTTCGAACCATTCATTTGCCCAATGCATCCAGTCCGGATTTTCGGTTTCGGGCAAGCGGTACCACATCCTAATCGCGAAAACAATATCCTCGACTTCTTGCGGCGAAAAAAAGTAGGGGATTACATAGAAGGGATGGCGGGATGTCGGCGTATAATGCGTCTGCGCGTTCGGGCCTTTCGGAAAGGCGACAAATCCCCATTCCTCGTGGGGGAGGTCGGCGAAAAAATGAAAAGGGGAGGCAACCATTGCCGCTTCTTCGTCGCGAAATAAGCTCAATCCGTCGACCCACATTCCGTCGGCGTCGGAGCGGAAAACTTCCGAAACAAGCCTTTCGTCCCGCATTTGCACAAGCCATTCCATTGTTTGCGAAAATTCAGGCGTGTTTGTTGCGTCTGCAAAGAGTCCGGTTTCGGGGTCAAGGACGGCGAAATCCGCGTTATTTGAAGTCAGTGCCTGTATCGCAAAATCTTGCGAACGAAGTGCCACAAGCGGCACAATTACGGAATCCATGCGCGGTACGGCGGCTACTTGTCTCGCCACGTCCTCCAGCGCGTCCCATGTCCATTCTCCCGACGCCTGCAAGGTAAAGGGCAAATCCGGCGGAAGCCCGGCCCCTTCCAAGAGACGCATGTTGAACATAATGCCGCCCCCCGAAGGCCATCTTTCACCTTGAGGCGAAAACGCGTGGGGACTGCCGCCGCGCATCGACCACTGCCAAACGCATCTGTTCCATTCGGCTTCGGATGCGTCAAAAAGTTCCGTGGGTATGGGCGCGAAAAGTCCCGCCGCATTTGCGCGGAAGGACTGCTGCGCCGAAAGATTCCACACGGTGTAATCCCTGTTTCCCGCACGAATTTCATTCTCAATGCCGTCAATAAAATCCTGCTCTATCTCCATCCACGCGCCGCGGTCACCCGTCGCACCGAAATCAAAACCGCCCAAACCAACGTAGCGTATGCGAAAATTGTACCGCTCCTCCATCTCCCGCCGATTGTCCCACAACGCTTGAACTTGCTCGCGCATATCGTCGTCCATCCAGTCGTGCAATTCAAACGTGTCTGCGCATTCCTCGGGGAAACCCGGCATCCGCGCAATCGTAATTTCCATACCACCAAGGTCGCGCGCGTGCGCAAGTTCGCGCGTGTACATAAGTTCGTGGGACAGGTCATCGCGGTCGGGGGCATCGTCTTCGTCGCAGCCTGCGCAGGCGGTAAACGCAGCGGCAAGCGCAAGGATAAGTAATGCCAAAAATATTTTTTTCATTTGAACCTCCTGCGATGGTCTAATTATTTATTCCCTGCAAAAATTCATTCCAACTCGATTGCGCCTCCAGCATAATTTCGTGCGCGCTTCGGGTGTCGCGATATCGCGCTTGCCATTCGCCGCGTTCGTACCATTCCCACACTTCCATCCATTGATACGAAAACGATTCCTCCCACGATGTCCACGGCATCATGGTGGACGCGAGCGTTCTGGTAAGCTCGGAATTTTCCGTAAAGTTTACCATTGTCTCGTTTATGGAGCGGAGGTCGGCTTCGCCGTGATTCTCGGTCGCGTGCGCCATCCAATCCTGCGTTCCGTAGCCTTCAAGCGGGCGATACCATTGCCTGAGCGCGAAGATAATATCATCGACTTCCTGCGGCGAAAAAAAGTACGGTATTACATAGAAGGGATGGCGGAACGACGGCGTATAATGCGTCTCCGCGTTCGGGCCTTTCGGAAAGGCGACAAATCCCCAGTCGTAGTGAGGGAGTTGCGGGGCAAAATAAAACGATGTGGCAAGCATGGCCGCGCCTTCTTCGGCAAAAACGCTCCACGAATCGCGCCACATTCCGTCGGAACCCTCGTGGGATACTGCCGAAATAAGCCGCTCGTCCCGCATTCGCACAAGCCATTCAATTGTTTGCAAAAATTCGGGTGTGTTTGTTGCGTCAATAAAATGTCCCGTTTCGGGGTCAAGTGTGGCGAAATCCGCGCTGTTTGAGATTAGTGCCTGTCCCGTTAAATCTTGCGAATGCATAATCGCCAGCGGCACAATTTCATAATCCATGCGCGGAATAGCGGCAATTTGACGCGCCATTTCCGTAAGCGCGTCCCATGTCCACTCGCCCGAGGCTTGCAGGTTAAAGGGCAAATCGGGCTGAAGTCCCGCTTCCTCCAAGAGGCGCATGTTAAAAAAAATGCCGCCGCCGGATGGCCAGGTCCCCTGTTGTGGCGGAGGCGAAAACGCGTGCGGATTGCCGCCGCGCATCGACCACTGCCAAACGCATCTGTTCCACGCGGCTTCGCGCGCATCAAAAAGCTCCGACGGAAGCGGCGCGAAAAGCCCGCGCGCATTGGGGGGGAGAATTTGTGCCGGCGTAAGTTGCCACAAGGTATAATCCCTGTTTCCCGCGCGAATTTCCTCCTCGAGACCGTCAAGGAAATCGTCCTCGAAGCCTATTCGCCCCATGGCGCGGTCGCTAAAATCAATCTCGCCGTAACTCACATAGCGTACGCGGAAATTGTATCGTTCCTCCGCGGCGCGCCTGTTGTCCCAAAGGGCTTGCAATTGGTCCATCACTTCATCGTCCATCCAAGCCAAAAGCTCGCCCGGGTCAAAAGTGTCGGTGCATTCCTCCGGCCAGCCCGCCATACGGGTAATTGAAATTTCCATGCCGCCAAGGTCGCGCGTGCGAACGAGCTCGTGCGAAAGGTCATCGCGGTCGGGGGCGTCGTCGTCTCCGCAAGCGGCGCACGCGGTAAATGCGGCGGCAAGCGCGGCGATAAGTAGTGTTAAAATTATTTTTTTCATCTGAACCTCCATTCGGATAAATTTTACCACAAAGAATTCCGGGATACAAAAAAAGCCGTATCGCTAAACGAGTCGGCGAGTGTCACTCGCCGACTCGTTTTTTGCACCTCCCGAAAAAACCTGCTATACTACACAAAGGAGGGGGGCTTTCACAGTGTTGCGACCGGAAAATTTCAACAAGGGTCTTATCTACACAGAAATGGAAAGCTGTATCGACTGCAATAAATGCATCCATGAATGCCCTGTTTTAGCGGCAAATGTGTCCGTTGGTGACGATGGCGGAAACATTCGCATGTGCGTAGACGAAAAAGAGTGTATTTTGTGCGGGACATGCATCGACACTTGCATACATAATGTACGACGCTACAAGGATGATTTGCAAAAATTTTTAGAGGATTTAAAGCGCGGGGAAAAATTTACCATGCTTGTTGCGCCCGCGTTTTATTTGAATTATCCGGCGGAAGCCGGCTATATTTTCGGCTGGCTTAAATCGCTTGGTGTGAATGATTTTTATTCCGTAAGTTTCGGCGCGGATATTGCGGTTTGGGGATATTTAAAGCATTTGGAAAACAATGAAAACCTTGGGTATATTTCGCAGCCTTGCCCGTCGGTTGTCCAGCACATTGAACGACACTTGCCCGAGCTTTTGCCGAAAATAATCCCCGTCCAAAGCCCAATGATGTGTACCGCAATTTACCTGAAAAAGTACGAGGGGGTCAGCGATAACTTCGTTTTCCTAAGCCCGTGTATCTCAAAAAAAGTCGAAATCGAATCAAAGCGCGGCGGCGGGTTGGTCAAACACAATGTCACGTTTAAAAGCCTCATGAGATACATGAAAAGCGAAGGCGTTAACATGCGCGATTACCCCGAAATCATGCCGGGGCCCGCGCCGGGTATGGGTTCACTTTTTCCGAGGCCGGGCGGATTGCGCGAAATCGTGGAGTTTTATTTGGGCAAAGAGGTCCATATTATAAAAATCGAAGGCGAGCGCAGGGCGTATCAATACTTCAAGTCGCTTGCGGAAAATCGTTTGTGCAACTCCAAAACGCCGATGCTTATCGACGCGTTGAACTGTCAGGACGGCTGTACCTACGGCACGGGAACCGAGTTTCGCCGCATGGATAACTTTGACCCCGCACACGAATCCCTCGCGTGGCGCGAAACGATATATGAACAGCTCGAAGAGCTGCGCATTCCGAAAAACCCCGAAGAACGCCTTGAATACCTGAATAAAAAATTCGAAAACCTCTCGCTCGACGACTTTTTGTGTGAATACGAAATCGACACATTGCCGCGTGTTAAAGCCTGCGAAGCCAACATAGAAGCCGTCTTTGAAGAAAAACTGCGCAAACTGACCGACAACGACAGGCATGTTGACTGCACCGCCTGCGGCTACAGAACCTGTCGCGATATGGCGGAAGCCATTGCGCGCGGCATAAATCATCAAGAAAACTGCGTCTACTATGTAAAAAATAAACTTGCCTCAAGCGAGGCACGTTTGCGTATTATTTTGGATAAAAACTTGCAAAACACCCGTATTATGCAACAGCGGCTCAAGGCGATGCTTGATGCTTCGCCGATTTTGTGCGCCATTTTTGATGAAAACAACAGGGTAATCGAGGCTAATAAATCGGCGGGGGATTTGTTCGGCTTGGAAGACAAAAATATTTACATCGAGCGGTATTTAGACCTTTGCCCCGAGTTCCAGCCCGACGGAATCCCGTCAGCGGAAAAAGTCGCAATTATAATGAAAGAAGCCCGCGAAACGGGCAGTGCGCACCTCGAGTGGATGCATCAAAGCCTCGACGGCAAAACGCAAATTCCCTGCGAGGTGTACTTGGAGCGCGTAAGCCTCGGAGACAAACTCGTTGTTATGACATATGCACGCGATTTGCGCGAGGTTCGCGCGGCGGAGGCCGAAAATCGCGAACTTTCCGAGCGTGTCCGCCTAATGCTCGACACCTCGCCCATGATGATTCAATACTGGGACAGCGCGTACAATTTGATTGAATGCAACAAAACAATGCTTGATTTTTACGGCGTGGAAAACAAAGAGGAGTATTTGCTTGTATTCGACGAGCTTCATGAAAACATCCAGCCCTGCGGAATGCCGTCAATACAGGCATGGCACGAGTTTTTGGCGCGCATTTTCAGAGAAGAGCTTGGCTCTTTCGAATTTTTAGAAAACCCGCCGAACAACGAACCCACAACCTTTGAAGTTCACGGCTTTCGCACGGAATATAAAGGCGAAACCATCGTAATAACGTATTCGCTGGACATCACACAGGTCAAAGCGGCGCGCAATTCCGAACAGCAAGCATTGGAAGCCGCGCAGGTCGCAAGCCATGCAAAAAGCGCGTTTTTGTCCAATATGTCGCACGAAATGCGTACGCCAATGAACGCGATAATCGGCATGGCGGCAATCGGCAAAAATTCTCCCGATGTTGACCGCAAAAATTACGCTTTTGAAAAAATCGGAAATGCGTCGAGCCATTTGCTTGGCGTTGTAAATCAGGTCTTGGATATGGCAAAAATCGAGGCGGGTAAGTTCGAGCTTTCCTACTCGAAATTTAATTTCAGCGCGATGATAAACCGCGCGATAAGCGTGGTCGAGCTGTTGGCGGAAGAAAAAAATCAAAAACTTACCGTAAGAATCGACCCAAATATACCAAGCCACCTGACAGGCGACGACCAACAGCTTGCGCAAGCCGTAACAAATCTCCTTTCGAACGCAATAAAATTCTCACCGCGCGGCGGCGAAATTCAATTAAACGCGAATTTTTTAGGCGAACGCGGCTGGATGTGCGAAATACAATTTGAAGTCATCGACACGGGAATCGGCATCGATGACGACCAGATAGGAAGGCTTTTCACGCCCTTCGAGCAAGCGGAAAACACAATTGCGCGGAAATACGGCGGCACCGGCCTCGGCCTTGCAATAACGAAATCCGTTGTGCAAACCATGGGCGGCGAAATCGGGGTTGAATCCACCCTCGGAGAGGGTACGACGTTTTCGTTCACCGTTTTGCTTGGCAACGCGCTCGGGGCAGACGAGCCGGAAGAAATCGCTCCACCCGCAAGTGACGCTCACCCGCCGGGTTCACCGGGTTCACCAGGTTCATTCGAAGGCCGCCGAATTCTCCTTGCCGAGGACATCGAGCTAAACCGCGAAATCGTGATGCTCCAGCTTGAAGACACCGGAATTATAATCGACTGCGCCGCGAACGGCATCGAAGCCGTAGAAAAAATGACCATGCACCCAAACCATTACGATTTAATCCTGATGGACGTACAAATGCCCGAAATGGACGGGCTGGAAGCCACCCGTCGCATCCGGGCATTAAACAAAACCATTCCGATAATCGCAATGACCGCAAACGTTTTCAGCGACGACGTAGAGGAATGCTTAAACGCGGGCATGAACGGGCATATCGGCAAGCCTGTGGAATTTGAGGTTTTGATGCAAAAATTGGGAGAAATTCTGCGCGCGCCAAGCGCGCATTGAGCACCGGGGACATGTGTCGGCGGCGACGCATTCCCTCGAAGCCCGGAGCAGCTTCCCGGCTAAGGAAACGTAATAAAATAAACTTTACACATTCCTAGTCTTTTTGCCGAAAGCCTGCGTCGCGAAAATTCTTGCGACCCGCTAGGTCGCGGCGAATTTCGCTCCTTGACTTTCGACAAAAATCCGTCGGAATGTGTAAAGTTTATTTCCTTACGTTTCCTAATACTCGCCTACTTCAAAAACACGAACGAGTTCAGCTCAAAAAGGTGGCGACCTTCGAACATATTTTTAAACCAGCCGCCCGCGAGGGCTTTTACTGCGAAGAAAACGGAATGGCGACCCGTGACGCATTTGACTTCCGCGGTGTAAACGCCGTCGTCCGCGCCGATTTTACAGGTGCCGATTTCCGTGCCGTTTTCGTCCGGCGCGTCGAGCATGATGCGGACTTCGGAATTGCTGCCCATTCCCTTTATGTTGAAGGCAATTTCCATTGTTTTGCTGCTGAAATCTTCGCCGAAATCGAAGTATTTGAAGCCGATTATGCAGCCGTCGGTTATGTTGATGACAGGGCGCGAAAATACGTTTTTCTCCGTGACGATACAGCCGCCGATTAAAACGCAGGCGGTGTCGGCGGCGGTGATTTTGTACGGCGAAAGCGATTTTTCAAAGCCGAGCGAGGTCATTTCAACCTGCGGGATTTTTCCGTCCCGCAGAATTTCAATGCGCTCGACGCAAGCGCGACGCGACATAATTGTGCCGTTTGTCATTCGGTGGTAAAAAATATACCACTGTCCGTTTATTTCGCAAATTGAGCCGTGATTGTTCCCGCCGGGGAAATCGACTCCGTTGTCAACGATAATTCCGCCGTATTCAAACGGGCCGCGCGGCGATTTGCTTGTTGCGTAAACGAGTTGGCTTCCCGGATTCGGCGAGTAAACCATGTAATATGTGTCGCCGATTTTTCGAGGCGAGCAGGCTTCGAAAAAATTAAACGGCGGGTCAAGCGAAATAATGTGATTGATGTAACTGCCGTCGATGACCTCATACATATTGTCCCTAAGTTCCGCCATCCATGAGCGTTGATAGCCGCAATATACATACACGCGACCGTCGTCGTCCACAAGCACGCCGGGGTCGATAAACCATCCGTTGTCGCAATAATTTTCCTCGCCCTCGGGGATATTGTATTTGTACTCGGAAACCAGCTTGAACGGGCCTTCGGGGCGGTCGCTTACCGCGACGCAACCCTTCGCGCCCATCAAATACGCGTAGAGGTAATACTTTCCGTCTTTTTCAATGACGTCGGGGGCGAAGAGCGGATTTTCGGGGCGGTCGATGTCGGCGGGGTGGTCGCGGTCGGCTTTTGTGTGAAAAATATCGCCGTGACATGTCCAGTCGTTCAAATTGTCCGTCGGCGCGGACCATACCTTCAATTTATAATCGCAAAAACTGTCGGAACCGGCTTGGTCATGCGAGCCGTAGATGTACACTCGGTTGCCAAAAACTCGCGGCTCTCCGTCAGGGATGTACTCCCACTGCGGTAAGTATGGATTTGGCATAAAATTACTCCTTTTCTGATTTTTTGCTCGGCTTTTTAGCAAGTTGCAACTCCATAACATCATAAACATTGATTTTTCCGCCGTTATTACGTATTGCATCCTTGATTTCGCCCGAAAACAATGTCCACTTATCGTCCGGCATGTCCGCGTGACCGCCATGTGTCCGCTGAAGCGACACATAGTCGGCGGCGTCATATGTCCGCTTGCGGTGATACATTTTATAGGATACATCCGCAAACCCGTAATTTAAAGCAATTTCAGCTGTACGCCTGCATTCGTCCTCGGTGTAATCGGGCTTCGCCGTACCCGGCATGTACTTCGAATAAATTTCTTGAATCGCGTTGTATAGAGATTTATTTTTTTTGTCGCGCTGTTGCCAATTCGCAAATCGGGCAAATGCGCCCCCGCGTTTCAGCAACTTAAAGACCTTCAAATAGCCGATTTCCTCGGGAATCCAATGAAACGCGCACGCCGCATAAACCAAATCGAATGTTTCTTCCGGGCAATCATATTTTTCAAAATCCGCAACAATTATTTCAAGATTTTTATAGTCCGCAAATTTGCGGCGCGAATAGTCCGCCAAATTTGCGCCAAGCTCTATGGCTGTTATGCGACAGTTTTTTTCAAGAAAAGGCAAGGTCGCCTTGCCCGTGCCTATGCCGATTTCAAGTACGCGGCAATTTTCGTCAATGCCCGAATACGACAACACATCGTCATACAATTCCGGCACATATGTCGGTCGCCACTTGTCGTATTCGTCGGGGATATTGTCAAAAACCAGCCTTTTGTCCAATGTTATCATGGGTCACTTTTGTCCCATAAGAAGTGCCATAACCGCTTTTTGCGCATGTAACCGATTTTCCGCCTCGTCGAAAATGGGGCCTGCGTGTTTTTCGAAGACCTCTGCGGTAATTTCCTCCTCGCGGTGCGCGGGCAAGCAGTGCAAAACAATCGCCTTTTCATGCGCCAGAGACATAAGTTTTCCGTTTATCTGAAAGCCCGCGAAATCGCGGATACGCTTTTTCGCCTCTTCTTCCTGTCCCATGCTCGCCCACACGTCGGTAGCGAGAACATCCGCGCCGTCCGCCGCCTCGGCGGGGTCATTTACAAGCGAAAACGCGCCCGCATAATCCTTCGCAAACGCCAAAATATCCGCGTGCGGCTCATATCCCTTCGGCACGGCAACACTCATTTTCATGCCGCATTTCAGCGCGCCGACAATCATCGAATTACAAACATTGTTGCCGTCGCCAATCCACGCGACTTTAAGGCCCTCGAGAGCGGAATGATATTCACGCACCGTCATCAAATCCGCCAAAATTTGGCAGGGATGCTCAAAATCGGTAAGCCCGTTTATCACGGGAATTATGCCGAATTTCGCCAAATCTTCGACTTCCTTTTGCTCAAATGTGCGAATCATTATGCCGTCAACGTAGCGCGAAAGCACCCGCGCCGTGTCTTCAACAGGCTCGCCGCGCCCAATTTGCAAGTCGTTATGCGACAAAAACAAAGCCTGTCCGCCAAGCTGATACATCCCCGTTTCAAACGAAACCCGCGTGCGCGTCGATGATTTCGAAAAAATCATAGCAAGCGTCTTTCCCTTTAAAACCCTATGTTTAATGCCGTTTTTAAGCTCGTATTTCATTTGGTCCGCAAGGTTTAGAATTTCTAAAATTTCTTCCTGCGAAAGGTCAAGCAGTTTTAGTAAATGTTTTTTCATGCCAATTCTCCTTTATTCAATATAAAGCTGCCCCGCGTGGTTTTTTTTCAGCGAGCAAGTCATCGCGGTTCCACCCATGTCGATATCGCATTTTATGTCGTCCCCGACTTTGTAAATTTTAACTACTTCCGACCCCGGCGGCAGAAGTGTTTTTACGACTGCAACTAACTTGTCATCCATGAAAAAATACCTCCTATGGTTTCAATGTTTTCTCCAAAATCGCAAGCCCCGCGTCAATTTCCGCCCGCGAAATCACAAGAGGCGGCAGAAAACGCAGAACATCCGCGCCCGCAGGCAATGCAACAAGCCCCGCCGCAAGCAGTTTTGCAACAACTTCCGTGTGCGCGACGTCTTTCATTTTAACACCAATCATCAATCCGCGCCCGCGAATTTCCGAAACGCAGGGCAAATTCATTTCCGCAATTTTTTCGCGCATATACGCGCCGTTGTTTTTTACATCGGGCAAAATCGGCTCGAGAATATCCAAGACCGCAAGAGCGGCGGCGCAACAAAGCGGATTTCCGCCGTAAGTAGAGCCGTGGTCGCCCGCGCCAAGCGTATCGCGCAATTTTTCGCCGACGATAAACCCGCCAAGTGGCAGCCCGCCCGCAATTCCCTTAGCAACAGTCACTGCGTCGGGCATCACGCCGTAATTTTGAAACCCAAACCATTCGCCCGTGCGCCCGATTCCTGTTTGCACCTCGTCGCAAATTAAAAGCCAGTCATTTTTTGCGCAAAACGCGGCGGCTTTTTTCACATAATCCTCGCAAAGCGGAATAATCCCGCCCTCGCCCTGAATCGGCTCGATTAAAAGCGCGCAAACATCGCCGGATTTCCCTTGCGCCTCCAACGCGGCAAAATCATTCGCCGGAACGTAGCGAAAACCTTCCATAAACGGCGCGAAATATTCCTTATGAAATTTCGGCTGTCCCGTGGCTTTAAGCGACGCGCCAAGGCGTCCGTGGAAGGAATCCTCCAGCGTGATAATCGTGTGCCGCCCCGCGCCATACTTATCGTGGCTGTATTTTCGTGCGGTTTTTATAACACCTTCGACGGCTTCCGCGCCGGAATTGCAGAAAAATACGCCGCTTTTGCCGTCTTTGCCGTCTTTGCCGTCTTTATTGGAACCGAGTCCGGAGAGTTTGCAAAGCCGTTGCGCCAAAATCGCGCCCGGTTCGGTGTAATATAAATTTGAAACATGTGCAAGCTGCGCCGCCTGTTCGCAAACCGCCGCAACCCACTTGGGATGCGAATGGCCCACCGAATTCACGGCTACGCCCGCCGCAAAATCAATATATGCCTTGCCCTCCGTGTCAAACAGCTTGCACCCTTCGCCACGCGCAAATGCAACTTGATACCGTGCGTACGTCGACAAAATGCTTGATTCGTATGCAGATTTGATTTCTGAAAGATTTTCCACTTTGAACACACCTCTCGTTTTTTATATTATGCCATTATTTGTCGAAATATGATACACCTTCTTAATGAACACAGGTTATTTTTGCTCCTTATTCGCCCGCGCCCGTAACCCGGCATCCAATATTTTTTTACGCAGGCGCAAATTTTCCGGCGTGACTTCCACCAATTCGTCTTCGGTTATAAATTCCAAACATTGCTCCAAGCTGAGAATTTCCGCAGGAACCAGCCGCAACGCTTCGTCGGTGCCGGCGGCGCGGATATTTAACAGCTTTTTTTGCTTGCAAATGTTAACTTCCATGTCGCCGCGCCTGGCGTTGCGGCCTACAATCATGCCGGTGTATACCTTGGTGCCGGGCGTAATGAACAACGCGCCGCGCTCTTGCGCATTAAACATGCCGTACGGCACGGCCTTGCCCGTTTCGAATGAAATCAGCGAGCCTTGCGGCCTTTCCGCAATGTCCCCTTTGTACGGCGCGTAGCCGTCGAAAAGGGTGTTCATGATGCCGTTGCCCTTGGTGTCTGTCAAAAATTCCGAGCGATAGCCGATTAGACCTCGCGCGGGGATGCTGAATTCCAAACGGGTGTAGCCGCCCTTGGATGTAGACATTTGCAACATTTCGCCGCGTCGGTTGCCCAGTTTTTGTATTACCGTCCCGGTGAATGCCTCGGGGACGTCGATGGTCACGGCCTCCATCGGTTCGTGGCGGCTGCCGTCAATTTCTCTGTACAGCACGGTGGGTTTGGATACCTGAAATTCATAACCCTCGCGTCGCATTGTTTCTATTAAAATGGACAGATGCAACTCGCCTCGTCCGGATACTTTGAAAATGTCCGTACTGTCTGTGTCCTCTACGCGAAGGCTTACGTCGGTGTTGAGTTCCTTGTACAGCCGCTCGCGCACTTGGCGCGACGTAAGAAACTTGCCTTCCTGCCCGGCGAAGGGGCTGTTGTTTACGATGAAATTCATTGTTAATGTCGGCTCGGAAATTTTGCTGAAGGGCAGGGGCGTGGGATTTTCGGAACTGCACAGAGTGTCACCGATTTTTATTTCGCCGATGCCGCTAAGCGCGATAATCGCGCCCACTGACGCCTCGCTTACTTCCTCCCGCTCCAGCCCCGTGAATTCATACAGCTTGGAAATCTTGACGGATTTAAGTCGCTCGGGTTCATGGATATTTACAATGGACATCACGTCGTTAGCCCGCGCGATGCCGTTAATCACCCTGCCCACGCCTATTCTGCCCTGATAATTGCAGTAGTCGATGTTGTAAATCAGCACCTGCGGCGGAGAATTTGTATCGCCCGTCGGCGCGGGGATATGTTCAAGCAAGGCGTCAAACAGCGGTGCCATGCCGTTTCCGACGTCGCGCGGTTCCGTTGATGCCCAGCCCTTTTTTGCAGACGCAAAAATAAACGGCGAATCCAATTGCAAATCCGACGCTTCCAATTCCATGAATAATTCCAGCACCTCGTCCACTACTTCATCGGGGCGAGCTTCCGGTCTGTCCACCTTGTTCACACAGCAGACAACGGGCAAGTCCAAGTCCAGCGCGTTTTTAAGCACAAACTTGGTCTGCGGCATTGCCCCCTCGAACGCGTCAACAACTAAAACGACTCCGTCCACCATTTTAAGCACGCGTTCAACTTCGCCGCCGAAATCCGCATGTCCCGGCGTATCCACGATATTTATTTTCACCCCGTTGTAAACCACGGATGTGTTTTTTGCCAAAATGGTAATGCCGCGCTCTCGCTCCAAATCACCGGAGTCCATCACGCGCTCCGCCACGGTTTGGTTTTGGCGAAACGCCCCGCTTTGCCAAAGAAGCTGGTCTACAAGCGTGGTCTTGCCGTGGTCAACATGTGCAATAATTGCTACGTTGCGAATATTTTGTGTCATTTGGTTTTCCGACTTTCAGATTTATTTTTCGGAGGTTGCCTGTCGCAATTATATCAAATATTTACGACGGGGGGTATCTACCGGAGGGTATCTACGAACAACGGCAAAATTTCCGGGCATTTTTTTGTTGAAAACAGCGGCAAAATATGCGACAATAAGTGAATTAAAGCGGGAGGGGATTCATTATTGATGTGAAAAAAAGCACGGTTCGCGCGAAACACAGTGACACAATGTTTCGCGGGATATTTAAAAACCCCAAACACTTTGTGTATTTGTTAAAACATTGCCGCGGTGCGGACTCGCTCGTTTCGCCGGATGAAATCAAGCCCTTCGACCTAGATTCGGAATTTGTAATCCGCATGTGGCGAAACGACGTTTCGTTTATCACGAGTGAAGGCAAAATAATCATACTGGTCGAACATCAATCCACCATAAACCCGAACATGGCGTTTCGAATGCTCCTTTATTACACCGAGCTTTTGCAATTGTGGCTAAAGGCTGCCGGAGTAAACCTCTACGGAGGGAAAAAAATCGAAAATTTCCCGGAGCCGGAATTTTATGTAGTTTACAACGGCCCGGGTGATTTAAAGGAAGAAAGCTCCACGTTCAAGCTGGAACGCGAGGGCATAAAAATAGACGTAACGGTAAAAATTGCGGACATCCGTTTCGAAAAATTGCACGACATCGCCGCCGAAAATGCTCTTGCGGGCTATTCGTATTTTAACAAAATCCTTGAGGACGGCATGGCGAACGGTCTTTCAAAGGATGACGCTTTTGAGGCCGCAAGGCAAGACTGCA
>WRGX01000193.1 GCA_009786975.1 Defluviitaleaceae bacterium
ATCGCAAAGCAACAAATAAAGCAGCAGATAAAAAAGAAAAAACACGCCAAACGGGGCTTCCCGGTCCCTGTTTGCGCGTGTTTTTTTCGTGGAGAATTCAGAAATTTTCTCCGGATGATGTGTTCCGTTTTGGACACCGGGGGCATATATCGGCGGCGACGCATTCCCTCGAAGCCGGGGGCAGTTTTCCGACCCACAAAAAAAAGAGCCGGGAAAAATCCCGACTCCTTTTTTTGTTTCGTTAAATTCTCGGATTAACCAAGAACGATGGTCATGTTTGCGCCGTGTCCTGTAAAGTCGATGGGAACACCGAACATGTTAGCAAGGAAACGAGCGGGTACATACATGCGGCCGTCGATGATAACGGGAACAATTTGACCGGAGAATTGCGGTTGCATTGCTTCCGTTGCGATGTCAACGCTACGTCCGTTTACTGTCGCGCTTGCGCTACCGGTTGTGAGGGAAACTACCATGTCTTCACCGGTAATCCAGTTCGGGCCTGCGAATGTTGCGGTATTTGTGTCGCCGTCCCAGTCGGTCGAGCCGCCTGCAAAGTTAGCAAATACGCGCGGGTTCATTTTTGTTACGCGAGCGTCGCCGTGTCCCGGTGTGCTGTAGATTACGAAAGCGATGGGACGAATGTCTGCGCCGTCTACGTTAACGATCATGTGTTCTGTGAAGGAAGCGCGTTGCCCTGCTCCTGCTGCGGGTCCAACAGTGTCAGTCAGACCACCTGTGCCGTGGGCTACGATGATTTGATTGTAGGGAAGGCTGGTGAAGGTTCCAACGTGACCGGCTGCAAGGTGAGCACCGAGATACCAGGGTTGCTGTCCGATTTGTGTCGGAAGCATTGCTGCGCGAACTTCTTGGTCGTTTTGTGCGATTGTTGTACCGGAAACTACGAGATAGTAGTTGGTATCCGGGAATACTTGACCGCTTACAACGATGTCTTCAATGCGGATAACGGGGCTGGAGTTCGGGTAGGGCTGACGAGATACGGTGTAAGCAATACCGTCGAGCCAGAAGTTACCGCGGGGGTGGTGAAGTCTGCGTGTTTGGTCCATGCGGAGTCCGCTGTCGTTGAACGGATAGCGGTCGTTGATGAACGAAACTCTTGCAGATTCGATTTGCAGGTCGTTTGCGCGAGCCATGTTACCGGTCGCAATATAGAGCCACAATTCGGAACCGATTGAGAAGCGGTCAATGTCGTGTACTTCGATTTCAACGTCGGGGAGAGAAACGCGTCCAACATTGTAAAGGGTACCAACTTGAACTTCGGTAATCGGGATTTCGCGAACGGTAATCGGGTCGCGAGCGTGAGCGATTGTTACGGTGTAGCCTGCGTTGTTGCCAAGAAGGTTTGCGATGCCGGTTCCGGTGATTGTTACGTCAACGTCAGAACCGTATTTCCACTCGAAGCCTGCTTCGATAGAAAGGAAGAAGCGGATTTCGATCATACCTTCTCTGCGGATGTCGTTAATGTTTTGTCCGGGCATATAGAGGGTAGCACCGTGGGGGTGTACACGACCTACGCCGGCAGAAACAGGATAGGAATTGTCAACTGCGGATGCGAAGCCCATGAAGGACATCCAGTTTTGGTTGCGGTCTTCGAGTTGGTGGTCGCGAACGATATCTCCCGGCCATGCGGGGAAGTTTTCGAATACACCACGAGCTCTCCAACCGGGCATGTCGTTACCTGCACGAGCCTGAACACCAAGTACGCGGATACCCGGATGCGGGATAACTCTGCCGTCGGCGTCTTCATACAGGAATTCGAAGTTGATGGGGTTTGTGTGACCATGTCCGAATGAGTTCGGGATTGTTTCTTCAATGATAAGGGTAGAAGTCATAACTCCGCGATAGTGCGGTGCGCGAAGGTTGTCGCGGTTGTAGTTGTACCAGCCGTCAACGATTCCTGTTCCGGATTCTCCGGCTTGGTTACGAATCATTGGCATTCCGGCAGATACTTCAACCGGGGGTTCACCACTTCTGCGGGGACCGAGGTAACCTGAGCGGATATCATTCGGACCGTCATGAACGGTGATTGTAAGGTTAGCACTTCCACGACGACCAACAAGAAGGTCTACGTTCCAGCCGGCGGTAACAACACCGTCTGTACCTGCACCTGTCGGAGGATTGAATCCACCTTCGGTAACGAAACCAACGGAAGCTGCTACATCAAGGTTGCCTGTTTGAAGCAATGCCCAACCCCATACGCGCGGGTCAAGACCTGTTCCTACGTTGTTGTCGCCGCCACCATTTCCGGTGCCGCCATTGTTGTTGTCGTTATTATTGTTATTATTGTTATTATTGTTGTTGTTGTTATTGTTGTTATTGTTGTTGTCACCTTCAACACCAAGCAACTCCTGAATGCTCATAGAGCCAACGGTGATTCCGGAAACGGTGTAGTTTCCTAAGTCAGCAGGTATGATCGAAGGCACAAGATTAGTTTCTGGATCACCCCAACCAGGCCACGCAAGCGGACCAGTAGCAGCGGTTCCGATTATAGGAACCAAGCGAACAGGAGTGTCACCTTCAAGGGCAGCAATTCCGCTGTTTCGCGTCCTAGCATTAGGACCGTTGGTAGCACCTGGTCCCCAGCCGTCAAGAGTCGTATCCCACAGCCAGTCTTCATCGTAAGGGAACGAACCAGCGGGGCGGTCAATCGCCGCCGCCCCGGGAATAGCAAGAGTGGCTGCCCCCGAGACAACGTAAACAGCATGATCGTCATTAGCACCACCATCGATACCTTGAATGACTATTTCGGCAATGCTTCCGGCATTAGCAATCTCAAATGTGATGGTGGGTACGCCTGCGCCTGGATATAAAGCGCGCAAACCTTCGATATCAACAGCCAATCCACTATTGTTGTCGTTGGTCGCTGCACGACCGCTAACAACGATACCACCAGCAGTGGCAGCCAATGCGGTTTGTGGATGATGTGAGATTCCGATATAGTCAGAAGCGATAACAGCTTCCCATACTGTAGCAGATGCAGGAACAGCTGACGCGCCAAGAACTGCTGCTTGCGGCGGTTCAGGGTTCACAAGAGTAACGATTTCGTTACCGGGTTCTTCCGAGAAACCGGGACGGAATCCACCCGCCGGCCAGCCAAAAGCACGTTGCCATTCTGTAGCGACAGTAACTCCGGCGCCTTGAATTGTACCCCAACCGCGTCGAACGTTAACGTGTACATCCATTACGTTTTGTGCGCGGTCATCGGGAATAAGCCATAAGTTGCGAAGAACCAATGCGTCGGGAAGGATTTGGTCGCGACGATCAGTTACGGGTACTTGTACCCAAAGAACGTGACGGCTTGCAGCATCCCTAGGCTCTCCGCTTCCGCCGGACCATGAGTGAGTTACGTTAACAGCGCCGATGCTCATCAATCCGCGGTCAGCACGAACTTCGAACTGCTGAACGGAACCACCGCGACCTGCACGGGGAAGAGGCAAGTTTCCTTGCGGGCTGTTCATAACCGTAACACCCGAAGCAGGGTCAACTGCCCATGTGTAGAACTGGGGAGCTTCAAGGCGAATAAGTGTAGGCGCACCAGCACCACCGAAATTGCGGATTGAACCCGCGCGGCTTTCGCGAAGTACGATGTCGGGAACAAGAAGTGCGGATTGGAAGTTAACAGGTGCGGGGGTGTCATCTGAACCAACGGAAATGTTGACAGCAAATTGTTGCTGGGAAACAAGGGATTGGCTGAGAAGCACGTTTTGTGCGGCGTCAGCAGCACCTGCTGCCCCAAGCCAAATATTCATCCATGCGTTTACCCAGTCACCTTCGTCGATAGAACGAAGAGGAAGACCGAAGCTGAATGTGGATGAACCAGCGTTCACTGGGAATACTTGCGGAACAGGGTCAGCAATAAGCGTTGCTTCATTGGCTCCTAATGCAACGGAAGCAACTTGGTCTGCAGGGAACCATTCTACGCGAAGCTCTGCTTCACCGGAGAACCATTCGGGAGAGTCGGTATTAATAGACCTTACAATAGTTACACGTACGGCAGAGCCGCTTGTAACTTCGTTCACGTTTTGAACCGGAACGACTTGAGTTCCAAGACCAGCAAGATTAGACATGGGATCGGCCCATGCGTCCGTAGAAATCCGCGCCCAAGCGGTTTGAACCGTAAGGCGGTCGTTTACACCAGGGGTAACGTTCGTAAGCCTCGTCATAGGAAGAATGACTGTAGCCGGGCGGCGAGCAGGAATGTCGGGAGTGCCGACAAATGGCCTAGCTTGGTCATAATCCGTAATAAGCGTAGCAGCCTCAATGTGACCAGCGGCCGCACCTGGGGGAACTGGAGTAAACCCGGCGGGTCTGCCGAACAAGTTCATTGGCAACATGGAAAGAACCATGATTACTGCCAAAAGTATTGCGATTTTCTTTTTCATAATTTCTCCTTTCGGTTTTTGAAAGATTTGCGCGGAATTTTCGCGCTACGATTTTTCGTTTCTTTCGCGCCGCTTCCGTTGCGCGTTGGTGCTTTGGCGCGGTTCGAGGTTACTTGGTTTTTGAATCCTTCGTTGAATCTTTTTTTGCGTTCCCACGAGCCTCGTCGATAATCGCATTGATTACCTTGAGTGCCGAATCAGGTCTCCCTGCTTCATGCAACTCTTTCAGCGAGTGCAAAACGGTCAAAAGTTCAAGTTTTCGCATTCTTCACCTCTCTCTTAATAAGGAAGCGATGCGCCATTTTGGGCTATGCCCGGTTTTACTGCTTTGCTTTTTAGGGCTAAAGCCCATGGTTGAAACGTCGGGGTTTCCCCCACAAAAACCGCGCCTCCTTTCTTAATATGCGACGGGAAATTTTCCCACCGTCACCTTGTAGATAGAAATATAGCACCTCGAAAAAGCGCGGTCAATGCCTAAAGCAAACATGTAAGCAAATTGTAACTTTACTTATCAAGCACAGCTCAAGCACAGACACAGCCTCTCCGAAAAGCCGCAAGGGAGTCTATCACGCGCCTTATGCACAATTCAACATTTTTCTAAAATTGTAATAAAGCTGTAATATTTCCATTCGCGCTTTTCCGGCTTCATGCGATTATTATTTGGATACTAGGGTTTTTTATGCTTTTCTTCGCGTTTGTAACTGAATTGTAATATAAAAAATCGCCTGCTAACGGGCAAGCGATTTTTTTTACGGGCCGGGAAATTGCTCACGGCTTCGAGGGAATGCGTCGCCGCCGACATGTGTACCCGGTGCCCGGTGCGCGCTTGGCGCGCTTTTTCAGGCGATTTGTGTTTCGGCTTGCGCGGAGGCAAGCAGTTCGTCGAGACGCCTTTCGGAAATTCCTACTTTTTCGGCCAAGGTTTTTACAAACGGAAGTGATGCTCCTGACTGTATTGCCAAAAGGAGGCTTTCTTCGCGGCCTTCTTCGCGACCTTCTTCGCGACCTTCTTCGCGACCTTCTTCTCGGCCTTCTTCTCGCGCCTCTTGTTTATCAAGCAGGGCTTCTTCTCTTGCGACCTTTTTTGCCATTTCGTCGTCCCAAATCAAGGAGAACATGTTTTCCACCTCGTTTCTGTGTTTTTCGAAAAAATCGGACATAATGCCCGTGCTTATGCAGTCGTTTGCGGCACTGTGCAGGGCTTGCTTTAGTGTCATGCCTTGCGCCACACATTGCTCTGTTTTGGTCACGAATCTTGCGTATCCGCTTATTTCTGTATTTTCGCGCAGTGCCGGAGACAGCGACGCTTCATTTATATTTATGACTTTTACCACAAGCTCCAGCCCGCCCTCTCCTCCAAATGCGTCGGAAAGGCGCATTTCGTTGGGCGGCGGGGCTTTTCCGTTGTACAGCATATAAAATTCCGGTCGAGGAATCCTAATCAGGAAACGTAAGGAAATAAACTTTACACATTCCGACGGATTTTTGTCGAAAGACAAGGAGCGAAATTCGCCGCGACCTAGCGGGTCGCAAGAATTTTCGCGACGCAGGCTTTCGGCAAAAAGACTAGGAATGTGTAAAGTTTATTTTCTTACGTTTCCTTAGCCTGTCGGCGTAAAGTGCCGTCCCTATTTTATAGTATGTGGCCAAAAAAGCCAAAAAATACTGTAATAGCCGGAGCGGCATATTTTTGTTAAGCGTCGACTGGTGTTCCAAAAAAACAACCAGCCTTCCATCCACTTCGAAGGAAACGTCGTTACGTAGCTTTGGATGAAATTGCACGTCAACGGATTTCATCTCTACGCGAGTATCTTCATTATATATGCATCCGGAAATATCGCAATATAGTTTTAACGCGCTTTGGGGATTGTTTAACATTGCGCGAATTATGCTGTCTTTATATTTGCGGTTTGATTCCATGACTAACCCCTTCGACCCGGCAAAACAGGCACGGTCTCTCCGAAAAGCCGCAAAACACGCCGGACGGGGTTTGCCTGCCCCTGTTTCGCGCGCTTTTTTATGGGAAAGGAAATTGCTCCCGGCTTCGAGGGAATGTGCCGACTCCGATATGTGTCCCCGGTGTCCAGTGCGCGCTTGGCGCGCTTTTTTATGGGAAAGGAAATTGCTCCCGGCTTCGAGGGAATGTGTCGCCCGCGACATATGTCCCCGGTGCCCACTGCGCGCTTGGCGCGCTTTTTAAGCAATCATCGCAATCGGCGTTTCAACTTCGACAAAAACACCGGAAATATCTGCGTGGCCTATTGTCTCCGTTTCATAATTTCCGGTCGAAACCTCGATATCCGCTTCGTAAGAAACGCCCTGTTCCCAAACTTCCACAACAACAGCGCGTTTCCCCGACTTTAATCTTACATGGTCGTATTGTTTAATCATTTTGCTTCCTCCTGTTTATGACGTATGCACTTGTTAATCTTGTTTCACCGCTCCCATGCTCAACTATCCAAGCGGTAAGCACGTCAGCGACTTTTCCGTTTTCCCCGGTCAAGTTCATTGTTACCTCATACTTGAAACCGTATCCATTATCGCCTTTCTCCCTCGCCTCAAAATTTTTGAGATTTTGCCTAATGTTTTCAATCAATTTATCAGCATTTGACAAGCCATAGCCCAACGCTCGCTCAAAAGCGTAAGCCTTTCCCTTCCCCTTCACCGGGTCCAGCGCATAGTCGACAAATTTTTCAATAGATATCTCCACATTGCCAACATTGGGCAGAACTTTCATTATGTAAAAGACACAACCCTTCCGATAATCCGCAAAAAGTCTAACACGCGCCTTATGCGCAATTCAACATTTTTCTAAAATTGTAATAAATCCGTAATATTTCCATTCGCGCTTTTTTATCGCCATAAAACCGCGCCAAAAAAAACGAGTCGGCGAGTGACACTCGCCGACTCGTTTTTTTCAGCCAACAGGAAACGCGGCTTCCTTCCTCGCTATTCCCCCCGCGCAAATTTTTTGTTAAAATGTTTCGTAATAAGAACCTGTGTTCTAAAACAGCGAGGGAGATGCGTTATGAGAAAAATATTTATTGCCCTGCCTAAAACTTTTAGGATTTTGCCCAATGCGTATGAGATTTTCAAAAAGGCGGGCTATGTGTCGTCGCAGCTTGAAAAGTCAATCGAGGAGCGGTCGCAAAAGCTCTTGGAGTACGAAACAGATTGCGGCGGCGCGTCGTTTTTGCTTGTAAATAATATGGACATTCCGCAGTACGTTGACCGAAATTGGGCGGAGCTTGGATTTACTGCGTTTGACTGCTATCGCGAGTATGAGCTTTCAAGCACAATGGGTGGTCATGCCATGCGGGGCGATAATTTTATTACGAATTTATTGCCGGATTACGGGCTTTTTAAGACGTCGCGTTTTTGCGTGGCGGGCCTGCCCGAGAACCGCGCGGTTTATGAGCAAAGCAAAAACAGCGACGAGCGCGTACTTACCGTCGGCACGTTTTACCCTGCGATTACGGAAAAATATTTCCGCAAGCAGGGCATTTTGGCTGACATTATAAAAATCATGGGTTCAAGCGAGCTTATGCCCGCGCACTGCGGCGTGGATGTTATTTTTGATATTGTCGAAACCGGAAGCGCGCTTAAACAAAACGGGCTGATAATTTACGAGGAAGCCATGAAAATCAAGACAAAAATCTTGGTAAGCAAGGCGGCGTTGAAATACGACGAAAAAATCGAGGCAATGATTGCGAGGCTAAGAAATGCGTCTTAACAGAGATTTATCGGCGATAAAAAACCGCAAAACCGAAGCGGATGACAGCGTTGTCGCCTCCGTCGCGGCGATTATTGCCGATGTGCGCAAGAACGGCGACGAAGCGTTGCGGCGTTATGCAAAAAAATTCGACGGCTTCACAGGCGCGAGTTTGGTTTTAACCGACGCCGAGCGCGAAGCTGCGCAAAAACGCATTGCAACTGCAAATTTAATGGAAAATTCCGAGCAAGCAAACATAACCACCCACGAAGGCGGCGACTATTTCCGCATCCTGCAACGCACTGCCGAACGAATCCGCGATTTCCACAAAAATCAGCTTGAAAAATCGTGGAGCATGTTCAAGGATGACGGCGTAATAATGGGGCAAATCGTGCGCCCGCTTGAGCGCGTCGCGATTTATGTGCCCGGCGGAACCGCGGTTTTGACCTCGACGCTTTTAATGTGCGCCGTTCCCGCACAGCTTGCGGGCGTCAAGGAAATCGTAATTTTCACGCCCGTCAAAGAAAGCGACGCCGTCTCCGACGAGATTATTCAAGCCGCACTGGGCTGCGGCATTACGGAAATTTACAAAATCGGCGGCGCGCACGCAATCGCCGCCGCCGCATACGGCACGGAAAGCATCCCCAAGGTCGATAAAATCGTCGGCCCCGGCAATATATATGTAACAACGGCGAAGCGACTGGCTTACGGCACGGTCGGAATCGACTCAATCGCGGGTCCGTCCGACGTTTTGGTAATCGCCGACGAAACCGCGAACGCGAAATACGTCGCGGCGGATTTATTAAGCCAAGCCGAACACGACGTCCTCGCCTCCGCAATTTTGGTGACAACCCATGCGGATTTAATCCCCGCGGTCGAAGCCGAAATCGACCGCCAGCTCGCGTACCTGAAACGTCCCGAAATTATCAAAAAATCCCTTGCCGACTTCGGCGCGGCGGTTCATGTAAAAACCATCGAAGAAGCCTTTGAAATTTCCAACGACCTCGCCCCGGAACATTTAGAAATTTTAACAGCCGACCCGCTTTCGCACCTGCCGAAAGTAAAAAACGCGGGCTCAATTTTCCTCGGCGAAAACACCCCCGAGCCTTTGGGAGATTACATGAGCGGCACAAACCACGTCCTTCCGACCGGCGGCACCGCCCGCTTCTATTCCCCTCTGGGCGTGTACGATTTTACAAAATACAGCTCGTACAGCTATTACCCCCGCGCCGCACTCGCCGACCTCGCCGCCGATGTCGCAAAATTCGCCCGAAGCGAAGGGCTTGATGCACATGCAAATTCTGTTGAGGTGCGGTTTGAAAAAAACACTAAAACCACTCCGTAATAAACTGATTCCGCTTGATAAACAGTGCGCTAAGCTCCGCGCCGGCACCGTTTACGGCGGTATCTTTTTTTAGTGCGGCGATTTCGGGCGTGATATAGCCTGTTACGAGCTGCGCGAGGGTTTGTACGGAGGTCGAAAAATCCGTCGCGTCCGTCGCGTCGATTTTTTTTGCGGAAACTGCGCCGTCGCCCCATTCTACGGCGTAGACGCCCGTGTTTTCCTGCAAAAAATCGTCGGTAACGCCAAGGGTGACGCGACCGATTCCGTCGGGCGCGCGAAGCGTCTCAAGCGCGGCGGGAATGTCAAGAATGCGGTTCATGCCCTTAACTTCGACGCGGCGTTCGACGTCAAAGGCTTCGGGAAAAAGCACGTCAAAGTCCGTCGGCGCGTTCCAAATTACATATTCAAACTCCGCGCCGAGCCGCGCCAAAAATCCCAAAACCATGTGCAAGCACTGCGGCGAAACCCAGCAACATTCCTCGACGATTAAGCGATTTCCATCGTCGTCATCCCGCTCGACTCCGTACAAAATATACGCAACATCCTGCCCTGTGTCGTCGCTGAAAAGGTATGAAAACTCCAAATCGCGGCAGGCATCGCGGTCTAAAAATTTTTCCCACGCGGCATCGCTCCGCACGATTGCCAAGTTTTGCTCGCGCGTGAAATGCTCGTAGATTTTTTTGAGTCGGCGAGTGTCACTCGCCGACTCAATTTTGACGGCAGCAGTGTCGGGCGACATTTGCCCGCATCCGACCTCGCGCTTATACGCGCCAAGTTGCGACACCGGAATTTTCAAGCGATTGTGAGCAAAACACATCTCATATCCGAATTTTCGATAATACGCAAATGAAAACGGGTACAAGAACGAAAAAATTTGCCCGTTTTTGCGCATCACGTCAAACGCCGCCCGCATAAGCGCGGGCATATGCCCCTGCCCTCGCGTCTCCGGCCGCGAAACCACCGCGCCAAGCCCGCCCATTTTCACATCGCGCCCGTTCATCCGCATAACATACGGAAGCACCATTAGTGCCGCCTGCAATTTCCCCTGCGCATCGAATGCCCCGATACGCACGTTTTCGTCATCGGCAGGTTTTTCAAATTCATCTCGGTCAATATCAAAAAAAACGGTTTGGCAAATTTGGTGAAAATCTTTGTGTTCCGACGGCTTTAACTCGCGAATTTCCATATGTTCCTCCTTGGATGCGTTTTTATGTGCTTTTATGCGAAAAAAAACTTTACATTTCTATATTTTTGGGTATAATAAAAGTAGGTAATCGCCGCAGTTGCGACTTGCCCATGACTTTGTGGTTTTTTGTTACACTCCACTCCGCTACTGGACATAGCAGAGTGGTTTTTTCTTAACTGAACCTAAAAATAAAGGTCAGCAAAGCAATCAGAAGGGTTCCGAAGGCAAAAATCGCCATAAGGAACCTGTACATATCCTTCTTCATGCAATCACCTCCCATCGTAAAATGGAAGGCAAGCCACAACTGCTAAATTACCTACTTGTCGAATTTTAGCACTATTTGCGGCTGACAACAACCCGTGCGGCAAAAGACGCACGGTCTTTTGCCGTGCCTTTTACATAAAACGTATCGCCGTCTTTGTGCGCCGCAATATCAATTTCCTCGTCAAGGCGCGTTTCCGCCAAATAATTAAGTTGCACCTCGCGCCAATTTTCCGCGCTGCCGAGGGCGTTGTTTATCAAATCGCCGTAAACAGAGTTGTTCATATGCATGTTTGTGTCAACTTCGGAAAAGCGAACGGTGTGCGTGTAGCGGGAAAATTCCGCGCACGCGCCGTCGTCCGGCAAAATAATCCGCTCCGGCATAATGTTCACCATTCGCTGCGCGCATAAATCGCCATTAGAAATCGGCCGCCCGCTCTCCTCACTTCGATTTCTCACACTTTCCACGCCAAAATCACTGCCGGTTGCCACCGCCGAAAATAAATCCGGCGCGACATCGGCAAGCACCGTCGGTTTTAGAATCTTCCGCTCCGTGATATCAAATAAAATCCACAGGCTCGTCCACTCCATGATTTTCGCGCCGTTTTCGTCATGCATATCGCCCTTGCGCAAAAATGTCCCCCGCGCAACCGAGTCCGGCCATGTACGGAGTCGCACGGTTTCGCCGTATTCGGGCATTCGCGAAATCCCGAGGGCAAAGCGATTCAAAATAAATGTCACGTTCATCGCCGACATTTCGCGAAACCCGATACCGAGCCGACCTGCGTCAACATCCGCGGCAATATGCGCCATCCGCAAAAATGCCGACATTTTCAGCCGTCCCGCCGAATCTAAATCGTAATACGTGATGCGATGTTTTTCATCGTACATCAAACATGCTCCCTTCGAGTTTGCATATTTTAAACAGCGTCCAGTCGCTTGCTGAAAAATTGATACACATACGAAATCGCGATTAAAACCGCGCCAAGCACAAAATACGATAAAATGCGCCATCCCGACTCCAGCCAAGAAAGGTCGATTAAAAATAATTTCGCCACGGCAAAAAGCGCGAGCCCAAGCCCCGTCCGTCGCATGGAAATATATCGCTTTACGAAGCCGAAAATAATGCACCCCAACGCCGCCGCCGCGTAAATAAAACTGAGCCACATGCTGTTAAACGAGAAATCATGCCGAGTCATCAGATATTGCGTAAGAATAACGAGGGTATACGCCGAAAGAATAACAGGCATAACGCGCACGCCGAGCCCGCTTAAAACAATGAACTGCCGCAAAAAATCATACACGGCAAAAACCGAAACCACACAAACCGCCGAAACCACCGCAAGCGCGATAAAGTCCAAATCGCTGCGGACAAAATTCATCAAAAAAAGCCAAAGCACCCCGAACGCAAGCAAGCACATGCCGATAATCCGTACGCCCTTGTCGGTAAGAAATTTTATGCGGGGCAGGGCGAACCCGATGGCGAAGGTTATCGCGACCGCCGTGAAAAGCGCGTAAAATTGCGGCGTGGCGGTAAAAAACGCATATAGCTGCGGCGCGTTCGTGAGGTTTCGATACATCTCAAGCAGATAATGGTCAACCACGAACATCACGTACAGCCAAAAATTCACCAAAACTACATATTTAAAGATAAAATGATGCGCCCTGAACGCGACTTTTTCGTGGGCAGGGAAACTGCTTCCGGCTTCGAGGGAATGCGTTGCCGCTGACATGTGTCCCCGGTGCCCACTGCGCGCTTGGCGCGCTTTTTCGTGGGCGGGGAAACTGCTTCCGGCTTCGAGGGAATGCGTTGCCGCCGACATGCGTCCTCGGTGCCCACTGCGCGCTTGGCGCGCTTTGTAAATGTACGCGCCCAAAATCGCCAAGCCGCCGAATGTCACCGCGAAATAATTCAGCGCGTCGATATTTAGGACGAGCCTGCCCGAGCCGTAGCGGAAAATCGGAGATAACGTATCGCCGACCATCCCAAGCAAAAATGCCGCAACACACAACCCGAAAATAACAAGCCCCCACCGCCGAAACCGCGCATTCCCCTTCAAAACCCCATACCCCGCAACCGCGACCCCCTGCAAAACCCACCCCAAAACAAGCGAGTCCGCGCCAAATTGGAACGGCACCGTAAGCACAACAAAAACCGCGCCGGTCAGGTAAAACAAATCGCGCATAGCGTTGGTCGTTCGCGCCGATGTGTCAAAATTTTTCCGCACCGCAATGCCCGCCGCAAAATATGTCGCGGCAATCGCAACAGCCAAAAGCCCCGTAAAATCGTCCCACTCGAAGCGATAAAAAACTCTTATCATTACGATGCAACTCACAAATGTGTTTATCCCGATAAGCACGACGTCGGCGGAGGTAAATTTGTCCCCCGCGCGGAACGTGCTTAATATAGGAAGCGCGGTGTAGATTAAAAATGCGAAAAATACGAAGGCAAACACTACGATTTGCGCGGTAAGGCTTTCCGCGTCCGCGAGGCGAACAATGTAAATCGTGCTTGCGATATTGAAAAACAGCCCTATATATGTCGGAATTATCCACTTAAACCGCGCCGAAACAAGCAGGGCAAGCAAATTAAGCGCGATAAAATAAATCATCGCACCGTAAACCATTTCCGGCGCAGGGGTTATTGCGAAAATGGGCAAATATCCGCCGACGAACGAAAAGCCCAGCAATGTCTGCGACCGATATCGCGTTGTCAAATAAAACGCCGCCGCTGTAACAACGACGGTCAGCCCGAGCGCGGGGTACATCGGAAGCACCTCCAGCGCGAAATAGCTTATCACAACCCCAACAAAAAGAACCGCTACGCCCCCCGCCGTAATCCCCAAGGAAAATACGTTGGGCTTTTTGCGATTCATAAATTCGCCCGCCGCAAGCATTGTCGCGCCGAGGACAAAAATCAGCACGGCACGAATCTCGTCCGTAAGATATTCCTGAACAAACACTCCCGCCGTAATCGTGCCGATTATCACAAGCAAAATGCCCAGCCCGTTTAGCAAGCTAAGCCCCACAAATCGCTCGATATTATTCTTTTTCGAGAGGTCGACGATTTGGTCTTGGGTGATTTGCTCGTTGCGAAGCGCGGCAAATTCGGCTTCTTCCGCGTCGGAAAAGGCCTTTTCTGCGTGCGCTTTTTGCGCCGCCGCCGCGATTTCATCTACCTCGGCGGAAAGTGTGTTCAGTTTGTTAAAAATTTCTTTCGCGGCGTCGATGTGGTTTGTTTCCAAGGTTCGACGCATTTTTTCAATTCTCTCGCGGGCAAGCCTTTCAAGCCGCGACAGGCGGTTTTCCGCTTCTTTCTGCGCGCTTTGAAAAAAAATTTCCTGCCGCCTTTTCGAGCTGTCCAAAATTTTCAGCTTTTCGTTATATGTTTGCGCATACAACGCGTCGGTCAGGCGGGCGTTTTTTTCTTTCAAACCTCGCGCGCTTTCAATGGCGTCATCGTGCGCGACCGTCAGTTTTTCCATTCGCGCCTTTAACACTTCGTTTTCCTTCGAAACATCGCGCGACTCGATTTCTCTCACTTGCGCCTCAAGCTCGTCGATAAGTGATTTTTGTTTTTGCAAAATCTCATGCAAACTCACGGGCAAACCCACGGGAAGCCCTCCCTTCATGTCGTGTTTGTATTTTATCACAAATTTTGCTAAAGTTGCCTTATGGGTACAGAAAAGGATACAGAAAAAATGGATATAGAAAAAACTCCGTATGAAACAAATCCCGTTGAAAGCCCGTTCGAAGCGATTTGTGCGTTCGTCGAGGCTTTTGATGTTTTGCAGGCGTGCCTTGCGGAATTCGGCGAAGAGCGGCAACAGGGAACGTTCGCTCCGCTTACTGCCGGCATTGCCGACGAGTTTCGCACGGCAATTTTTCGCCCCGTCCGCCCCGAAGGCGGTGACTGCGCGCCAATCGGCATTTATGAGATTGGCGTTATTTTTAACCCTTCGAAAGGAAATTACGGCATAAATCGGCGCAAATTACATACCGCGCTGCAAAAACGCGAGGCCGATGTACGCGCGCTGTTCGTCCAAGAAAACACGGACGACGAAACGGCGGACGAACCGCAAGAAATCGGCATTTTGCCGAAATTGTGCGAAATGTTGTTGGAAATTTTGGGCCTCGAAATTTTGAGCAACGAAGAGAATGAGTTTATTCGCGCCGCAATGCTGCGCTTTTTAAATGAATGCCGACGGCTTCATGCTATGCTTGCGTAGGGGCTGGTGAAGTTTTTGCGCGCTTGGCGCGCTTTTTTTTGGCGGGAAAGCGCGCCAAGCGCGCATTGAACACCGAGGGCATGTGTCGGAGTCGTCACATTCTCTCGAAGCCGGGAGCAATTTAATAGCCCACAAAAAAAAATGAGTCGGCGAGTGACACTCGCCGACTCGTTTTTTTCAGCCAACAGGAAACTGCCCTCGGCTTCGAGAGAATGCGTCGCCCACGACACATGCACCCGATGGCGCAGGAAACTGCCCCCGGCTTCGAGAGAACGCGCCGCCCCAACACATGCCCCCGGCACCCACCGCGCGCTTGGCGCGCCTCACACAATCCGCCGCTTGCTGCCGTAAAGCAGAAACGCCACCGCGAAAAGCGTCATGGCGAACAGCGAAAGCAGGTACATACCGTTCGCGCCATTGTCCTGCAAAAGGGTTTCGATGGCGCGTGCCGCCCAATGCGCGGGCAAAAGCGCGCTTATATAGGGAAGAGGCCCGGGAAGCAGGTCGAGGGGCAGAAGAAGCCCGCCGAGGGACACAACCGTTGTCAGGAAAACGGAAAATACGGCGAAGCTGGTTTCTTTGTCCTTAAAAATGCAGCTCCACGCGAACGCAAGCCCCACGGATGTCGCGGCAAGGAAGAGGTAGCACACCGCCAAAAGTGCCGAAAATTCAAGCCCCCATCCATGCACCGCCGCGCCAACCGCAACCGCCGCGGCAATTATCGCCGCCATCGGAATCATCGTCGAGAAAAAATTTTGCACGAGATACCCACGCATTGTTACCGGCCCGGCAAGTATGCGAATTACCGTGCCGTCCAGCTTATCCTGCTGGATGCTTCGCGCCATAAAATACGCACCGAACATTATCGCCATCGCCAAAAGGTAGTATCCGCGCTCCGCTCCCATGGGGTTTTCGTCGCTGAATGAAACTAAAATTATCGCGGCGGGCAGAATGAAATTTACTACGATTACAACGGGATTTTTCAGGCCGCGACGAAGGGCGTAGTTGAAAATCGTCATATCGGACGCCTCCTTCCGATTATAACGGCGGCGACGCCCGTTACCGCCACAAATCCCGCCAAGACGCCGAGTGACAAAATCGCATCGGCGTTGTCAAACGACGCGTACACAAATTCGCCGCCTTCGAAAACCGCCAAGCCCACACCGGAATGCATAACCGCACGAATCGCCGCCGAAAAAGGCGTGCCGTAAGTCGTGAACACGTCTCCGACAACGGGCAAAGTTATTCCGCCGAAAAATCCGGAAAGGATAAAAATGCCCCATGAAATCCCGAGATGCACGGCGGTGCAGGTGCCGCTTTTGTCGACGAGAAGTGCCAAAATTATGCCCAAAAACTGCCCGAACAACGCGGTAAGAAGCATCGCGGCAATGATAATCACAATATTGCCCATATAAACGTCATAAATAAAATATCCCAAAGTCAGAACAATCGCGCCCGTAAGCAACGAAAAAAACAAACTCGCAAACATCGCCGAGAACAAATATTTATTCAGCGAAACCGGCGCGGCAAGAAGCCGCCAGCGCGTCGCCCCCTTCAAATCGAGACAGATATATTCGCTGATATACGAACCCGACATAAGCTGAAACATCAGCATAATCATAAGCACAACGTTTGTGGCAACGGCTTGGCCTCGAATTTCGTGCGAAGTAGCAACGTTTATCTCCACATTCAGGAAAACCAGCGCGACGGGCAGCAGAATAAAAATCAAAAGCCCAATCGGGTCAAGGGAGGCGCGCCGCAGGTAATGCATGAAGATTTTCACGATTCTCCGCCCCCTTCGTTAGTGTCGCGCAGTTTTTTGCCGGTAAGCGTCAGGAAAACGTCCTCGAGGTTGGGCTTGTCGCTTGTGATGTTTGAAACGCCGCCGTGGCGCATGGCGATTTCCATTATGCGGTTTAAATTGCCGCTGTCCGCGCCGGAAATTATTACGTATTCGCCGGCGTTTGCGACGACGCTTTTTACGCCCGAGATTGCACGGATTTCTTCGGTTAACGCGTCGGAAGGCGCGGCGGCGGTCAGGCGAACCGTGTCTTCATGCGCGATTTTTCCCACGAGTTCATCAAGCGTGCCGTCCGCGATTACGCGGCCCGCGTCCATTATCGAGATGCGCCCGCAAATCGCCTGCACTTCTTCCATATAATGCGTCGTGTAAATAACCGTCGTGCCGCCTTGTGCGATTTTTTTTACGGACTCGAGAATGTGATTGCGCGATTGCGGGTCAATGCCGACGGTGGGTTCGTCCATGATTAAAAGTCGCGGCCGATGCACAAGCGCGCACCCGATATTAAGACGCCTCTGCATTCCGCCGGAGAATTTTTTCGGCCGTTTTTTCGCGTGTTCCGTAAGCCCGATAAATTCCAGCACGCGTTTTACATTGTCGTCAAGTTCTTTGCCGCGAAGCCCGTAAAGCGCGCCGAAATAGCGCAAATTTTCGCCCGCCGAAAGTTCGGTAAACACCGTAATTTCCTGCGTTACAATGCCCATTTCCTTCTTGATTTTTACATTGTTAACGCCTTGCTTTTCGCCGAAAACAGAAATTTCGCCGCTGTCGATTTCGATTAATCCGATAAGCGAACGAATCGCCGTTGTTTTTCCCGCGCCGTTCGGGCCCAGAAGCCCTAAAATTTCGCCCTCGTTGATTTCAAGGTCGAGATGGTCAAGCGCGGTCAGGTCGCCGTAGCGTTTTACTACATTTTTCATTGTCGCGATGCTCATAAAAAATCGCCCCTTTCGAGAGTATTATGCCTCGATGCGATTTTTTTTAGTAGTTACATTTGTCACCGGATGTCACCGAATTGTCATTGGATACTGTTGGATTCGAGCAGAAAATTGACAAAGCCGCCGATAAGTGCCAAAATACGGAGTGAATCTTTTGCGTAGGAGTGTTATAAATGATTGTAATTATTCGACCCGATGTTTCCAAAGAAAAAATCGAACATTTGATAAAATGGCTTGGCGATAAAAAGCTGATTGTGAAGGAATTTCACGGGCGCGAGCAATGCGTTCTGGGGCTTATCGGCAACACAAAACTCATCGACAAGGACATGCTTACAAGCCTTGATATCGTGGAGTCCGTGTCCGATATGACCGAAACTTTTAAAGCAAGCAATCGGAAACTTCACCCCGACGACTCGATTTTGCACCTTGCAAGCGGGGACGGGCCGACGATTGGCGGCGGAAGTTTCGCGCTTATTGCGGGGCCGTGTTCCGTCGAAAGTCGCGAGCAGATTATTTCCGTGGCGCGCGATGTTAAGGATGCGGGTGCGAATTTTCTGCGTGGCGGCGCGTTCAAGCCGCGTACGTCGCCGTACGATTTTCAGGGCATGGGCAGCGAGGGGCTTGATTTGCTTCTCGAAGCGCGCACCGAAACGGGGTTGCCGATTGTCACAGAACTTATGTATTTGCAGGACATGGACGAATTCGTTGAGAAAAAAATCGACGTGATACAAATAGGCGCGAGAAATACGCAAAATTATGACCTGTTAAAGGAACTCGGAAAATCGACCCGCGCTCCTATTTTATTGAAGCGTGGCCTTGCCGGTACAATTAAAGAGCTTCTTATGAGCGCGGAGTACATAATGGCGAACGGGAACGAAAACGTCATTTTGTGCGAGCGCGGCATTCGCACATACGAGCAGGACTACGCCCGAAACACGCTGGACTTATCCGCCGTTCCGATTTTAAAAAACCTGACACATCTGCCCGTAATCGTTGACCCCTCGCACGCGACGGGGCGCGCCGACCTTGTGCCTTCGATGACCCTTGCGGCAATCGCGGCGGGCGCGGACGGAATAATCGTCGAGGTGCATAACGACCCGAAGAACGCTTTGTGCGACGGCGCGCAGTCGCTTACGCCTAAAGCGTTTGCGGAACTTTCGGTGCGGATTGACAAATTGCGGGACGCCCTGAAATGAACGAAAAAATGAAGCGTGTCGGCATTGTCGGCTTGGGGTTAATCGGCGGCTCAATTGCAAAGGCTTACAAGCGAACGCCGGGAATTACCGTTCTCGGCGCAGATTGCGATGCCTCAATCGTCGATTTCGCACGCCTTGCCGAGGCCGTTGACGCAGAATTAACCGACGCCGATTTAAAAAATTGCGACGTCGTGTTCCTTGCGATTTATCCGCAAGGGGTCATTGATTGGGTGTTGTCGAAAAAGGAATTTCTCGCGGGGACAACCGTCATCGACTGCGCAGGAACAAAGGGACGCATATGTGAAAAAATCTTCCCCGTTGCGAAGGCACACGGGTTTATTTTCGTTGGCGGGCACCCCATGGCGGGGCTTCATCGAAGCGGCTTCAAATTCAGCCGCGAAGACCTTTTCGACGGCGAGCCGATGGTAATCGTCCCGCCCGGAAACGACGATATACGGCTTTTCGACAAAATAAAAACCCTCCTCGAGCCGCTGGGTTTCGGGCGTATTTCCGTTACGACCTCCGCCGAACACGATGAAATAATCGCGTTCGCGTCGCAAATGCCCCACATTATCTCGAACGCCTTTGTAAAAAGCCCGACCGCGCCGCGCCACAAGGGATATTCGGCGGGAAGCTATCGCGATTTAAGCCGTGTCGCGCGTCTCGATCCCGATATGTGGACGGAGCTTTTTTTCGAGAACAAGTCGTACCTGCTCGGCGAATTTGACACATTTATCGCGTCGATGCAGGCATATCGCGACGCCCTCGAAAGCGGTGACACAAAAAAGCTCCGCAGTCTTTTGGACGATGGAAGCCGGATAAAACGGGAGGTTGACGGACCGTAAAATCGATGCGGCGTTTATACTCCGCCCAACCCCCTGTTAAAACCGTGCCATTCGTATAGTGGCAACACGCCCTAGCACAAACAACATCGCGTATTTTAACGAAATTATTTTCGCATTCCGCTTGACTCGAAAACATTGTTCGGTTATACTGCTCGCAAGTTACAAGGCGACACCTTCTAACGCCGTCTT
>WRGX01000194.1 GCA_009786975.1 Defluviitaleaceae bacterium
TAACGCCGGTACAAGTGCGAAATCTTAGCAATGCAATCGCTATATCCTCCAGTGGATTTCCTTCCGTAGCCTTAGGAGACGACGGTCTTGTTTGGGGTTGGGGAGGTCTTGGTCAACTTGGTATCGGTACTAACGCCCCCAACCGTACAGTCCCCGCTCAAGTCCGCGGTCCGGGTGGCGTGGGGTATTTGGATTTGGGTGTGGGTTTCACGGCATTGGGCGAATTTGCAAGCTCCGACCTCGGTGATATACTCACGAACCGAAACTTCTTCCAAAAATCATCTGAAGTTTCGGTTTGTGAGCAACCGCCGGTCGGAAACGAAAGTGAACTTCTTTCGTTTCATGGGCATAACATATCTGCCACAACAGCCAATATAGCCGCCGCATCGACTCCATTGACATTCTTTAGCCACCCGATGGTGGTTATTCTGCCTTCCACGGTTGGCACGACTATTGCAAATATTGACGTAGCCCCCAGAGTGTGGGGCGGCACGCCACCGTATACGTTTAGCGGAACACGGTTTCCCGCAGGATTCGGAATAAGCCCGGACGGCGTGATTTTCGGCACGCCAACAGCGCATGGCGCGAACACTACAGCACTAATTACAGTAACCGACAGCGCGTCACCCCCCGCTACGGCAATGATTCGCGTTAACATTGGCGCGCGTACGGGCTTCCCGATTTGCAACCACGTTTTTAATTATTGGACGATAACAGAGCCTCCAACCTGCACAGAGCCGGGCGTTGAAACCGGTGAATGCCAAAATCCGGACTGCATCCGTACTGCTCTGCGATTCGTTGCGATGTCAGAGCATACTTGGGCGGACGAAAGCGCGGAAGCAACCTGCTCGACGGACGGATTCGACGGCGGGGCTTGTACTGAATGCCTCGCGCCTAATCCGAACGTGATTTACGCGCTCGGCCCTGATTGGGGCGATTGGAGCGAAACCATTGCGCCGACCTGCATTGTTCCCGGCACGGAAACACGGGCGTGCGTGAGGGCGGGATGCGATTGCCCGACGGAGGTAAGTCCCGCGACCCGGTCGATTGATGCACCGGGACACGCGCCCGGCGCGGCGGCAACTTGCACCGACCCGCAAATTTGCGTGCGCCCCGACTGCGACGCTGTTCTCGCCCATGCAACCGGGCATAACTGGGGCAGTGGAACGCCCGCAACCTGCGAAACGCCGGGATATTCAGCGGGGGATTGCCTGACTTGCGGCGCACTTAATCCCGCCCCGGGGGCTATTCCCCCGCTCGGTCACAATTTTGGTAACTGGCAAGTACGCGCCGCCGCGCAAATCGGCGTTACAGGCGAGGAATATCGCATCTGCGCCAACTGCGGCGAGGAGCAAACGCGGAGAATTCCTGCGTTTCCGCAACCGCCACCGTCGTCGCCCGAACCGCCGATTACGCGGCCTCCCGCCGGCGGCGACAGACCCGATTCGAATCCCGGCTTGCCCCCGCTTCCCCCGCAAGCAGCACGCCTGACACAACCCGCACCCACGCCGCTCGACACTGCCGACGCTCCCGTCGACACCGACGCCCCCGGCGAATACAACGGCGACGCAGAAGAACACCTGCGCCGCCTAATGTTGCGAATAGATTCCTACGAAATAATCGACGCCGCAACAGGCGAAATAATCCTAACAATGGACGTCGCCCCGCAAATCGCAAATGGTCGGACGCTCGTCCCCGTGCGGTTTGTCTCAGATGCCCTCGGCGCAACCGTCGCATGGAATGAAGCGACCCGCGAGGTGACATTGACTAAAGGCGACGTGATGTTGACCTTCGCAATAGGCGAAACCGCCCCCGGCATGGATGCCCCCGCGCAGATTGTAGACGGGAGAACAATGGTTCCGCTTAAATTTGTCGGCGAATTTTTCGGCGCGATGGTGGAGTGGGATGATGAGGCGCGCACGATTGAGATAATCAAAACATAATGTGATAAGCATTTCGACCTCAAGCGTGGTGGCAATGGACATCATCATTTTTTTTCGTCCGTTTAATTTTGCATATTTTCAAGTGCATGGTAAAATCTTCTTGCAAGGGAAGGAGCGATGCAATTGGAATTATGGTTAATCTTCGCCGGGTTTGCGGCAGTTTTTGCCGCCGCAACAACGATTTTGGCGAAAATCGGAATCAAAGATGTAGACTCGCATTTGGCAACCGCGATTCGTACCGCGGTCGTTGTTGTTTTTGCGTGGATTATGGTATTTGTCGTCGGGGCGCAGGGCGGCATTTTTTATATTGCGGCGCATACGTGGTTTTTTATCGTAATTTCGGGGCTTGCGACGGGCGCGGCGTGGCTGTTTCGCTTTCGCGCGCTGAAACTCGGCGACGTGAACAAGGTCATGCCGCTGGACAAATCAAGCACGATTTTAACCATGATTTTGGCGTTTATTTTCCTGAGCGAACCTGTGGGATGGATTACGGCGGGCGGCATGATTTTGATGGCTTTTGGGACGTTTTTGATGCTTGCGCGCCAAGCGCGCAGTGAGAACCGGGGGCATGTGTCGGAGGCGGCACGTTCTCTCGAAGCCGAGAGCGGTTTGCTAACCGATGAAAAAAAGCCCGCTAAAAAAAGCTGGCTTTTTTACGCTGTTTTTGCCGCGATTTTTGCGAGCCTTGTCGCGATTTTCGGGCGTGTCGGCGTGGCTGATATCGACGCGACTCTGTGGACCGCGCTTCGCACAATGGTCGTTTTGCCGCTTGCGTGCGGCATGACGCTTGGGACAGGGAGGGGCGAACGCGTGCGGGAAAAATTGCGCTCCGTCACCCGCAAAAGCTGGATTTTTCTAGTTCTTTCCGGTATTGCAACCGGGGCGTCGTGGCTTTTTTTCTATCACGCCCTCAAGCTCGGCAACGCCAGCCACGTTGTTCCCATTGACAAATTAAGCATCGTTTTAACAATGGCGTTCGCGGGGATTTTCTTGCGGGAAAAATTTAGTTTGCGAAGCATTTTCGGGCTTGTGTTGTTGACAGCGGGGACGCTTCTTACGGTTTATCCCGCGTCGGTGTAAGCGGTCCTTCATTCGATAGAAGCCTGCATCCGGCTTCGAGGGAACGTGTCGCCGCCGACACGTGTCCCCGGTGTCCACTGCGCGCTTGGCGCGCACTTTGTTTTATGATTTCAATAACGCGGTCGCCGTCAACGATTTCTTTTTCCAAAAGTTCGTCGGCGAGGCTTTCGAGTTTGGGGTAATTTTCGGCAAGAAGTTCGCGGGTTTTTTCATACAGTTCGTTTACGAGTTCGCCGGATTCGGCGGCGATTTTATCGTCGTCCTTTAGGAGCGCGCGGTCGGCGACGGTTGTTCCCATGCCGAATTTTGTTACATATTGCATCGCCGTCGTTGTGGCTTTTTCGATGTCGTTTGATGCGCCGGTGGTTACGAAATCTGCGCCGAAGCGGATTTCTTCGGAACAACGACCTGCGAGGGCGACCATTATTTGCTCGCGAAGTTCACGTTTCGTGTAATACATGCGCTCCGGCGGAATGTTTACGCAAAAACCGCCCGCGCCCGATGTTGACGGGATAATCGTCACCTTTGCGACGCGATTTTCCGGGTTTGCCAAAACCGATGCAAGTGCGTGTCCCGCCTCGTGCCACGCGGTTATTTCGCGTTCTTTTCTGCGGATGTGGCTGTAATCTTTTTTCTGACTGCCCGCGAGCGCGGTGTAGTACGCCGCGGTTACGTCGTCGTTGGAAATTTCGTCGCCGCCGCGCCGCGCCGCGTTGATTGCCGCATCGTTTAGCAGGCCTTCCAGCATTGCGCCGCTGAAAAATACCGTGTCGTGCGCAAGTTTTTCTAAATTTACTTCCGCCAAAGGTTTGCCCTTTGCGTGTAATTTTAATATCTGCTTGCGGGCGTTTACGTCGGGCAGGCCGATTTCAACACGGCGGTCAAATCGACCGGGGCGCAGTAACGCCTCGTCCAAAGTGTCGGGACGGTTCGTTGCCGCGACAACCACGATGCCGGATCCCTCGGAAAAGCCCTGCATTTCGGTTAAAAGCGCGTTAAGGGTTTGTTCGCGCTCGTCGTTTCCGTTGATTCCGTCGCTTCGTTTTTTGCCCAGCGCGTCGATTTCGTCGATAAAAATCACGCCGCTTCCGGATTCCCGCGCTTTTTTAAACAAATCGCGCACCCGCGCAGCGCCGACGCCAACGTACATTTGCACAAAATCCGAGCCGCTTACCGCGTAAAACGGCACGCCCGCTTCGCCCGCCATTGCCCGCGCCATCAGTGTTTTTCCCGTGCCGGGCTTGCCGTGAAACAAAATTCCGCGCGGCATTCTTGCCCCGTATCGTGTAAATTTTTCCGGCTCGCGCAGGTAGTCAACAATGTCTTGCACGCTTTCTTTCGCCTCAAGATTTCCGGCAACATGTTCAAAACCACACAGTTTTTCGCCCTCGCCCGCGCTTACCGTAACAGGCGAAAGCCCCCCCGCCGCGCGCACCGCGCTGTTCTTGCGTTGCACGAAAAGAAGAATTCCGGCAACCAACGCGATTGTGAATCCGATTTGCAAAAAATTCATATCAGACCCGCCGCTTTCCGTTACGGAAATTCCGTTAAGCAGTAAAAATTCCTTAAAATCCTCGCGTCGCGGGTTGTTCGTGGTGAAATTTTCTTCGCCGTTTTCGCCGTAAATCGTGAAAAAAATCATCGCGCCGCCGCCAAGCGTCGCTTCGGTGACATATCCCGCCTCCGCCGCCGCAACAAACTCCGCGTAGTGCATAAATTCCGGCTCCACGCGCTCGCGCACCGCCGCCGCATAAATCACCGCCAAAGTCACGCCCAAAATCGCCGCGACCCCAAGCACATTTCGATATTTTTTCAAAAAATCCATATGTATCACCCCTCGAGCGCATTATAAAACACAAAGCCACCTTTGCACCAATGTAAGTTCTGCCAAGCGCGCGCCAAGCGCGATTGGGCACCGGGGGCATGTGTTGGCGGCGGCGCGTTCCCTCGAAGCCGGAAGCAGTTTCCTCGCCCGTAAAAAAGCGCGCCAAGCGCGCAGTGGGCACCGGGGGTATGTGTTGGAGGCGACGCGTTCCCTCGAAGCCGGGAGCAGTTTCCTCGCCCGTAAAAAAGCGCGCCAAGCGCGATTGGACACCGGGGGCATGTGTTGGCGGCGGCGCGTTCCCTCGAAGCCGGGAGCAATTTCCTCGCCCGTAAAAAAAGAGTCGGCGAGTGACACTCGCCGACTCTTTTTTGCAAAATCTGCAAAATCGATGATATTAGTGAGACGAACATCATCGATTTTTGTTATAATTTAGAAAAATCTTTTGAGGTGGGATATGTACAAAGAGCTTAAAACCTTGCTTAGACGTAACGCACACCCCTTTCATATGCCGGGGCATAAACGCAATGCGGATTTTTTTCCGCCCGATTTGTTTCGCTTCGACCTGACGGAATTGCCCAAAACGGATGTGCTTTCCGCTCCGACCGGCATGATTAGGCTGTTGCAGGAGAAAATCGCCTGGTTTTACGGCGCGGACGAGAGCTTTCTTTTGGTGAACGGGTCATCCGCGGGGATTGTGGCGGCAATATGCGCCACAGCCGGCGAAAAAACGCCTGTTTTTGTGCCGCGAAACGCGCATGTCAGCGCGTACAACGGGCTCGTTTTTTCCGGCGCATCGCCGACGTATTATCTGCCGAAAATCACCGATGAGGTGCTTATCGGCGGCGTTTCTCCGGAAATTTTCGACGATATGCCGCGCGGCGCGGTCGCACTTGTTGTAAGCCCGACTTATGAGGGATTTGTATCGGACATTGCGGCGATTGCGGAAAAAGTTCACGCGCGCGACGGCGTACTAATCGTTGACGAAGCGCACGGCGCGCACTTCGCCTTTCACGAGTATTTTCCCACACACGCGGTCGCCCTCGGCGCAGATATCGTGATTAACAGCTTTCACAAAACCTTGCCGATGATGTCGCCCTGCGCGGTTTTGCATGTTAGGAGCAAGCGCGTTGATACCTCGCGCGTGCGATTCTTTTTGAACGCAATGCAAACAACGAGTCCGTCGTTCGCGATGATGGCGCAGTGTGATTTCGCCCTCGAAAAACTATGGACAAACCCGGAATGCTTTAAGAAATATGCAGGGATATTAGTGAACGTACGGTGGAATGTCAGGAGACAGCTTGTGGAGACTGACGACATCGGAAAGTTTCTTTTCAGCGGTGTGATTAAATCTCGGGACGTTGTGTTTGAAATGGTGACGAGGCGGCACACGCTTGCGGTGTCTTCCGTTGCGGATACGTTGGAAGGGCTTATAGCAATGGCCTTTGCCGCGAGAAAAAAACTCCGCCCGCCAAGCCCACTCAAAAGAATGCCCCGGTTTCTCCTCCCCGAAGTCGCCATGTCGCCGCGCGAAGCGATGGCGCACCCCTCCGAAGAAATCCCGCGAGAACACGCAATCGACAGAATTTCCGCCGAACTAATCACCAAATACCCCCCCGGAATTGCCATCCTCGCGCCGGGCGAAAAAATTATAAAGAAAGCGCAAATTCCAAAACCAACCGTGCGAGTTGTTGTGGAAATTTAAATTTTGCCCTAACGCAAATGGCTACACACCCTAAATCTCCCGCCGTCCTTCCAAAGCCCGCGAAAGCGTAACCTCGTCAACAAACTCCAAATCGCCTCCAACGGGAACGCCATGCGCAATGCGCGTAACTTTTATCTCAAGCGGTTTGAGAATTTTCGCGATATAAAGCGCGGTTGCCTCGCCTTCGACGTTCGGATTTGTTGCGACAATGACTTCTTCGATGGCGCGGGAAACGTTCGCTTCGCTAACTGCGCCCCCTGTGTCGGAATTTTGCAATCGCTTCAAAAGCGCGGCAATGGTCAAATCATTCGGCCCCACGCCGTGCATCGGCGAAATCGCGCCGTGAAGCACATGATAAAGCCCGAAAAATTCGCCGGTGCGTTCATACGCCGCCATATCGCGCGGGTCCTCGACAACCATGATAATTTTCGCGTCACGTTTCGCATTTGCACAAATCGCGCAGGGGTCCGAGTCCGTAAGCGCGCAACAAACGCCGCAATATTTTACATCCCGCTTAGCCGATAAAATCGCTGACGCAAGCGACTCCGCGCGTTCCGTCGGCAGATTTATAATGTAGAAAGCCAAACGTTGCGCGCTTTTTCCCCCAATCCCGGGCAACCGCGAAAGTTCCTCAATCAGCCGCGAAACCGGCTCTCCGTAAATTTTCATTTGCACCTCTTTTCGGGAATCGCATTTCCCATGCGACACAGCGACCAATTCAGCGTCGATTTCTGCACCGCCCTGCCCAAATCCCATAAATAATTTAAAAGTCTGACCTCGACGTTTCGTTCAAACAATTCCCCGTACAAATCGCCGTATTTCACCACGGAAACGGGAGTTTCCGTCCGCTCACTTACATAATAGCCCGCACATTCATCCTGCAAATTAAAATTCGCTGCATCAAATTCGTAAACATACAGCGCAGTCTGCGTTATGATTTTAGGACTTTTAATAAAGCGCGCCCTGGTCCGTCAATTTGTCGGCGTAATAAAAAACAAATTCGTTAAGGGTCGGTACACCCCTGTCCGAATTTATTCTGGCAGTGTAAAAATTTTGAAGGTCATCAATATCGGCGTGCCGCCAAGTGTGGTTAATGGCGTGCTGCATTGCGCGTTCCACGCTTGCGTCGGATTTTTCGTATTTTTCCGCAATGTCAGGGACGTATTTCCTTTGCCCGTTTATCACCGCTACAATCGCGTCAATTAAGTACTTGCGCCCCATCATTTTGGGGCTGATTCCAAGCAAATTTATTTCGGCATTCACTTGTGCCGAAACCTGTCTTTTAAGTTCGGCAGGGGAAAGTGGCTCGCCGGAAAGTTCACGGCTTCTTTTTTTCGAGTCGTGAATTACCGCTTTAAGCGACTTTAAAAAGTCAACCACGCCTTCCGCGCTGTAACCGTCTTGGCTTTTTATCATGATAAAATCCGCGCCAAGCCGCCTTGCGTGAGTGTGTGTAATGTCGCTGATGTTATTTGTTGTAACCAAAACATACGGTCTGACAGAGATTCCGGATTTTGCCATGTCCGATAAAAACGAGATGCCGTTTCCGCCACCTTTATGCAGCTCCAAATCCAAAATAACAACGTCAGGCAAGTTTGCCATACATTCGGCCAACGCTTTGTCTGCGTTGTTTGTTACACCCGCCAAGTGAACATCGGTGTGGTTGTCGATGCATTTGATAAATGCCCTGCATTCATCGGGGTCATCCTCGACCAGTAAAATTGTCAATTTTGTTTCCATATTTTCCACCTTCCCCTCAATGTAGACTAAGATACAACATATTCCGACCTAAAACAAGAGATTTTTACAATATGTTCTAAAGTTCGAATGTTCCTGCTTTTGATAGTATTGCTGTGTTTGTTATTTTTGCGGCGAAATCGACTTTATGAACTCGAACAGCTTTTGCTTTGAGGAATAATCCAGCATCTTGTCAATCGCCCTTGCGTGACGACTGCCGGCAATTTCGGCGGCGGGATATTCCTTGCCGGTCAAAACATAGTCCGCAGAACATTGAAAAAGGGTAGTGATGTTAATAAGTATCTCGGCAGTAATACCTCGCTCTCCTCTTTCAATAAGTCCAAGATGACCCACGGTCAGGCAAAGCGATTTGGATAGTTCATCCCTGCTGAAGCCGTAAGATTTTCTTAGGTCTCGCAGTCTGATGCCCATTTCCATACGAAGTGCTGTTCTTTCTTCCTTTGTCATTCTTTGTCGCATAATTCTCCTCCAAGTCATAAAATATGAAAAATTCACATTATTCTACACCTCATTGGGTGTAAAGCGCAATACACTAAATGTAATTGCGCGTTTTGTGTGCAAAAAAATTGTCATAGGTTCTCTCTTTCTGCATAGTCTATTGTATCAATACAATTCTAAAATGCAGAGGGGAGAATTTTTTTATGGATTATCAAAACTTGTACCGCGACATCGCGGAACGCACGAAGGGTGACATCTACATAGGCGTTGTCGGGCCGGTTCGCACGGGAAAATCCACGTTTATCAAGCGGTTTATGGATTTGCTTGTAATCCCGAACATCGAGGACGGCTACGGCAAGGACCGCGCAACCGATGAACTGCCGCAAAGTGCGGCGGGACGCACAATTATGACAACGGAGCCGAAATTTGTGCCAAATGAGGCGGTTGAAATCGCTCTTGATGACGCGGCGACATTCAAGGTGCGCATGATTGATTGCGTGGGATACCTTGTGCCGGGCGCGATTGGGCATATGGACGGCGAAAACGGCGACACGCGCCCACGCATGGTTTCAACGCCCTGGAGCGAGGAAAAAATGGCGTTCGCCGAAGCCGCCGAAATGGGTACGAAAAAAGTTATCAACGACCATTCCACAATCGGCATCGTTGTCACAACCGACGGCAGTGTTGCGGAAATTCCGCGCGAAGATTACGTCGACGCCGAAGAACGCGTTATCCGCGAATTAAAACAAATTAACAAGCCCTTTGTTGTAATTTTAAATTCGCAGTCGCCGTTTTCGCCCGAAACAGAAAAACTCCGTGACGAGCTTGCGGAAAGACATTCCGCGCCGGTTATCGCACTGAACTGCGCACAGCTTAAAATCGAAGACATCAATTCCGTAATTGAGCGCGTGCTTTACGAGTTCCCCGCGCGCGAAATCCGCATAAATTACCCGCGCTGGATTGAGCCGTTGCCGCTTGAACATTGGCTGAAACAAAGTTTTGTCTCGTCGGTGAAGCAAATGGTCGCAAACGTCGGAAAGCTCCGCGAAATGCGCACGCAGCTTACATTTTTGGAGGACAACGAACACGTCAAAAAAGCCCATCTCGAAAAAATCGCATTGGGCGAAGGCACGGTTCTAATCGAATTGTCCGTTGACGAGGGCCTGTTTTATCGCATTTTGTCCGAAACAACAGGCATGGATATCGGCGGCGAATACCAACTTATTTCTACGATAAAAGTTTTGGCCGAGGCGAAAAAAGAATTCGACAAAATCAAGCACGCCCTCGAAGAGGTGCGCCGCAAGGGCTACGGTATCGTCACGCCGGCTACCGACGAAATGAAGCTGGAAGCCCCGATTTTAGTTAAGCACGGTTCGAAATACGGGGTTAAAATCCGCGCCAGCGCACCGAGCATACATTTAATTCGCGCAGATATTGAAACCGAAGTATCCCCTCTAGTCGGAAACGAAAAACAGTCCGAAGATTTAATCACCTACATTAATCAAGAAATGAGCGAGGACCCCTCGAAGATTTGGGAACTCAACATGTTTGGAAAATCTATGCATGAAATGGTTCGCGACGGGCTGCAAAACAAGCTGTTCCGTATGCCCGAAACCGCACAAATGAAGTTTCAGGAAACCCTGCAACGCCTTATAAACGAGGGCTCGGGAGGACTCATTTGCATAATTTTGTAAGCGCGCGCGCCAAGCGCGCAGTGGGCACCGGGGGCACGTGTCGGAGGCGACGCATTCCCTCGAAGCCGGATGCAGTTTCCTGTTTTAGAAAAAAAGAGTCGGCGAGTGTCACTCGCCGACTCTTTTTTTTGGATTCATTGTGATACTTTTCTGCGGGACGGGACAGCAGGGCGGATTTTGTTTTTTTGTTGTACACCCCCATATTTTCACAACAAATCGCAATGTCCGTTCAAGCCCGCCACAGCCGTAACGTCTCCTAAATATCAGCTTTATTAGCAGGGATAATCCTCACCCCGGATGAACACCCCGCTCAAGTTTAAGTAAAAATTCCTTCCGCCAAAGGTCGCCGCCGTAGCCGGTTAAGCCGCCGTCACTGCCGATTACGCGGTGGCAGGGGATTATAATGCTTATGGGATTGTGGTGGTTTGCGCCGCCTACGGCACGGATTGCGGCGGGGTTTCCTATGCGCCGCGCGAGTTCTTTGTAGGAAATCGTTTCGCCGTACGGGATTTTTATCAGTTCGTCCCATATGAGTTCGCGAAAAGTCGTTCCTTTTGCACGAATCGGTACGGTAAATTCGCGCAGTTCTCCCATAAAATACGCGTCAAGTTCGCGGATACAGTGGGCAAAACATGAGGACGGCTCCTCTGTCTTATGAGGTTCCGAGACAGAAGAGCCATCCACATATTTTGCTCCCGCATCAAATTTTAATTCCGTAATAAAGCCGTCGGTTTCCGCAATAAAAAGCGTGCCGATTGGCGATGCATATTCATGCCGTATCGTCATTTTTTCTGTACCCACGCCATCCCAACCGCGTTCGGCCCCGCGTGCGTGCCGATTACGCCGCCGATTGGATAAACCACCGAATTTTTTATGTCATGCTCCGCCGTTGCGAGGGCGATAAAACCGTTGGCGGCTTCGCGATTGGCGGTGTAAAGGAAATGTACGGGAAATTCGGGGTCAAACTCTCCGTCGATAAAACTGAGGATTTTTTTGTTTGCGGCTTCGCGGCCTTTGGCTTTGCCCGCCGCGGAAACCGCGCCGTCTTCGATGCAAATAATCGGCTTTATGCTTAACATCGACCCCATGAATCCCGCCGTTTTCGAGATGCGCCCGCCTTTGACCAAAAATTTCAGCGTATCAAGCGACGCATACAAACGGATGCGCCCCGAAACATCCAAAACGGCGTCAACAATTTCCTCCGCGCTTTTGCCCTCATCGCGAAGACACGCGGCATATTCAACAACGATTCGCTGTGCCGTTGCAATCTGATTTGTGTCAATAATGTGAATATCCTTGTATTCCGCCATGTTTTTCGCAAGCTCTGCCGACTGAAACGAGCCGGAAAGTTTCGACGAAAGCGGGATAACAATAAGCGTTTCGCCCGCGTTTTTGGCTTTTTGGAAAACCTCAAGGTACTCGCCGGGCGAAATCAGGCTTGTTGTTGCCATTGTTTCGGACGTTGCTTGTTTTTCGTAAAAGTGCGTAAAATCTTCGTCACGCAGCTGGTCGTAGGGGTCATCGCCGAAAGTTACCGAAATCGGCATCAGATGTACGTTTAACTTTTCCGCTTGCTTCGCAGTGATATCGGACGCAGTGTCCGTGATAATTCTAATCATTTTCTTGCCTCCACCTTTAAAATTTTGTGATTTTCGCACCAATTCACACTAAAATCACACTAAAAATATTCTATATAATATTTGCGACGGTCTGTCAATCCCGCAAAATCCTCAATGTTGACAAAAAAACATGCCCGATATAAACTCGAAATTGTGATTTTATACATACATTTGGCTATTTTAGAATCCTTTGGAAAGACGTGATTGCAATGGCGACGGAAATAAAAAGCACAAAACGTGGCTGGCTTTTTCTTGCTTTCATGGGCATTGGCACTGCCGTGCTTCTTTTTTTCAGTTTGGCTATTTTGTATTTTATTGTAAACACGACGGTGCGCGATATTATCCACGACAATATGCTTGGCATTGCACAGCGCGATAAGCAGCTTTATGCCGATGAAATCGACTCATGGTTTCTTTCCGCGTACAGTCGGGTCGATAATTTGGCACACACATTGACCGCGCTGTCCACCCCACAGGAATGGCGCGGACGCGGCTTTCGCGATTATGAACCCAGGGACCGAGATTTTATTGACATCGCCGAAAGAATTGTGCAGGAAAACGACTACATTACGAATGTTTTTATCGGGTTCCTTGACGAAAGTATAATCAACGGCGGCGGTTTCCGTCCCGGCGGACCGTGGACTCCGGCAAGTGCCGCGTGGTTTCCCGCCGCAAGGAACGCCGAACCCGGCGCGATTATTATGACGGAGCCGTACTGGTCTAACGCGCATCAGGCATTTACCGCGGGAATTGCTACATATCTGCCCGAATTGAACGATATCGGCGCGGTTGTCGGCATATCCGTTTCGAAATACGATATCTTGAATAAAATCGCGCACGACCCTGTTTTGGGCGAAGGATACAGATTGCTTGTCACAAACGACGGACACCTGATTTATCACTCAAACCCCCTTATAAATGAAGACCCAAACATACGCTCGCTTCTCGATATACCCGGAAGCTCGGGCGAAGTCCTGCTGAGATATGTTCAAGACGGCACTTCGATTGCGATGTTTGAGGGCCCTCGTTTGGGACGTTCATATTTTGTTGCCGCCTCGCTTGACACCGTGGGCTGGACTTTGTTTGACATCGTCCCCGTTGCCGCGGTCGAGAACCCGATTACGGAAAGTTTGAACGCAATAATGCTGCCGCTCGGTGTTCTAATCGTAATAATTTACATCTTCGCGCTGATTTTATATTTTTACATCTCGCGATTCAGGGACGAAACACTTGCGATGGAAAAAAACCTTGCGGAAGCGAACAATGAAGCCAAAAGCAAATTCTTGGCCCGAATGAGCCACGAAATTCGCACGCCGATTACAACTGTTTTGGGCATTGCGGACATACAGCTCCAAAACTCACGTTTGCCGGCGGAATTAAACCGACCCTTCTCGCAAATTCAAAGCTCGGCAAACGTTCTTTTAGGCATCGTTAACGACATCTTGGACCTTTCAAAAATCGAGGCGGGAAAAATTGAGCTTATGCAAGAAAAATACGAGGTTGCCTCGCTGATAAACGACATTGTGGGCTTTCATTTCACGACCGCAATCGCTAAAAATCTAAAATTCCGGTTGTACGTTGACGAAGAAATCCCCGCGCATCTCATGGGCGATTTTCTTCGAATTGAACAAGTCGCAAACAATTTATTGTCAAACGCGTTCAAGTACACGGCAAGCGGCTCGGTTGAGCTGAAATTTACCTGCAAAAAAACGGACGACGACTCCGTTAATTTAATTATTTCCATCCGCGACACGGGGCTCGGCATGAGCAAAAAACAGCTCGACCTTTTGCAAGAAAGCGAGTACATTCGCCTCCACGAACACAGTAATCGCTCCATTCGCGGCACAGGCTTAGGGCTTCCGATTGTTCGCAACCTCCTGCAAATCATGAACGCGACAATCGAAATGAACAGCATCGTCGGCACCGGAACAACCGCGACCGTCACGATTCCGCAAAAAATTTTCGCAAGCGAAAAAATCGGAGAAAAAATCGGAGAAAAAATCGGAAAAGAAGTCGCAACCCGACTGGAATCTATGGAAGGGGGCATAGTTTCAAACAAGAAGGAATTCACCCCCGACCCGATGCCATACGGAAAGGTGCTTGTTGTTGACGACACCGAGTCCACGCTTTACGTGTCCGAGGGGCTTTTGGGGCTGTACGATTTGCAAATTGAAACCTGTTCGGGCGGGCGCGCCGCGCTGGAAAAAATCAAGCGCGGCAAGGTGTACGATATAATTTTCATGGACGAAATGATGCCCAACATGAGCGGCACGGAAACCATGAAAAAAATGCGCGAAATCGGATACAACCACCCGATCGTCGCACTTACGGCGAACGCGTTAATCGGACAAAAAGAATTGTACATCCGCAAAGGATTTGAAGGGTTTATTTCAAAACCGATTGTCGCGAAACAATTAGACGACATTTTGAAAAAATTTGTGCGCGACAAGCAGCCACCCGAGGTTATTGAGACCGCAAAAGAGGCCGCAAAAGATGCCGCAAAAAAATCCCCCTCCGAGAAAGTCATTTCCGACTACAAATACAGCGACGGTTTGAGCGAAAAAATAAAAAACGACTTTGTGAGAAATCATAAAAATAAATTTGCGGAGATTACGCGCGCCCTCGAGGTCGGCGAGCTTAACGACGCACAACTGGCTGCGCACACAGTAAAAAGTGTGGCGGGCCTGTTAAACGAACCCGCGCTTGCAAATGCCGCCAACAATATCGAGCAAGCCCTGCAAGCCGGAAACATACCGACCAACGAGCTTTTATCGCTATTCGAAAGCGAAATGAACCGCATACTCGAAAGCATCGAAGCACCAAAACTCATCTTACCCGGAGCGGAAGTTTTCGATAAAGACGAGGCCCTGAACCTGCTGACCGAACTCGAGGCGCCGCTCGCGTCTCAAAGTGCCTCCGCCCTTGAATTTCTTGACAGGCTTCGCAAACTCCCCGAAACCACTGTTTTGTGCAGACAAATTGAAAATTTCGATTTCCGCGCGGCGGAAAAGACCCTCGCGGTGTTAAAAAGCATTTTCGACGATATGTGATTGTTGAAGCGGCAAAAGAAATGTGGTAATGTATCTCTAAATAAAAATAAAATTTTACTCATGGGGGACACGCAAATGGATTTTTTGCAAAACGTCAAAAATCGCGCAAAATCGCAGGAAAAAACCATCGTTCTGCCGGAATCGCTTGAGCCGCGGATGTTAAAAGCCACGGCGCAAATTTTGGCGGAAGGTCTTGCGAAAATTATTTTAATCGGCGACCCGTCGGAAATAGAAAAAGCGGCGGCAAGCGAAGGCGCGAAAATTGCCGGGGCAACGATTGTTGACCCGAAAAATTATTCCGAACTGAAATCCCTCACGGAAAAACTTTTCGAACTTCGCAAATCCAAGGGCTTGACCCTCGAAGCCGCGCAAAAAATGCTCGAGGAAAACCCGGTCGCGCTCGGCGATATGCTTGTAAAAGAAGGCATCGCCGACGGCATGGTCGCGGGAGCGGTGTATTCCACTGCCGACGTACTGCGTCCAAGCCTGCAAATTTTAAAAACCGCGCCGGGTGTTTCGATTGTGTCGTCGTTTTTCGTAATGGTCGTCCCCGACTGCGGCTTTGGCAACAACGGCATTTTCCTTTTCTCCGACTGCGCCTTAAATCAAAATCCGAATCCCGACGAACTTGCCGCAATCGCACTTGCGTCGGCGGGTTCATATCGCGCGCTTTTCGGCGAGGAGCCGATTGTCGCAATGCTCTCGCACTCAACAATGGGCAGCGCGAAGCACGCCGACATAGATAAAGTCGCCGAAGCCACCCGCATTTTAAAAGCAAAAGCCCCCGACCTGAAAGCCGACGGCGAGTTCCAGCTCGACGCAGCAATAGTTCCGTCAATCGGCGCATCAAAAGCCCCCGGAAATTCCGTCGCGGGCAAAGCAAACGTACTTATATTTCCCGATCTCGACTCCGGGAATATCGCATATAAATTGGTCGAACGGCTGGCGAAAGCCAAAGCGTTCGGTCCGATTACGCAAGGTATCGCAAAACCCGTAAACGACCTCTCGCGCGGTTGCAGCGCGGATGATATCGTAGGCGTTGTGGCAATTACGGCGGTTCAAGCCCAAGGAGGAGAATAAATATGTATGTATTGGTAATCAACGCAGGTTCGTCGTCGCTGAAATATCAGCTTCTAAATATGAAAGACGAAAGCGTTTTGGCAAAAGGACTGTGCGAACGCATCGGAATCGACGGGCGTCTAGTGCATGAAACCGAAAAAGGCAAACACTCCGCCGACACTGCCATGCCCGACCATGCGGCGGCAATGGCGATTGTAATCGACTCGCTTCTCGACGCGAATCACGGCGTGATAAAATCCAAGGACGAAATAAAAGCCATCGGGCATCGCGTTGTGCATGGCGGGGAGGCTTTCGCGGCATCCGTTAAAATTACCGACGAAGTTGAAGCCGCAATCGAAGCCGTTTCAGACCTCGCGCCGCTTCATAATCCTCCAAACCTGACGGGCATCCGCGCCTGTAAAAAACATATGCCGGGAGTGCCGCAAGTCGCAGTTTTTGACACTGCATTTCATCAAACAATGCCCGAAAAAGCGTACCTTTACGCGATTGATTACGCCCTTTACGAAAAGCATAAAATTCGCAGATACGGCTTCCACGGCACAAGCCATAAATACGTATCGGAACGCGCGGCGGCACTGTTAAATCGCCCCGCAAGCGGGCTGAAACTCGTCACATGTCACCTCGGCAACGGCGTAAGCCTTTGTGCTGTTGACGGGGGAATTTCGGTTGATACGTCGATGGGCATGACGCCGCTTGAGGGACTTGCGATGGGTACGCGTTGCGGCGATATTGACCCCGCCGTTGTGCAATTTATAATGGAAAAAGAATGCATCTCCGCGCAACAAGCCGGCGATTTGCTTAATAAAAAATCCGGCGTTCTGGGCATAAGCGGCGTGTCGAGCGATTTTCGCGATTTAAGCTCGGCGGCAAACGACGGCAATCCCCGTGCGTCGGCAGCGATGGATGTTTTCGCGTACCGCGTCGCGGGATATATCGGGCGTTACGCCGCTTGCATGAACGGTCTTGATGCAATAATTTTTACGGCGGGCATCGGCGAAAACGACTGCGGAATACGCGATAAGGTCTGCGCGTATTTATCGTGGTTCGGCGTCGAGCTTGACCCCGCGAAAAACGCGAAACGCGGCGAAGCCTTGGACATTTCAACTCCGGGTGCAAAGGTTCGCGTTCTTGTTGTGCCGACAAATGAAGAACTTGTGATTGCTCGCGATACAAAAACAGTTTTGAGCCTATAATAAGGAAATCTTTTTTGCCCGGAGGCAAAAAATGTTCGCAAAAAACTCGTTGAAGTGTCGCGATTTTTTGCGAACTGATGAGAAGGGAGTAGGTAGCGATGAATCCTGTGCATAACTTTGAGATGTCCGGCGGAAAAGGCGGCTTGATGGGTATGTTTGCGGGCAAGCCTCAACTTAGCCTGTTCGACACCGGCATCGGGTGGACGGAGGGCAAGGAGAAAAAATTCGTCGAATTTTCGCAGGTCAAACAACTAAAATTCAGCAAGTATTACTCAACCGTGACAATCGTACACTCAGAAATAAAAAAGGTTACGCTTGCAAATGTTCGCGCGTTTGAAACAGTGTGGGCAGATTTTGCGCGAATGAAAAATTTAGCAATAAGACTTGTTGCGGAATAAAAAAGCGCGCCAAGCGCGCATTGGACACCACGGGCGCAGTGAGCGAAGCGAACGTTTCCCGCGCCACCGGGGACATATGTCAAAATCGGCACATTCCCTCGAAGCCGGGAGCAGTTTCCCGGTCTATAAAAAAAAATCGGAGGAAATCCTATGTTTGTTAATGCTAAGGAAATGCTTCAAAAAGCCGCGAAAGAGCGATATGCCGTGGCGCAAATAAATGTCAATAATCTTGAATGGACAAAAGCCGCGCTTACAACGGCGCAGGAGCAAAAAAGCCCGATTATTTTGGGCGTGACGGGCGGCGCGGCAAAATACATGGGCGGATTCGCGGTCGTTGCCGCAATGGCGCGGGCGATGGACAAATCGCTTGGGATAACCGTTCCCGTTGCGATTCACCTTGACCACGGCAGTTATGACGAATGCCTCGCGTGCATTGATGCGGGCTTTACAAGCATAATGTTCGACGGAAGCCATTTCCCATTTGACGAAAACGTCGCGAAAACAAAGGAAATGATAGCCCTCGCGCACAAAAATAATATGACGCTTGAGGCGGAAGTCGGCGCGATTGGCGGCGAGGAAGACGGCGTTGTCGGTAATGGCGACGTTGCGGACCCGGCGGAATGCAAAGCAATTGCCGACCTTGGCGTGGACTTTCTTGCGGCGGGAATCGGCAATATACACGGTGTTTATCCCGACAATTGGACCGGGCTTGATTTTGGAATTCTTACGGAAATTTCAAAGCTGACGGGTGGCTTGCCGCTTGTTTTACACGGCGGAACAGGTATTCCCGTTGAAATGATTCAAAAGGCGATTTCGCTTGGTGTTGCGAAAATTAATGTAAATACGGAGTGCCAACTGGCTTTTGCCGCCGCGACCAGAAAATACATCGAGGACGGCAAGGATAAGCAGGGCAAGGGATTCGACCCGCGCAAATTGCTTGCGCCCGGCGCGGACGCGATTAAGGCGTCCGTTAAGGAAAAATTTGAGCTGTTTGGGTCGGCTGGTAAGGCGTGACAATTCTTCTTGTTGAAGATGACTCGATAATCGCGTCGGGTCTTGTTTACGCGCTTGAAAAAGAAAATTTCGGTGTTACGCACGCGGGCAATATTTCCGACGCGAAAAACACTGTGCGTGAAAAAAATTTTGATTTGGCGGTGCTGGATATCGGGCTTCCCGACGGCACCGCTTTTGATTTGCTTGGGGAACTTCGGCGGGTTGGGGCTTCGTTGCTTTTTTTGACAGCCGTTGATGACGAGGGGCATGTTATTCGCGCGTTTGAGGGGGGAGCGGACGATTACGTTACAAAACCGTTTCGACTTGGCGAGCTTATGGCGCGGATTAAAACGATTTTGCGGCGGCGCACGGGGCAAAATACGATTTCGGTCGGGTGCGTTGTTATTAATTTAAATGAAGGGCTGGCGCATACGGGCGGTTCGCCGCTTGAGCTTACCGCGCTTGAATATCGCCTGCTTTTGACTTTTGCGAATCACAAGGGGCAGGTGCTTTCGCGCGCGCAAATTTTGAACGCGATTTGGGACAGTGAGGGCATTTTTGTTGAGGATAATACGCTTACGGTTTACATTAAACGCCTGCGCGAAAAGCTGGGGGACGCGGCGAAAATCGAGACGGTTCGGGGAATGGGATATCGAATGCAACCGTAGAAATGCCAGAAATTGCAAAGACCGGGAGGCTTGCGGAGTGTTTATCCCCAAAAAAGAAATCGACAAACTTTCGGCGGACATTCGCAGAATAATTGACGGGCATACCATCGACCTTCGCGATAATCTCGAAGGGCGACTTTCCGCGCTTAAAAACGACATACACACACTCGCGGGGCGGCTTAACGAGCAAAGCGATAACTCGCGTCGTGAAAAAATCGCCCTTGCAGATTCGCTTGCAAACATTTCGCATCAGCTCAAAACGCCGCTTGCGGCGATGTCCGTTATGGTGGACCTTTTGGAGGACGCGCCGTCGGAAAAACGCGCCGAGTTTATCGCGAATTTAAAGCAGGGGCTTGCGCAAACAAATCGGCTTGCCGACTCGCTTTTGAAGATGGCAAAGCTCGATTCCGGCAGCGTGGAGTTTTTCCCCGTGAAAATTTCTGCCCGCGAGCTTTTTGATTTAGCCCTTGCGCCGATGCAAATTTTGCCGGACATTAAGGGGCAAACGGTTAAATTTGGCGGCGGTGCCGAGCTTTTTTGCGACAAAAATTGGACGGCGGAGGCGTTGGGGAATGTTATAAAAAATGCGTCGGAACATTCGCCCGAAGGTGGCGAAATTTTTGTGACGGCGGGAGAGAATCCGCTTTGTACCTGGGTTTCCGTCAGTGACAGCGGCGCGGGTGTGCCGAGGGAGAAAATGCGGGATATTTTTCGGCGGTTCGGCGGCTCGGCGGGCGGTACGGGTATTGGCTTGCCGCTTGCGCTTGATATTATGCAGCGGCAAAATGGGGATATTTCTGTTGAAAATAATGGGGAGCGCGGGCGCGGGGCGTGTTTTACGTTGAAATTTTTTTGATACTTTTTCGTGTATCAGACGAGGAGAAGTGTCGGAGTCGGCACATTCCCTCGAAGCCGGGAGCAATTTCCCGGACCATAAAAAAAGAGTCGGCGAGTGTCACTCGCCGACTCTTTTTTGTGTACATACTTGTAATTTGACACCTACATATAAAAAATATATTATAGTCCTCGTATGTCCCAAAAGGGGCTTAACATATTGGAGGTGCAGTACATGGAATGGGTGGCAATAACAGCTCTAATTGCCGCTGCAACCGGTGTATTGTGCTTTTTCGCAGGCGTAGTTTACAGAAAGAGGATTGCCGAATCCAAGCTCGGCGTTGCCGAAATTAAGGCGGGAAATCTTCTCGAGGAGGCAAAAAGGAACGCGGAAGCGCGTGCCAAAGAGATGCTTTTGGAAGCGAAGGAAGAAAGCATCAAAACCAAAAACGAAGCTGAAAAAGACGCGAAAGAGCGCAGAA
>WRGX01000195.1 GCA_009786975.1 Defluviitaleaceae bacterium
CCCACCAACAACATCCCCCCCAACCGAAGAACCGCCGACGGCAACGCCGCCGCCAAATCCCACAACCCCTCCGCTTGCAGACCCCCCGTCCACTTCAACACCCCCATCCCCGGACCTCCCGAATACAAACAATACCCCGAACTCACCGAACGCCCCCGACCCTCCGCCCACAATTTCCGAAGCCCCTGCCCTTGTCGCGTCCGAATATAGCTACGCAATAATTGAAGACACAGAAGTCCTCCCGTCTGCTTATGAACCGGGCAACACCAACGAATATGCAACAATATACGACACGGAACTTCCCTTGGCATCGCTCGAAGCCGACCCCCTCGCAGAAGCAAATATATCAACAGAAGTACAATCCGCCGGTGAAATGCCCCAAACCGGCCTGCCCGACAACACTTTTGCACTGCTTATCGGACTTATCGCATCACTGTCAACGGCCGCCACCGCATTGTTTTGTATTTGCCGAACGAGGAAAAAAAATTCTTAGGGCATCAATTTGTACAAGGATGCGGCTTCTTCCTTACGCACGGTTTCTTTTATTGCCAAAACCTCGACGGCGGTCATTTTGTCGCCGAAGCGGATGGCGATTTTGTCGCCGATTTTTACGTCGTGGGAGGCTTTTGCGGGCTTGTCGTTTACTTCAACGCGCCCGGCGTCGCACGCTTCGTTTGCTACGGTTCGACGCTTTATGATTCTGCTGATTTTTAAAAATTTGTCTAATCGCATGTTTTTGCCATTCGCTGACACGTACAAATTTCTGATGAAATTCGTCGCTCGCGTTCCTTTCTTCGGATTTTATGCTCCTTTTTTGCATCCTCCGCAGTGGCCTCCGCTTCCGCATTTGCCCATGCCGCCGAAATGCTCCATTGCGATGTGCGGCAGCCCCGCTTCCACGAATTCCTCGCCATATGCGACAAATCCGAGTTGTTCGTAAAAGCTGCGTGCGGTAAGTTGCGCGTGGATGATTTGGCGCGTGCCGCCCATTGCGACGCACGCGCCGACAAGGGTTTGCATAACCGACGTGGCGATTCCGCGCCCGCGATGCGACATAATTGTCGCGATACGGCCGAGTTTGAAATAATCTTCGCCGATGAAAATGCGCCCTGTTGCAACGGGTACGCCGTCGTCACAAACTAAAAGATGCGCACACGAGCCGTCGGTTCCGTCAAATTCCTCCTCCTCGCTAAGTCCTTGCTCGCCCACAAAAACCTCGCGGCGAATCGCATAAACCTCGCTTAAATCCTCGCGTTCACCCATAAACCATTTCATTTCAAGCATGTCCTCGTGCTCCTTTTCTATATGTCCTTTTCCTGCGTCATTCCCAAAAGAATCGCCATGATTTTAGCGGGAAATTTTGCGATATACGCGTTGTACACGGCGGCGGCCTCGTTATATTCGACGGCGGCAACGTCGGTTTCGGCGATATTTTCCCGCAAAATTTCGTCAAGCGGCTCAATTTTTATTTGCACAACGGATTGTAACAGGTTTCGTGTTTCAAGAGTCGCAAAATCGGCGCACATTTCGCGCACCTCGTCGGGCTGCGTATCATAAAGAATCTCCAATCGCGCACGAAGTAAAACGTCCAGCACGGCAAGAGCTTTATCCACAACAACGCGCCGCTTCATCACACAAAAATACAAAACCAGCGCGCAGATGCTTAACACAGCGACAATTGCCGCGCCAATCCCAAAAACAGAAAGCATCGCGCCTCCCCTTTCTGCGCATATTATACGCAATTTTGCAGATACTTCCAACGCGCCGAAATATTTTTTGCAAAATCGATGATGTTTTGTAAAGCAAAAAAAATGAGTCGGCGAGTGTCACTCGCCGACTCATTTTTTTACGGGCGATGAAACTGCATCCGACTTCGAGAGAATGCGCCGCCGCCGACACATGTCCCCGGTGCCCACTGCGCGCTTGGCGCACTTTTTTGCGGGCGATGAAACTGCATCCGGCTTCGAGGGAATGCGCCGCCGCCGACACATGTCCCCGGTGCCCACTGCGCGCTTGGCGCGCTTTGCGCGAAAGCCCCAAACGATGTATAATTCCGCTATGAATCTAAACGAAAATCAACTCACGGCGCGGCAACATTTCACCGGCCCCATGATGGTGCTGGCCGGCCCCGGAAGCGGAAAAACCGCCGTAATAACGGCGCGCGCGGCAATGCTTGCGGCACGGCAAACGCGCGGAATTTTGGTAATTACTTATTCAAAAGCCGCCGCAACGGAAATGGAACGCCGATATGAACGAAACGCAGAAAACAACCCCTATTTTTCCTCGCCTGAAATCCGACCTCGAACGAACGCGCCGACTTTCGGCACATTCCACTCCGCCTTCTTCCGGATGCTTCGCCGAAAAAAAGGCTTTTCAACCGAACAAATCCTTGTCGACAACGAAAGACGTTCCGTCGTGCGCGGATTTTTGGCAGAAATGCAATACGAACCCGACGACGAAACGCTAAGCTCCCTCCTGTCCGAAATGTCCCTCGTGCGAAATGAATTACACGATTTGCGAAACTATTATTCTAAAATAATCGGCGCGGAGGACTTTATTGCCGTTTGCGAATTTTTTGAAAAATACAAACGCGAGCAAAACAAAATAGATTTTGACGACATGCTGTGCCATACCTATGAAATGTTAAAAACCGACAAAAACGAGCTGAATTACTGGCGAAACAAGTACCCCTTTATAATGATTGACGAATTTCAGGACATAAACCGCGTGCAATTTGAAACCGTAAAACTCCTTGCCGCGCCGGAAAACAACCTGTTCGTTGTCGGCGACGACGACCAAAGTATTTACCGCTTTCGCGGTTCGCGCCCGGAATTTTTGCTGAACTTCCCCAAAGACTTTCCCGAAACGGGTAAAATTACGCTTGATACAAATTATCGCTCCACCGACGAAATTATAAAATACTCAAACGACTTGATTTCCATAAACAAATCGCGGTACAATAAAAATATTAAAGGCACCTCACGAAGCGGCGCAACCCCCGTAATAATCACAAGCGACGACCAAAACGCCGAAGCTATGCAAATTGCCGAGCGAATCCGCGACCTATGGAAAAACGGAGCTGACCTCGATGAAATCGCGGTTGCCTTTCGCCTGAACATCCAAGCCCGCGCATTCACCGACGCGTTTTTGAACCTAAACATCCCCTTCAAAAGCCGCGACGAAACCCCAACAATTTACGAACACTGGCTCGCCGAAGATTTGTTCGCGTACATGCGCGTAGCAAAACGCCTCGAACTCCGCCAAAAAACAGGCTTCGACCCCGACGCGGCGCGAATAATCAACAAGCCCTTCCGCTTCGTAAGCAAAGCGTTTTTGCAAGGCGCGAAACGCGACAACAAAAATATTTTCACAACCTACAAACGCGACCAAACCCTGCATGTCGCAACAAAAACAACAATCGAGGAGCTTCACGCCGACCTGATTCGTCTCGCAAAACACACCCCCGCCGAACAAATACGTTACATTCGCGCAAATATAGGTTATAATGGGCATATAATCGACACATGCGAGTATCGAAAGCTGAATTCTGCGGGGCTTTTCGAGATTGCGGATGAATTGCAAGAGGCGGCAAAGCCGTTCAAAACGTCGGCGGAATTTATCACACACGCAAAATCGGTTGCATCCACAACAAAAACCCGCGACAAAACCGGCCCGACCTGCACCCTAACCACGCTTCACAGCGCGAAGGGCCTGGAGTTCGAACGCGTTTTTATCGCTGGCGTCGTGGAGGAAATTTTACCCTATATTCGAAGCAAAACCGACGCAGAAATCGAGGAAGAACGCCGCTTATTCTACGTTGGCGTAACCCGTGCGAAAAACGAGCTGTACTTGTCAACAATAAAAACGCGCTACGACAAGCCCGTAAAGCCGTCACGTTTTTTTGATATTTAATCGGAGGTATGATACAATGTCGAAATGGTTTCGAAGAAACAAACGAATTATCGGCATGGTTGTTGCCATATTATTGGCGATTCTCTTGACGATACCGCCGCTTTTGGGCGGCGTCGCGGCACTATGGTAAAAAGTGGGGAGGACTTGAAATGAACGACGATTTGGAAAAATTAAACAACGAGGACGACAGTTTGGAAGATTTGGAGGCGCAACTATCGTCGCTGGGTATTTTTGGCGACGGTGACGGCGATGACGACTCTGATCCCTTCGCGAGCTTCAATTTCGACAGTGACGACGATTCCAGCGACCCCTTCGCGAGCTTCCAATTCGACGACGACGACGCGCCGTCATCCGCGCCCTCATCCGCGCCCGCGCAAGTCACCGACGATATGGACTTGGACGCGCAACTCGAAATGTTGCTCATGGCGGACACCGCCGCCGACGCGGATTTTGAGATAAAGGACGTCGCCACGGGGCCGATGCAATCGGTATACGACCCGGAAGTTGACGGTTTGGGCTCGGTACAATATGTCAAAGGCTCCTTCGCGCTTGAAAGCGAGCGCAGAGAAAAACTTTTTGCAAACATCGCGCCATGGAAAATGGCGGCGACGTTTATTATCGGCGTATTTTTGATAGGCGTCGGTGCAACAACGGCAATTTTGGCGTCCAACATAGTTCACGAGCAAAACGAGCAAGCCGCCGCGCTTGACCGCTTTACCCCTGTCGAAATCCCAAGCGAAACCGCGAACAACGCCCGCAGTATTTTCGTAAACGAGCGCGCCTTTATAGATGAAGAAACGCCCTTTACGCTAACGCGTTTTGTTGCGGCGTATTCAGGCACGTTTTTTTATTTCGACGAGCATTTCAACCCCGATGATTATTACATTTTGCTGTACAACCAAGCGCGGAATTTATATGCACGCGCTTCTTTTGATGTTGTCGCGGAGGAGGGCGTCGGAACCATTTTGCAGTTCGGGCCGCTTTCGGGCAACACGTTGTTCCTCACGCTTCATATTCAATGCCCTCGCACGCACGCCTATGTGCAGTTTAATTACCGCTTCGAAACGCCGCCGATTCACCAACTTCCGGCGTTCGTGAACCACTCGGTTCAGGCAATGGGCGGAGGCGGGCTTGAAATTCGCCACGCCGTTTTCGACAGCGGAAGCAGCACGATTCACTACACATATTCGCCGAACCTCGGCGGAGGCTTGCGCCTTAACATGCCCGACGAACCCTTTGTGCAACTTTTTGAACGCTTCAACGTGTCGGCGATTCATCCGCTTACAAACGAGAACGCCGCCGTTTATTTCGATGATTTCGGCTTGCTTGTGGGTTCGGCGACTTTTGGGCCGATTTTGAACCTTGAAAGCGACGTCGAAGTTCATTTTGGCGGGCTGGCATATTTTGTTCCCGAACCCGTTGTAAAAATCGCGCCGTCGCAACTTTTCGGCAATGACCAATGGAGTCCGATTCCCGTGCCAATCGGCAACTTTACGGTAAACTTCGAGGGCATGGTTCAGCGCGGAAATCGCGTTTACATGACCATGCACGGCGTGGACGAAGGCGGACGCCGCGTCCCGACAAGCCTTGATATTTCGATGAACGTGCGCGTGGACGGCGAGCCGATTTCCATACCGGGCGATGTAAACGTGTATGTTCGCGGCACCGACGTTATTTTTAACCTTGCGCCGTACGTCGGGCGTTTGCGCGATGTGCATATTTCCGAATACTATTTTTCTATAAATTCGATGGAATTTGAGATGCCGTCGGTCGTTGTGCCGATAAATGTTACGCGGTTTAACAATATGCCGCGGCAACGCCGCCTCGAGGCAGAGCTTGCCGTAACGCAGGCGTTCGACTCGCTTTTGGCGTACAAATCCGGCGAAATTTCGCAGGCAAGCCTCGTCGGGCTTTCGGCGGAGCTTCGAAATTCGCCCGACCTGCTGAATCTTTTCGCGCCCGCGCGCTTTGAGGGACGTGCGATGCACGCGATTAATATCGCAACGGGCGATTTGGAAATCGTACCTTTCCGCGCCCCGGCAGCCCAAGCCGGCCACGTACTGGACCACGAATTTTTCTACCTCGCGGTAGTTGAGGTAATTTGGACGGCAGGCGAAGGCGCGAACTTGCAATACTTCCGCGAAACTTTTCAAATTACCGCGCACAGCACAGATTTGATTTGGCAAATTACGGAAATTTTGTGGCTTTAAGTCTTAGGCGAATTTGGCAAATCACAGATGCAGCGCGACTTTAAGCCCTAATCAAAACGAAAAGAGGACTGCTTGCTGGATTACAAATTTGCCTTTGTGGCATGTTGTTTTATACTCGCGCTGTTTTCCCGCGTGAAGTGCATTTCTGAAAAAGACTGGGGCCTGCTTTCATGCGGGCTCTTTTTTACTCTTTGCGCGGATTATTTTTTGGTTTTGCGGAACGAGCATCTCGCGGGGGTTGCGGTGTTTTGTTTTGTGCATGTGTTTTATATTTTGCGTGCGCGTCACGCTCTCATATGCAAGCGGTGGGGGTTGTTTTTTGGGATTGCGGCGGTTATTTGGGTGGGGGCGTTGGCGGCGGGTTCGGTTGTTGGGATGGCGGGGCTTTACGCGTGCTTGTTTGCCGTGAATTTGTACGTTAACGCAAAAGCCCGCCGATGGCTTATTACGGCGGGGCTGGCGTTGTTCGCGCTGTGCGATATAAGCGTCGGGCTTTATAATTTGTCGCACTATTTGGACGTGACGCAGTATTTTTCCGGCGCGTTTATGTTTATTTGGATTTTTTACATTCCCGCGCTTGGGATTTTGGCTGTGAGTGCGCTTGATTTTAGCGGAACAACAAACAGCGTTTCCTAGCGCGCCAAGCGCGCGGTGGGCACCGGGGACATGTGTCGGCGGCGACGCATTCTCTCGAAGCCGGGAGCAGTTTTCCGGAGCAAAAAAAGCGCGCCAAGCGCGCGGTGGGCACCGGGGGCACGTGTTGGCGGCGGCGCATTCTCTCGAAGCCGGGAGCAGTTTATTTGCGTAAAAAAAAGAGTCGGCGAGTGTCACTCGCCGACTCTTTTTTTTGGGGGGCGCGTAATTGCTCCCGGCTTCGAGAGAACGCGTCGCCTCCAACACATGCCCCCGGTGCCCACCGCGCGCTTGGCGCGCTAAAAAATCGAATGCGCCGCAATCACGCTTACAATCGTAATTGAAACGGTGGAAACCAGCTTGAAAAGTGTGTTTATTGACGGGCCGGTGGTGTCTTTGAAGGGGTCGCCAATGGTGTCGCCGATTACGGCGGCTTTGTGGCAGTCCGAGCCTTTTCCGCCGTGGTTGCCGCTTTCGATATATTTTTTTGCGTTGTCCCATGCGCCGCCCGCGTTGTTCATGAAGACGGCAACTATGAAGCCGATTACCGTTGCGCCGCCGATGAAGCCGACTACGCCCTCGACGCCGAAGATTAGGCCTGTTACAATCGGCAAAACAACGGAAATTACTGTCGGCAAAATCATTTCTTTTAACGCGCCGCGCGTGCAAAGGTCAACGCAGGCGGCGTAGTCGGGGTCGGCTTTTTCTTCCATAATGCCCTTGATTTCGCGGAATTGACGTCGCACTTCCATTACAATGGACTGCGCCGCGCGTTGCACCGCCGACATCGTAAGCGCGCTGAAAACGAAGACCAACATCGCGCCCAAAAATAATCCAATCAGTACGCTCGGGTTATTTAGGGACAAATCAAGTCCGGGGAAATATTCGCCGGGTATATATCTGTAAACATCGGTGCCGTCTTGGGCTTGCGGTACGAGATATCCGCCGTGTGCCGCAACGTGGCGCGTCGCAATATTAATGTAGGAAACCAAGAGCGCGAGGGACGTAAGCGCGGCGGAACCCACCGCGAAGCCCTTGCCCGTTGCCGCCGTTGTGTTGCCCAAAGAGTCGAGAGCGTCGGTGCGCTCGCGGATTTCGGGCGGCATGTGGCTCATTTCTGCGATTCCGCCCGCGTTGTCGGCAACGGGCCCGTATGCGTCGGTCGCGAGGGTGATTCCAAGCGTCGAAAGCATCCCCACCGCCGCCAAGCCGATGCCATACAATCCGTATTGAAAATCAATCGCGTAATTCACATAATTCGTGTCCATTGTTCCGCCCGCCGCAATAAAACTCGCGACAATCGCGCAAACCACGATTACAACAGGCGCGACGGTTGATTTCATTCCTAAGGAAACGCCCGCAATAATCAGCGTCGCCGCCCCTGTCTCGCTTGCCTCCGCAAGACTTTTTGTAGGTTTGTAATGCGTCGAGGTGAAATATTCCGTGAAATAAGCGATAAGCGTTCCCGCCACAACGCCCGTTACAATCGCGATATACAGCCCAAACCAACTGCCGTCCATCCCCCGCATAACGAACCACGTGACCGGCGCGAACGCAACGACGGCAATACCCGCCGATGCATAAGTTCCTGTGCGAAGCGTTGTAAGAAGCTGCGCCTGTGTGGCTTTTTCCTTGGTACGAATCAAAAACGTGCCGATAAGCGACGCAAACATCCCGACAACCGCCAGTGCTATGGGCAAAAACATCGCCGCCATAACCATATCGTTGCCGCTTCCGATAAACGCGGCGTATCCAAGCGCGATTCCCGCGTGCATCGACTTGATGTACGATTCGTACAAATCCGCGCCCATTCCTGCCACATCGCCCACGTTATCGCCTACGTTATCGGCGATTGTCGCTGGGTTTCGCGGGTCATCCTCGGGAATTCCCGCCTCGACTTTGCCCACAAGGTCTGCGCCGACATCGGCGGCCTTAGTAAAAATTCCGCCGCCAACCCGCGCAAACAACGCAAAAACCGCCACACCTGCGCCAAACATAACCATGTTTTCGGCGATTTGATACGACGGCAATTCGAAGACAAAATGCAACAACAAGAACCACACGCTAACGTCCAAAATAGACAACCCAACAACCGTAAAACTCAAAACCGTACCCGACGCAAACGCCACCTTCAAGCCCTCGTTAAGGCTCGTGCCGGAGGCATGAGCGGTCCGAACATTGGCGCGCGTCGCGATTTTCATCCCGATAAACGCCGAAAGCTGCGAAAAAATTCCGCCGGACAAAAACGCAAACGGAATAAAAGGCGAAGCGTGCCCCAGCACCGCCAAAACCCCTAAGGCAATCACGATTATTACATAAAAAATCGCAACCACTCGGAACTGCCTCCGCAAATACGCGCTCGCGCCCTGACGAATTGCCTCGGCGAGTTTTTTCATTTTGTCCGTGCCCTCGTCGAATCTTAAAACCTTTCTGCTTTGCATAAACGCGAACAAAATTGCGATTATTGCCCCCACTACACCAATTGCAAACGCTGTGTCAAATTGCATACATTATCAATCCCTTCATATTATAATAGCCTAATCTCAATTCTATGCCTTTGAATCGATTTGTCAATGCGCTTGTCCTTGCAAAATACGGCAAGCAACGATTGGTTATCATTGAAATCCGAATAAAATAATGTTAAACTTCCATACACACAAAAGGCGGGGAATAATTTGAAGAAAATAAAACACACAATATGCCCTTTTTGCTGTCACCGCTTTCATCCCAATGAGGCGGACTTTCGTCTGCCCGGAGTTGCGCCCGCGGCGAATAAATCGCGCAGGAAAAAAGTCGAAGCACCGGGCGGAATTTCGGCGATTTTGGACGAGCGGCTCATGGATTATCAAATCGAAATTTTGCAGGTAAGCGAGAGAGAAGCGGAAAAAAACGCGATGCAATTGCCCTTTATTGAAGTGGAAAATAATCCCGATGTGTATTTTGACGAGTCGGAACTGGAGAAATACGGCTTTGTCCAACGGCTGATTTATACGCCGCCGGAGGGCAAAAAAATTACCTGCGAAAAGCGACTTTGCCCAAATTGTCACAACGACTTGCCGATTGGATACGGCGTGCGCGAAACGATGCTTATTTCGATTCTGGGCGACGCGCGCGTAGGCAAATCCGTTTTTTTGACCGTGCTTATTTCCGAGCTTGAAAGCAATGCGGATTTCCCGTCAAAGCTGACTTTTATCGGCGACGCGGCGGTTCGCGAGACATTTTATGAAAACTATCAAAAACCACTTTTGCGCAACCACGAGTTGATTTCTTCCACGAAACGAAGAAAAATACCACCATATGCGTTTAATTTTTGGTACAAATGCAAAAATGAAGACGGCGGATTTGAGGAAAATTCGATAGATATAATTTTCTACGATATCGCGGGCGAGGACCTGCGCGACGACTATGGAATCCGCCAAAACGGCTTTAATATCAAGGATTCGTCGGGGCTGATTTTCCTTGCCGACCCAACTAATTTCCCAAAACTTTCCGACCTGTTTCGCGTAACGGATGCGTCACTTATTGAAGCAATTCCGGAAGAAAATTCGAACCAACAGATTTTTAACACGCTGTACAATTATTTCCTCGGCTTCGACCGCGAGAAATGCCCGATTCCGCTGGCTTTGGTGCTGTCAAAGGCGGACCTTTTGCGTTTCGTAAAGTTCGATTTTTTCGCCAACAAACCCGCCAATCGCATACAAAATATCTTCGGCGACGAACTGCACAACGGCGCGGTAAACATGCGCGCCGTAAAAAGCCTGAACCGCGAAGTGCGCGAATTAATGACGTACCTCGGCGAGGAACGAATTGTGAACAATGCGGTGGGCTGTTTTAAAACGGTAAGTTGTTTCGCAGTGTCCAGTTTGGGCAAAAAGCCTACAATTGAGCAAATTTCCGACCCCGAAACCAACGAAACAATCGAAAAGGGATATGTAGACGGCCCACTCGAGCCGTTTCGTGTAAAAGACGCATTTTACTGGATTTTAATGCGCAAACAATTGCTGAACAAATTCGAAAACGGCAGGTACGCGCGCTACACTCCGCCAACTCCGCCTGAGGAACTGAATCTTTGGCAGAAATTAATCGAATTTTTCGCGGGACGATAGTACGCAATTCCCTCAGACCCTGTATGAAAAAAATTATTTAAAATAGGAGGGGTTTAAATGAAGAAAAAATTTTTTGCCGCATTTGCGCTTGCATTTGCACTGATTTTCGCCGCCGCCTGTACGACGGAAAACACGGAACAACCGGAGGACCGGCAACCCATTGCAACAACAGAGGAGGAACAACCCGTGCAAAGCAATGACGACGCGGCGCATCAAAACATCAATCCACTCGGCGAGTCCGCAGAAATCCTTGCCGCAACATCGGACTTGCCCGAATTCACCCCGCCGGAAAACGTCTATCCCCGCCGCATACGCATCGAGGACGGCTATTTCGTCGTGGGCGACGATTCGCAACGCATTTGGTTTAACGGCGTAAACACGCCGTGGATTGCGTGGAACGACTTCAGCGGCGACAATTTCGACTACGACGAGTGGGACGCGCATTTTGCCGAGCTTCGCGCAAGCGGCATAAATTCCTCACGCGTGTGGATAAACTGCACAAATAATTTCGGGCGGGTCAACCAACACGGCAACAACACGCCCACAATTTCCATCGACGAAAATGGCATGATTTACGGCGTTCAGGAACAGCACTGGGAAAACCTCGACGGATTCTTTGAAATCGCGGCGCGCCACGGCATTTATATCATGGCGACACTCCTCTCCTTCGACCATTTCCAGTACAACGAATGGCACAACGCCGACCCATATCGCTGGCGCGCGATGCTTCAATCCGAGGAGGCGATTAATTCATTTATCACACATTACACCCTCCCGTTTGTCGAGCGATATCGCGACAATCCCTTCCTTTGGAGCATAGATTTAATGAATGAGCCGGACTGGGTGCATGAAAACGTCGAAGCCGGCCAACTCGCATGGGAAGACATATCACACTTCTTCGCGCGAAACACTGCCGCAATCCGCCAAAACAGCGAAATTCTCGTAACCGTCGGCATGGCATTTAATAAATACAATTCCGATTATACCGACGAAGGCTTTTCCGGCAACAAAATCTCCGACGAATTCTTACAGAACCTATACGACAACCCATACGCCGCGCTGGATTTTTGGTCACCACACTTCTATGACTGGGTGACACAATGGTTCGGCCACCCCTTCACCGCAACCCCCTACGGCAGACGCAGAGACGGCGGCTGGGGTCTTTGCGACTCAAAACCGGCAATTTTAGCGGAAACATCCACTTTCGGCACCGCAGGATTCACCCTGACCGAAGACTTCCTAAACGCCATAGAAAACGGCTGGCAAGGCGTAATGCCCTGGACATCCAGCGGAATCGACGACAACGGCTGCCTTGAAAATATCGCCCCAACAACAATGTATATCGCCAATCGCTACAGAGATTTGGTATTTCCGCCGGGCTGATGCCAAATTTAAAGCAAATCAAAACAAAAAAATCTCGCGACGAAGCCGGACTTTTTCTGATTGAAGGGGAGAAATTTATTGCGGAAATTCCGGAAAAATACAATGTCCTTTTCTATGTAATTTCGCAAAAATACGCCGAGACGCATGATTTTTCGCGGCACGAACGGCGAGCGCGGTGCGAAATTGTTCGGGACAGCGTTTTAGAAAAACTCGCCGACACGGTTACGCCGCAGGGAATAATCGCCGTATGCGAAAAAATTTTGTACAAGCCCGATGATGTTTTGTCTGAAATAAAATCGGGCTTTGTTCTTATGGGTGAAAATTTGAACGACCCCGGAAACGTCGGCGCGCTTGTTAGAACGGCGACGGCGGCGGGCGCAAGTGCCGTGATTCTTACGCGAGGAAGCTGTGACGTTTTTTCGCCCAAGGTAATCCGCGCGGCGGCGGGCGCGGTTTTGCGGTTGCCGATTATCGCAAACGCGGAGCCTTGCGAGATTTTCGATACGTTAGCAAAATGCGCCGTAAAAATCTACGCGGCTCATCCTCGCGGCGAGTTTTTGCCCTATGATTTAAACATGCGCGAAAAATTTTGTCTGCTCGTCGGCAATGAGTCCCACGGCATTTCCGACGCCGCCCTCGCCCGCGCCGACGCAACCGTTCGCCTGCCCATGACGAACGAAACAGAGTCGCTTAACGCGTCGATTGCGGGGAGTGTTTTACTGTACGAGGCGGTTAGACAGCGGGCAAATGCTTGACCCGCGACGTACAAATATAGTTACAACAAATGCCCCCCTCGGAGGAAGCCATCATGGATGAGAAGAAAAACAGCATACTGATTGTTGATGACCAGCTATTAAACATAAAAGTTTTGTCGAAAATCCTTGAGCATGACTATGATGTCAGCTTCGAGCAAAGCGGCAAAGCCTGCATCGAAGCGGCAAAACAGACGAAGCCCGATTTAATTTTGCTGGATGTAATTATGCCTGAAATGAGCGGTTTTGAGGTCATCGAGGAGATGAAAAAAGACGATGACATCAAGGATATTCCTATAATTTTCGTGACCGGGCTTTCGAAATCGGAGGAGGAAGTTCGCGGCTTTTTATTGGGCGCGGTGGATTATATCAACAAGCCTTTCAGTGAGCCGGTCGTACAAGCGCGTGTGCGAAATCAGATTCGAATTGTTAATTATGTGCGTGAAATTCAAAATTTGAGCATAACCGACGCGCTGACGGGCATTGGAAACAGGCGGTATTTCAACAGCCTGTTACATAGCGAATGGGCGCGCGCAAAAAGGCTTCAATTGTCCATTGGCTTCATTATTCTTGACATCGACCATTTCAAGAATTTCAACGACACCCACGGTCATCTGAACGGGGACGAGGCGTTGAAAAACGTGGCGAAGGTTATAAACGCGTCGCTCTCGCGTGCTACGGACAAGGCGGCTCGTTGGGGCGGCGAGGAATTTGCCGTCATCTTGCCCTGTACGGAGCCGGCGGGCGCGCGCAAGGTTGCCGAGGATATTCGCGTCGCAATCGAAAATCACGTCATCCCCCTCGATGACGGCTCCACGACGCGAGTAACAATCAGCGTTGGCGTGCATTCCGTAATCCCCGACCGCACGGAAAAATACACCCTCGACGGATTTATCACCGACGCCGACAAGGCGTTGTACCACGCAAAAAAAACGGGACGAAACCGAGTTTGCGAAGTAGATTCCCTTAGTAAGCTCCACAGTGGGAACAACGACGGACTTTAGTTTGGAAAAGGCCAATAAAATAGTGGAAACTTAGGAAACGTAAGAAAATAAACTTTACACATTCCTAAGTGGGAACACGCCCCAAATATTTTCGCGTATACGGGCAAATTTCGATGCATTTGCCGCAGATTGTTATTTTGCCCGCCGCTCCAAAGCCGCGATTCGAGCGTTCACGCGCGGTGTCGCGGCATTTTTTTGCGTCGAAAAATTCGTCGCGGGTTATGTTTATGTGCCAATTTTTTCCTGAAACCGCGCCCGCCGGGCAGGCGTCTGCGCAGGCGGTGCAGGTGCCGCATTTTGGCGTGTTTACGGGCGTTGCCGTTTCAAGAGGCGCGTCGGTTAAAATCGCGCCGAGGCGCACAGCCGAGCCAAATTCTTGCGTAACAAGCATCGCGCATTTGCCAATCCAGCCGATTCCTGCGCGGGTTGCGACGGTTTTGTGCGGTAAGGCGGTGTTTAAATAGGAATCTTTTTTGCCTGACGGCAAAAAACCGTTCGCAAAAAACGCGTTGGTACCCGCGATTTTTTGCGAACTGATGGCTTCACCGGTGCCGACCCGTTCCCGTGTTTGTGCCACCGCGCGAAACCCCAGCGCGTCCAGGAATTCCGCGCCGCGTGTGACGATAAAATGAAGTTGCTCGTTCAATTTGTTATACCAATCGCGATACTCCGCCGTTGGAAGCTCCGCAATTCCGCAAATCACGTCCGGCGGATATTTTACCGCAACGCAAATCCCAATGGGCAGCCCGTCGCGCACCTCCTGCGGCAGTTCGCCCAAGTCCCCGAAGCCCACCAAATCCGCCCCAAGCCTATGTAATTCCGCTTTTACTGTGTCCGTTAAATTTTCCATACGCGCGCCCCCTATTTCTCCACAAAAAGTGCGCATCCAAAAGCAAATTCATTCGTAATTACCCTCGAAAAGCGCGATAATTTCACCTTGATATAGTTTGTCAAAATTTTCCATATCGGGCATTTCCATCTTGCCTACAAGGAAACCAATCCCGCGACGCCGCATATCCGCCTGCTCGAACGGCACAACCCGCGCCATAGGCTTGCCCGCCTTAGCAATAATAAACTCCTCGCCCTTTGCCACATCTTCAATAAGGCGCGACAAATGCGTTTTCGCCTCGTGAATATTTACCTGCCTCATTTTTGCACCTGCCTTCCAGCAAACTACGTCCTAAGTTTAGCAATGCGCACGCAAAATGTCAAAACAAAACCCATAAAAAAGCGCGCCAAGCGCGCAGTGGGCACCGGGGACATGTGTCGAAATCGACACATTCTCTCGAAGCCGGATGCCGTTTTCCGGCCCATAAAAAAGCGCGCCAAGCGCGCAGTGGGCACCGGGGACACGTGTCGGCGGCGACGCGTTCCCTCGAAGCCGGGAGCAATTTCCCCGCCCAAAAAAATCGAGTCGGCGAGTGACACTCGCCGACTCTTTTTTTTCAGCCAACAGAAAACTGCTCCCGGCTCCAAGAGAACGTGCCGACTACGACACATGTCCCCGGTGCCCACTGCGCGCTTGGCGCGCTTTTTTCTTTACGCCGACAGGCAACGAACGGTATAATGACTCCATGATGCCGCTTGCGAAAATTTTACACGTCGCGATTTTATTTTCGGGATTTGGCTTTTTGGGTTTTCGCTGGATTTCCGGCGGGGAGCTGGCAGGCTTTTTTTTGTTGCTTTTTATGGCTTGTTTGACGATTTTGCGGTGGCGCACGCCGAAATTAAAGTGGACGATAGTGGCAGATTTTGTTTTTTGCGCGGCGATTTACCCCGTTGCGCTGCCGATTATCGGGGCTTTGGCGGTTTCGTCGGTGTTTTATTGGCTGTGGGAGAAGGAGCGCGAACGCGGCCTTGCGCGACGCGACGCAGAAGCGGAAAAGGTCTACGAACTCGAGGCGATGCAACGCGATTTGCACGCCGCATCCGCGCGAATCGAGCGCATGACCGTCATAAGCGAACGCGCACGAATCGCACGCGAGATTCACGATAACGCGGGGCATGAAATCGTCGCGGCATACATTTCGTTGCAAGCGGCACGAGCGGGATTTTCGGATTTTCAGAACAACGACGCGCTCCGCCTTTACGATTCCGCGCTTTCGCGCCTTGACACAGGCGTAAATAAAATCCGCGATGCCGTGCATAATCTCGCGCCCGTTGCGGCAATCGGCGCGGACGCCTTGCGCGAAATTTGCGAAAAATTCCCCGGTCGCATTGAATTTCAGATTTTCGGAAACACCTCTCACGTAGCCGTGCATGTGTGGAACGTGCTTGAATCCTGCCTGAACGAAACCCTGACAAACGCCGCAAAACACGCCCCCGGCGAACCCGTAAGCGTAAGCCTCGACGCAACCCCGCACATCGTACGCCTATGCGTAGAAAACGCGGCAGCGGCGCGCCAAACGCGCGGTGGAAACCACGAGCGAAGCGAACGTTTCCCACGCTACCACGAGCGCGTGTCGGAAGCGACACATGCTCGCGAAGCCGGATACATCTCCGTCGCGCCCGGAAGCGGAAGCGGTTTACGAAATCTTCGTCACCGCGCCGCCGCCGTCGGCGGGAATTTTTCGGTATCATCCGGAGAAATATTCCGCGCGATTTGTGTGATTCCGATGACGCAAATAAGCGAGACGACCACATAATAGGACACAAGCTCTAAGAAGTCGTAAATAACGCTACGAACATAGCGAGAAGCATAATTTCATGGTAAAATGAATTATTACAATTTGGCTGAAAGAGGTGCGTGAATATGGCTGAAATAGTCTTGCAAACTCGTGCTTTACCCGAACCTTTGCTCCGTCTTATTTCTTCTGATAACGTTAAAATCCAAGCGGATACTAATGGTGAAATCCGCTTGATACCTGTAAAAGAATCAATGGAATCGGTAAATAATTGCCCATTTTTGGGGATGTACACAGACGGAAAACTTACCGTTGATGGCTACTTGGAACGTAAACGCAGGGACAAGGAGTTAGAGCTTTGAACAAAATATATGTATTAGATGCTTGTGCTGTTATCGCGGCTTTATCAAATGAGAAGGGTGCAAATATAGTGGCAAATGCCTACAATGAAGCATCTTCCGGTAACGCAAAAATCATTATGAATATAATCAATTTGCGACCACCATGAGTTTGATGTAATCGAAGGCAAAGAACCCCTGACGTTTCATTGGATAAGATGAAGATGCGTACTTATGTACCGCGGCAAGCGCGGTACGTGCGAAATTTTTGTGTCAAATATTACAAGGAGCTATGATGAAAAAAACTATCGAATACCTCGAAATAAATAACTCAAAACAATGCATAGCCGTTAGCTCAACAAAATCAGCCCGCCCAATTCTCTTGTATTTGCACGGGGGGCCGGGTGATGCCGCCATGCCATTAGTAGCAAAGTATAACAAGGGTTTAGAAGATATTTTTACTGTTGTTATACTTGAACAACGTGGCGCAGGAAAGTCATACTATCCTTTTTCAGAAGCTGAAAATATAACCATTGATACATATGTTGAGGATATATTCACCTTAACAAAAATGTTATTGGAACGCTTCCATCAAGACAAACTGTGCCTGGTCGGCCACTCTTGGGGGAGTGTTTTGGGATTGAAATTTATACAGCGTTATCCGGACTTGGTTCATGCATATGTTGGATGCGGTCAAGTTGTAAACATGAAAAAATCATCACAGATTGCCCGTGATTTTGCCTTGCAAAAAAACATAGAACAAAAAAATAATAAATTAATTGCAAAACTAGAAGCTGTTGACTGCTCATATATGCAAGAAACATGGCTGAACGATTTGCTTTTTGTGACCAAGCAGGTCATCAGACATGGCGGCTCGGTATACGGTAAAAAGGATTTTAATCGCTTCGTTTTAGACTTCTTGTTTTCTTCAGACTACACGTTCAAGGAACTTATCAACAGACAAAAAGGTTCGCTACAAACGATTAAGTATTTATGGCATGAATTAATGGGTGTTGATTTTGAAAATACAACTGATTACGATGTGCCTGTAATTTTTGTTCAAGGTAGAGGCGATTATCAAGTTTCGTCTATACTTGTCCATGATTATTTTCAAACAATAAATACAAATAAACAATTTTTTTGGTTTGAAAACTCTTGCCACTTTCCGCAATGGAGCGAGCCTGAAAAGTTTAATGAAGTCATGAAATTAATTGTCGCAATATAAACATAGTCGCGTTATTTCCATCCATCACAGCACACATCCGACCAACATCCCGCCAACCCCCTATCCACAAAAAAAGCCGCCCCATACTTTTTCCGCTCAAAAAAAAACCGGAAAAAGCATCGCAAAGCGAGGCGGCAGCACAATTTTCACATTATCACATTACGGAATAATTACATCAACTTCAAACACATACCCATCTTTAAATTGAAGCGGAACGCACACAATTTTCGGGGTTTTTCGCGCGAGGGGGAAATCGTCGGCGGCTGCGTTAAAACGAAGCACAGGCGTGCGAATGTCAACGACGATTTCCTTGCCGGAAAAAATCGTTGCGACGTTGCCGGAAATTATATTCGCAAGCTCGGACACGGCGGATTTTGCCATATCCTCTTGCATCGAGGGCGTGGAAAAGCCGGGCATCATTCGTGATACAATAAAACAGCCTGCGTCTTCGGTCATATTGTACACAATTTCTCCCTCAAAGGCCCCGAAAATATCCACCGAAACGGATACTTCCGAAACTGTGTACGGGTTGGTTTTCAAAAAAATTTTCCCCAATGACGGAGTTTCTTGGCATATTTTATCGAAGACGCGCTGGGCACCCTGTACAAATGCATTTACATAGGAAGCGTCCATGTTTTTCGCCATTCGCTGAGCGCACAAATCACCATTAAAAATCGCTCGCCCGCGTTCCCTTCTTCATTTTTTCACACTTTTCGCCATTCGCTGAACGCACAAATCGCCATCAAAAATTCGCCGCCCGCGTTCCTCTCGTTCATTTTTCACTCTTACTCCTCGCCGTCGTCCGACTCAGTCTTTTTATCTTTTTTGTCAAAAATCGCGCCGAGGTTAAGTTTTGACAAAATACCCGGCACGAGGTCAACGAGCTTGTTGACACTGTCGGTGCTTTTCACGTTTACGAGCTGAACCGTGCCGTCCGTGATTACGACAACGGCCGAGGGCGTCAGTTTCGCGCCTGCCGCGCCGCCGCCCGCGCCTTTTTTATCGTCGGCAGAGTCGGCAAGCCCCGTTCCCACGCCGAAAGTCGCGTCAACAAGCGGGATTAAAATTACGTCGCCGATATGCACCGCCTCGCCGACAACGGTTTTCGTTGAAACAAAGTCCTCCATTTTACCGAAAAGCATTTTTAAATTTTCGTTTACGCTGCTCATTTATATTCTCCTCTCGAAGCCGGTTAGAAGCCGGTTAATAACATTTAGAAATCATCCGTTAGAAGTCGTCCGTCCACAGGGTTAACAGCCATTCGCGAACCGGTTCGTGCAACGCGAAGCGTACTATAAGTGTCACCATGCGCAGGATATTTGCCTTGCCGCGTACGTCGGCGTTGTAGCGAAACAGGGGGTCGTCGGTGTTAAAATCGCCCGCGAAACGGACATTTTTGCGAATATCGAACATGCCCGCAATGCTTTCGTACGTCCCCAAGACCATTGCCGTGTTAAACGGACAGCCCGTCCCAATCACTCCCGAAACATCAAATCGTTTCGGGCGCAAAACTTTTATCAAGTCGCCAAGCAGGGCAACAGCATGTTTTATGATAATTTTTCCACGCTCGTCTGTCAAGGAGGAATATACGTCCGAGAGCTTGTCGAGGAAGGATTCGTCGGATTTTGGGGAGGGTGGGGGAGTTCGGGGAGGCGCGGGCGGAGGCGATTTCGGTTTTGGGGAAGCGGAAAGCGGCTTTTTCTTCGGTTTATCGCGCCCTTGAAGCATTCGGCGCGCCCAACGCTTGACCCTTCGCCACCATCGCGGCGGTCTGTCAACCCTGAAAAATAACACATGAAACGTCGATTTTTCCCGCCCGTCCCGCAATTCGTAAGTGAAACGAACGATTTTTAACAACCAGCTCACACGGGCGACGACCATCGTATTGCCGTCGTTTGACGCGTTTACGCTATATTTTATCGGCAACGCCATAAGCAAAAGCACAAACAGAACAAGCGCGACAAGCACAACAAGCGTCCATAAAACGATATGCAGCAAAGCCTCAATCATTTCTCGCTCCCCTGTGCTTGTACAAATAAACCGACGAAAACGTACATATCAGCGCGGAAAAAATCGTAATTAACGCCGCGATAAAAATCGAAATACTTATAAAAAATTCAAGCGGGAACATGTTTATCATCAAATCCACAAAACGTGTAAGCCGCCAAGTTTGGTCGGCATCGCGGAAGAAAAAAATGTAGTGAAAAATATCCCACGCGCGGCTAAAGTCAATCGCGGAAATCCCCGCAACGGCGAGCATCAAAATAAAAAAGCCCACAAGCACCTCTCGCGAACATCGCGAAAGAAGCTCGAGCGGCTTGTGCCGAAAATAAATCATCGCAAAAATGAGCGCGATAAGTGAAAAAAGCGAGATGTTTCGCGTCATAAAAAGCAAATCGTACAGCTCTCGTACGTCATACATGTGTGTAATTTCACGGTCGGTAAAAAAATTTTGGCCGTATATGCGGTTTCCGCGCTCGTGCGGACCTTGCACCTCGGCGGTTATGCCGTGAAGCGAATCGCGCCGACCGCGCATGTACGCCAGCAATTCGTGGGTGACATGCATTAAATCGTCGTCCCTTATGCCGATTTCCGCAGCCACTTCCGCGCGATTAAAGTGCCACCGAAAAAAAGGCGTAAAAAAAGTGGGTATGATAATACTTTGGCTGATTATCAGCACAAGCACGCAAAGTGCGGCCGCGTATCCCATAATCCACTTCATCTGTAAGCCTCCGTTCGAGACTTTATAAATTTCAATGTCAAAGCCTCGCAGGTATTATATACCATTTTAGCGAAGCGCGAAATAAACCCATTCATAAAAAAGTCCGAGCGCAATCCAGCACGGCAAATAATCCGCGCGAATAATCCCCCTGACATGATATTTTGTGTGACTGTAATCCCACGGGCAAACCCCCGCCCGTTGCAGTGCAAGCCCCGTAACGAACTCGCCCGCGTAAATAAAAGCCGCGTAGGTCAGCCCGCGAATAATAAAATTCAGCGGAGCAATTAGCACAAAAATCGGCTCGAGAAAAATAACCATGCCGTAAATAAAAAACATCCACAGGCTTGTGTTTCCGCCCAGCTTGAAATCGCGGCTTCGAAGCGAGCCAAGCCCCGTCCACAGGACTTCGATTAGGCAGCCCAATGCGCCGTAAATTAAAAATCGTATCAACATGTCGGGATTTTTCCCATTTTGGCAGAGGGGCATACCTTTTTTGACAATAATCGCCCGGTGAAAGCCTACGCCAGCCCCTCCTTGCGTCCCTCCGGGACGCGGCGGGATGGGACACCGGGAATTAAAATGCGCAAAAATTCTTCAAAATTACGTTAAAAAATGAATCGAGAAAAATGCCCTGTAAGCCGCTTGCGAAGCGGGCT
>WRGX01000196.1 GCA_009786975.1 Defluviitaleaceae bacterium
TCCCTGCAAATGATGGTTCTCGCGCTTATTGCTGTACTCGTTAAGCGATTCTGACAAACGCAAAAATGGTAAATATTATGTTATACAGGCTCTTAGACCGACTGCAAGGGATAGATGCTAAACGGGACTCTTTAACGTGTAAAAAACTGCTCAACCGAGGCAATCGTTGGTTGAGCAGTTTTTTCTAAAACGAATATTCGATTTAAGAATATAGCCCTATCTATCATCATGGCTATGGCTCCGGTTTTTTGTCTTTTTTTGTGCGATGGAGGGTTGGTTGTTGGCGCGCCTATTCCTCCCAATTATGATAAACGTTTTGCACATCGTCCTCGTCGTCCAAAATGTCCAGCATTTTGTTCATTTGTTTCAATTCCTCGGGAGTGGAAAGGGTTGCGTATGTTTGCGGAAGCATTGTGATTTCTGCCGACGCCATCGGGATTTTTGCCGCTTCGATTGCCTCGCGGACGGCGGAAAAATTCTCCGGCGAGGTTAAAATTTCAAAGCCGCCTTCTTGCGCGATAAAATCATCCGCGCCCGCGTCGGCGGTTAGGAGCATCAATTCGTCCTCGTCGGCGTGTTCTGTTTCGACCATTATTTGCCCCACCTCGCGAAAGGAAAACGAAACGCAGCCCGGCGTCCCCATATTTCCGCCGCCCTTGGTAAAAGCGTGACGCACGTTTGCCGCCGCCCTGTGCCGATTATCCGTCAAAACTTTGACAATTACGGCAACGCCTCCGGGCCCGTAGCCCTCGTAAGTCGCCGCCTCGAAGTTGACGTTGTCGATGTCGCCGGCGGCTTTTTTTATGCTCCGCTCAATCGTATCGTTCGGCATGTTTTCCGATTTGCACTTCGCAATCGCGTCCTTCAATCGCAAATTTGCCTCCGGGTCGCCGCCTCCGCCATGCTTAACCGCCATCGCCAGCTCGCGCCCAAGCCGCGTGAAAATCCGCCCCTTCGCCGCGTCGGTTTTTGCCTTGCGATGCTTTATGTTTGCAAATTTTGAATGTCCCGCCATTTTGTGTTCCTCCTTTTATTGTGCCAATTTTAATTGAAACGTTCTTTCGTAATAGTTTCATCCAAGCGTTTTATCGCTGTTTTTACATGCTCGTCGTTAATTTCAATTCCGATATAATGCCTGCCAAGATTTCTTGCCGCCAAACAAGTTGTCCCCGAGCCGGCGAACGGGTCGAGAACAATCGCATCTTCTTGCGTGACAAGCGAAATCAAACGCTCCATGAGCTTGAGAGGTTTTTGCGTTTCGTGCAAGCCATGGTCAGTTTTTTCAAAAGTAACGGGGAAAATATTTGAATCGGCAAAATTTTCATTCCATGCGCCAACGCCGAAATTTAATACATTATCCGCAAGCGTACCGCCTGTTTTATATGGTTTTTGAAACCACAAAACAGGCTCGAAAAGTGGGCGCAGGTTTGCCACTCGCCAGCCCTCCCATTTTTCGGCATGAACAATGTCGCCACGCCGCTTATAGACTTCCGAAATGCGCTGCGCCCTGTGCGGTGCGGTTTGTTTCTCCCACGCAAGCATGTCTTTAAATGTAAACCCCGCATCTTCAAGGGCAACAATGCATCTGTGGGCAAAACGCCGTCCCGCAAAAACGAAACAAGACGCGCCCGGTTTTAAAACACGAAGCCACTCGCCCGCCCAAGACGCGCACCACTCTTGATACTCAAGCGGAATTTTTTTGTCCGCGTTGCTCCAGCCGTTTAGCGGTTTGCCGCGACGCTTAAACAAAACACCGCCGTTTTTTTGTGCGGCGGAAGAACCGCCCAAGGCAGAATTGGTATTTTTATGTAAAACATCCCATTCGCCATAGCCGATGCCGTACGGAATGTCAGAAATAATAGCATGGACAAATTCATCGGAAAGAGTTTTCATAATTTTAATTGAATCGCCCGAGATGATGCTGTCAACCACTACGGATTCCTCCCAAGTATGTGTCTATTTGTTGGATTTTCTCATTGATTTTCTTCGCACGTATAAGTTCTTCGATGGCTTGTTCTCGCGTAAGTTTACTGACGGCATCGCGTTCGCTTTCCCAATACGATTTTTCGGCGAAACCACGCTCGATTATTTTATTTTTGCACGTTTTCAAGATTTTATCAAATTCTTTCCATGATTCCCCAAGCGAATTGACTAAGCCTATGTCGAAACGGTTAAAAAAACACTTTTTCTTCTCAGCGACAACGATTTCATGCGATATTTTCTCACAAAAACCCCAAATAACCGACAAGTCTATTTCTTCGCTTTCCCTAATGCCCTGCTCAAGTAAAAAAATCAGATGCTCCCAACTTAAAAGGCAAACGTTATTATCAAGTGCTTGCGCATAAATTTGACTTTGTCTGCGCGGATATTGAAAATAGGGCGAGCAAAGAATGGCGTAATCGCTGTCGTTCCTCCATCCCGACAACGCCGCGACCTTAAAATCTTTTTGATTTTTTGCGGTGCGACTAAGGCGAAAGGCTTTTGCGTCGGCAACCAAAGAATATCCGTGAAACTGCGACCGGGCAATTACATCCGCGGCATCTGCTCTTTCGGAAATAACCGTTGATTTCAGCCCAATCTCGCGAAATGCCCGCGATAATACTGCATCGGATGCTTTTGAAAATAATTTTTCCTCGGTCGAATCATGCGATATTGATTCAGGAATTGTGCCGATTTGCAAAAGAATTTCGATAAAATCCCCGGTTGTTGAAATAAATTTGTTTAATTTTTCGGAGGCATCTGTAAAGCCGTCATTCGAATATTTGTTGATTAGTGCGATAAGTTTGTTAAACATTTTAAACCTCCAGCCCTAAATTTTCTCGTGATAAATTTTTGTAACAACCTCGCGGCAAAGCAGGCCGTCAACCGCTTCTCGTTCGAACTGTTCGTTCACCTCTGCTATATGCGCGTCGTATTCCGGGTCGGACGGCAGGGGGTCGTTGGAATGCGAGGTCATGTACGCAAGCCATTTTTCCCGCGTGTAGAAAATTGGGTTCGGAAATTCGCGCAAGGTCGGATTTTTGAAGAAAATTTCGTCCGAAGATTTGCTGTAACCCGGGCTGGTTCCGCCCGGCGTGACATTGTACACAGCAACAAGAACCGCGCCGGGCTTGCCGATTCGCCGACATTCCGCCAAAAATGCATCCGGGTCAAACCAGTGCATCGCTTGCGCGGCGATGATTACATCGACGCTTGAGTCGGGCAAAGTCGTGGCTTCCGCCGGAGCGGCAACAATGTTCACATTCGGAAGCGACGCGCACGTAACCGCGAGTTGCGCCACCATATCCGCATTCGGCTCAACCGCGAAAATCTCCGCGCCTTGCGAAGCTCCGTGCCGCGCAAGAAGCTCGGTAAATTTCCCCGTCCCCGCACCGATGTCCGCAAAAATCGCACGAGGTGGCGCAAGCCCCAAAACATATTGAACCGTCGCGGCGGGATAGCTCGGCCTCGCGGCGGCGTAAGCCTCCGCCTTGCCTGTAAAAAGTTCGGTGTTCACATGAATCCCTCCTGTTAGGAAACGTAAGGAATGTGTAAAGTTTATTTTCTTACGTTTCCCTAGTATTCCTTCCTATCAAAAATAAAACTCCCCGCGATAAAAAACACCACGCCGTAGCCGGCAACGATGGCAATCATATGTAAAAGCCTCGACGCGCTTGGCAAAACGCCGACCCAAAGCCTGTGCCAGCCGAGGTAGGAGGTGAACAATAATTCCGAAAGCACGGGAAAGAGAATCGGCAAAATATTCATCGCCAAATACGCAACCACGAGCAAAAACATGGTAAGCGTGCCGCTTCGCCCGAACAAAGCCGCCAATGCCGCAAACCCGGCCAACACAGCCAGCGGCGGGAGCGTAAGCGCGTAAGAAGCAAGTGCCGCGAAAATTTCGCCGATGGTCAGACCTCGCCCAAGCAGCTGATTAAGCACGGTGCTTATGACAAAAACGCACGCGAGGTACACGGCGGCATAGGTTATTACCGCCGAAAGTTTTGCGAAGTACAGTTTGTAGCGTTCCACGGGGCGAGTCGCCATTGCTTTCATCGTGTGTTCTCCGCCTTCGGTCGTAATCAGGTCGGTGACTCCCATGAAAATCAGGAGCGGCACAATTATTTGCAAAAACAGCGGCAAAACGCCCATCGGCGTTGGCGTAAGATTTACCGTCACGCCGCCGAATGTCCCCATAAAGCCCGTGGAAAAAGCCCCGACGGTCGCCCAGATAACACAAATAACCGCCCCGAAAATCAAAAAGCCTATGTATTTTTTGCGCAAAAGCAGTTTGTCCGTTTCATTGCGATAAGCCGCGTAAAATGCCGTCATTCCGCTCCACTCCCGGTCATTTTCAAAAAATAATCCTCCAAGCTCTCGAAGGATTCGTTTATTTCGTCCATATCGGCAAGCCCCAAAAGTCGGCTCTCGTGCATAACCGCGACGCGTGTGGCAACAAGCTGTATTTCATTCGCGAGATGCGAGGACATAAGCACCGCCGCGCCGTCTGCCGCCGCTTGTTTTACCGCTTCGCGCACGAAAATCATGCCCTCGATGTCCAGGCCGTTTGCGGGCTCGTCCAATATAAGAAGCGCGGGTTTTGATAAAAGCGCGAGCGCAAGGCCGACGCGCTGGCGCATTCCGAGGCTCAGCACGCTGATTTTATCGTTTGCGTATCGGTCCATGTGTACCAATTGCAGGACTTCGTCGATGCGCGATTCGTTTACATCGGGGTAAAATCGCGCCGCCATTTGCAGGTTTCGGCGCACCGTTGTGTAGGGATACAGTGCGGGGGCTTCGATTAGGCAACCCACGTGTTGCAGGGCTTTTTCCCTAAAAATTATCGCGTCGATTCCGCAGATGCGAATATTTCCGCCCGTGGGCTGAACCAAGCCCGAAATCGCCTTCATCGTCGTGGTTTTTCCCGAGCCGTTCGGACCCAAAAGCCCCAAAATTTCACAAGGCGAAAGCGCGAAAGAAATATCCTCCGCGCCTCGTCCGGTTTTGTATATTTTCGTCACATTTTCAAGCTCAAGCACCATTTTGTCACCGATTCATTCCAACGCCTACCGCGTCCCTGATATCCGACCGAGTTCCTACCATTTCGGTACAAATATTGCCGAATTCGTCCAAACGGAACATCAGACTTGCATACCTGCTGTTTTGTTGCGCAAACATAAATGCCGGCGTAAACATCTCCTCTGCGCCGAAAATCGGGCTTTGGGGAAAACTTGTTCCCAAATCCGAAAAACGTACAGCAAGCTCAGCTTCAACGACATTTACTTCGCCGAAAATATTTACAAGCGTCACATTCACGCCGCCGCGAATGTATAGCAAATTGCCGTCGGAATCAATGTCCGCCGTGCCGTCTATGCGGTTTATCGTAAGTTCGCGCATGGGCATTTCCCATGACTCTTGGTTTGGTCGCGGCGTGAAAGTCGCGGCGTCCCTGCTGTCCGACTCGACGGCAATGTCAATCAAAACGCGCACAATTTCGGGCAACTGACTGCCCGTAATCGCGCCGCTTACGCGACGAGTGCCGTCGCCTTGCGATGTCATGTACATATTGTGCCGTAAATCGCCAACCATTAGGTCGATAAAAAGCTCGTAAAGCCGAATGTAGTTGGATTCGCGGTCGCCAATTTCACCCATGCCGAAAAGCCCGCCGGAGGAGTGCAAGTTTCTCCATCGCGGGTCATGGGTGGTGACGGTGTACCATTGGCGGCCATACATATCGACGTCCCTGTTTGACATGCTTAATGACAAATCGCCATTGCTGAAATCCATTCGAGTGCGAACGCCTTCGGCATACGAAAGCGATAAATTTCGGTTGTGGCCCTGAGCTTGGACACTACGGTCGTTTTCAACAATTTGACCGTTTACGCGCATGGTAAATTCGGATTCGGCGGTGAAATTTTCGTAAAACATCGCGTTAAAAATCGCGTCTTTAAGCACCTCGTAAGGCGACCCGTTAAACGCCGAAACCGCCAACGCCCCCGACAAAACCGTTCCCGCAACCAACAAGCAAATTAAGCGAACAGAAAATTTCCTTTTCATAAAATCCTCCCATCGTGCCGTTTTTTTCCATTATACATGATTTGTGAAAATATGCAATGCGCGCCAAGCGCGCGGTGGGCACCGGGGGAGTATGTTGGCGGCGACGCGTTCCCTCGAAGCCGGGAGCGGTTTTGCAAAAAAGAGTCGGCGAGTGTCACTCGCCGACTCTTTTTTGCAAATCAAGAAAAGCGCGCACTGCGCGCATTGGGAACCGGATGCAGTTTCCCGGCCATAAAAAAATCCCCGTCACGGGGATTTTTTCACGGCCTAAGTAACTGCATCCGGCTTCGAGAGAACGTGCCGCCGCCAACACATGCCCCCGGTGCCCACCGCGCGCTTGGCGCGCCTAATCCATGCTGATAACCTTGAGTCCTTCAAGCTGAATCTTATACAGCTTGTGATATTCGCCTTTTTTCGCCATTAACTCGGCGTGAGTGCCGGTTTCTACCACGCGGCCCTTGCGTATTACGGCGAGGGAATCGACGTCCTTGAGGGTGGACATTCGGTGGGCGATTGCGATTGTTGTGCGGTCGGCTTGCAGTTTGTTTAATGCGGCTTGGATTTTGCCCTCGGTTTCGGTGTCCATGGCGGCGGTGGCTTCGTCTAAAATTAGAATTTTGGGGTTTTGAATAATTGTTCGGGCGATTGACAGGCGTTGTTTTTCGCCGCCGGAAAGGTCTTGCCCGCCCGCGCCGACGCGTGTTTCATAGGCGTCGGGCAGGTTTGCGATAAAATCGTGCGCGGACGCCATTTTTGCCGCCCAAACGACTTCTTCGATTGAGGCGTCGGGGCGCGCATAGCGAATATTGTCCGCGATGCTTCCGATGAAAAGATAAATATCCTGCGATACGACGCCGATGTTTGTGCGAAGCGTGTTAAGCGGGATTTTTTTTACGTCGATGCCGTCGATGAAAATTTGCCCCTCGTTCGGGTCATAGAGGCGGGCGATTAAATTCGCGAGGGTTGTCTTGCCCGAGCCGGTTTTTCCGACGATTCCGAGGGATTTGCCCGCAGGAATTTCAATGTTCAATCCGCGCAAAATCGGCACGGCGGGTTCGTATTGAAAAAATACGTCCTTGACGCGGATGTCGCCTTTGAATTCGCCGATTTTTACGGGGTTTTTCGGCTCCTCGACGTCAGCCTTCGCGTCGATTACCTCGAAAACGCGCTGAGCCGCGTCAACGCAACGCGCCCACCAGTTGCTTACCGACGACATAAACTGCAACGGCCCGAAAAGCATCGAAAAATACGCCTGAAACGCAAGAAACGTACCAAGCGTAATTTCTTCATTAATAACCATCATCGCGCCGAGTGCGGTTATCGCGACTTGCGCGCAAAAAATGAAGAAATAAATCAGCGGAAACGCCGTCCACGCGAGGTTTGCCTCGGCGATTTGAACCTGCGCCTGTCGGTCGGATTGCGCGGAAAAACGGTCGGTTTCCGCGCCCTCACGCGCAAACGCTTTAATTACGCGCTGGCCATTCACGCTGTCCGAAACCATGTTGTTCATCTGCGAATTTACGACCCACCATTTATGCCAAAATTGCTTAAAATACTTGAACAACACCCAAAACATGCCGATTGCGCACGGCACCATAACAATGGAAATAAGTGCAAGCCGCCACTCCAGCGCAAGCATCATTATAAAAATTCCGACCAAAATTATCGAATTCAGCAAAATAAACGGCAGCCCGTCCACGAAAAACCAATAAATGTTGCGCGCGTCGCGGCTTATGCGATTCATAAGCGAACCCGTGCGCTTCGAGGTGTAAAATGACACGGAAAGCCGCTGCATTGCCTCGAAAATGCGAAGTTGCAAATCGTAAATAATCCACGGCATCGTCTTTGCCAAAACGACCTGATAAAGCATCTGCAAAAGCGTCGCAAAAACCCGCACCGCCACAACAACCAGCACAATCGCGCCAAGCATCCCGAAAAATCGACCGTCGTAGTTAAGTACCTCGTCAATAAACATGCGGGTTCCGACGTAAGGCGCGAGGATTTGCGTAATCGTAATAAGAAACATAACGATTGTACACGCCGCGACCTTTCCTTTATAAAAGCGAAAAAAACCAAGCAGGCGCAAAAAAATACTCATTTTGTCGGTACAATTCGGGCAGAGCGCGCGTTCCGGCTCGGGGTAGCGCGTACCGCATTTTTCGCAGAAAAGTGAGCCCTCAAGGCGAATTTCATGCAGAGGGGCTTCGTTTTTGCGGATATTTTTCACAACGCGAATAAGCCGCTCGACAAAACTTTGATGCGTCAGTGAGAACAGCAAAATAAGCCGCTTTTCGTCGCCGTCGCTCGTTGCAACCAATCGACACGTCGAAAGCAGCGTTTCCGTTTTAAGTTCGCCCAGCTCCGCAAGCGGAAATTTCAAGACCTCGTGGGTATCATACTGCGCAACAAGTCGCCGCCCGTCTTCGACTTTTACAACGCGCTCCATGCCATACAAAACGTACAAATTCTCATTGTCAACAGCGACATATGCGTCGGAAAAATCACCGTCCGGGGTCATGTCGGTGTGGATTGCGAAATGTAAATTTTGCGCGGATATTCCGTTTGCGGCAAATGCGGCAAACATATAGTCGGGTTTTTGCATAAGGTGTTTTTTAACCTCCTGATTCTGTAAGAACGATTATTATATAGCGAGAAATGGAGGCTCGCAAGTTGCCGCATTGCCGAATTCCATTTTTTTGAGCGGAAAAAGTGTCCGAAAAAGTATCAAGAACAAATTTCCTGCACGAGCATAGCATGTCACTGGGGTGGTGTTTATGCGGGAGATTTTGCGTTTCGCAAATGTTTCGCTGACGTATCAGGCCGATAACGGCGAGGTTGACGCGCTCAGAGATATAGATTTTTGTGTGAACGAAGGCGAGCTTGTTTCGGTTATCGGCCCGTCGGGCTGTGGAAAATCGACGATGCTTTCTCTCGCGTCCGGGCTTGTTTCGCCAAGTGCGGGCAAAGTTTTCGCGGGCGGAGAAGAAGTACGCGGAGTTTCACGCAAGGTCGGCTATATGTTGCAGAAGGACAGCCTTTTGGACTGGCGCAGTATTTTGGGCAACGTTTTGCTCGGTCTTGAAATTCGCGGCGCGAAGTGCAATGAAAACGTCGATTACGCAAAAAATCTTTTGAAATGCTACGGGCTTTGGGAGTTTTGCGACAAGCACCCGTCACAACTTTCAGGCGGAATGCGCCAACGCGCCGCGCTTATTCGCACGCTTGCGGTCAAGCCCGATATTCTCCTGCTTGACGAGGCGTTTTCCGCGCTGGACTATCAAACGCGCCTCGTTGTCGCCGACGATGTTTTTAACATCCTGCGACGCGAGGAAAAATCGGCGATTATTGTCACGCATGATATTGCCGATTTCATGTCTAAAATAAACCCTGCACCCTCCGCAAACCCGCTTATTTACCGGCATTACAGGACATGCAATTTTCAAAATCAAGCCCTTTTCAGGTGACACCCGGATGTCATATTTAGGGCGTGTTGCCACTACGCCCTAGCCGATTTTTATGAATCGGACACACCTTACCTATGGCAAGCAGGTCATAATGCTTTTTATCTGCCCATATTCAACGAGCATTGACTTTATTTACCATCTCTCCGGGCGAGACACTATATCAAAAATAAAATTTGACATTTCCTAAAAAAGTTGCTAGACTCTCTTGCGAAAGCAGAAGTGCCGCTTCTCACCCTCCGCCGCTCGCGAAAACACCGCTTGTGAGCAAAAGGGTTCAAATTTCCCCCGGCAGGGGAGTTTGTTTCGTTGCGGCAGGCTTTCGGGTCTGTTTTTTTGTTTACCCGTCACATGTCGTTATTGTATGAAAAGGAGTGAATCGGCATTACCAATTTAATGATTAACGAACAAATCAGAGACCGCGAAGTGCGTCTTATTGACACTGACGGCGCGCAGCTCGGCATTGTTTCCGGCCTCGATGCGCAGAAAATGGCAGATGATAAGCGTTTAGACCTCGTAAAGATTTCGCCCACGGCAAAACCGCCAGTGTGTAAAATCATGGATTACAGCAAATTCAGGTTCGAGCAATCCAAGAAAGAAAAAGAAACCAGAAAAAAACAGCGAACGGTGGACGTAAAAGAAATCCGCCTGTCGCCGAACATTGACATCCACGATATTAATGTAAAAGTTCGCAAAGCCACGGAATTTTTAAAAAGCGGCGACAAGGTCAAAATTACGATTCGTTTTCGTGGGCGTGAGCTTGGTCGCACGGAGGTCGCGCACGGAATTTTTGCCGACTTGACGCAAAAACTTTCCGAGTTCGGCAACGTTGAAAAGCCCCCGAAAATGGAGGCGCGAAGCATGTCGATGTTTATGGCACCGAAACCTCAATTAGTGGAAAAAACGAACAACTAAAATGCGGGCGACGGATACTATTGCAAATTTGAGCGTCCTGCGAGTGTCAAAAACGGAAAAAAGGAGTGAAGATATGCCTAAAATAAAAACGAAAAAGGCCGCCGCAAAGCGGTTTAAAGTTACCGGAACGGGCAAATTCAAGCACGCAAAAGCCAACAAAGGTCACATTCTTACAAAAAAATCGCCCAAACGCAAAATGGGGCTTCGTAAACCCGGAATGGTTGACAAAACGAATGAAGCGGCGGTACGCGCAATGCTTCCGTATGCGTAAAAAAGGAGAGAGAGCAATATGGCAAGGATAAAAGGTGCGATTCACGCCAAAAAAAGACATAAAAAGGTATTAAAGCTGGCGCGCGGATATTTCGGCGCAAGAAGCACACAATATCGTGCGGCAAAGCAAGCCGTTATGAGGGCAATGGCGTCGGCGTTTGCCGGGCGCAAACAAACCAAACGCGAATACCGACGATTGTGGATTACGCGAATTAACGCGGCCGCACGCGAACACGGACTCAGCTACAGCACGTTCATGTTCGGTCTGAAAAAAGCCGGCATTGATATCAATCGTAAAATGTTGGCAGAAATGGCAGTAAATGATACCGTCGGGTTCACAAAGCTCGCGGAAGCCGCAAAAGCGGTGTAAAAACGAAACTTTTCTTGGGGGGGAGACTGAATTTTCAGTCTCCCTTTTTTGTATATTTCGCGCAGTTCTTACAGATAATATGAAAAATCACTGAAAAAAAAAGAATTCTTTTTTTTGCCTTGCGGCAAAAAAATCGTTCGCAAAAAACGCCTTGAAACATCGCGATTTTTTGCTCATTGAATAGGAGGAAATATATTGAAAGCTACAGGCATTGTAAGGAGAATCGACGACCTCGGAAGGGTTGTTATTCCAAAGGAAATACGCCGCACACTGCGGATTCGCGAGGGTGACCCGCTTGAAATTTTCACCGACCGCGAGGGTGAAATTATTTTGAAAAAATACTCGCCAATCGGCGAGCTTGGAAATTTTGCCAAAGAATACGCCGAAACACTTAGCCAAACGTCGGGACACATAACATGTATCGTTGACAAAGACCAAATTATCGCCGTTTCGGGCGGCGCGAGGAAGGAATTTTTGGACAAAAACATTTCGCCCGCGCTTGAACGCACGATAAATCAGCGCAGCGCGATGAGCGCGACCCGCACCGACGCCGCCTTTGTTCCAATAATCGAAGAAGACGACCCCTCGACCTACTCCAACGAATATATCGCCCCAATTATTGCCGAAGGCGACGTTCTCGGCGCAGTTGTCCTCCTTTCGCCGGACAAAAAAATGGGCGAAGTCGAAAGCAAATTGGCCGTAAATGCCGCGAATTTTTTAGGGCGGCAGATGGAGCAGTAGCAGCTTCCCGACGTACAAAAGCGCGCCAAGCGCGCGGTGGGCACCGGGGACATGTGTTGGGGGCGGCACGTTCTCTCGAAGCCGGGGGTAGTTTCCCGACGTATAAAAAAAAGAGTCGGCGAGTGTCACTCGCCGACTCTTTTTTGCAAAATTAAAAAAGCGCGCCAAGCGCGCAGTGGGCACCAGGGGCATGTGTTGGGGGCGGCACGTTCTCTCGAAGCCGGGAGCTGCTTCCCGGCGTATAAAAAGCGCGCCAAGCGCGCGGTGGACACCGGGGACATGTGTCGGGGGGCGGCATGTTCTCTCGAAGCCGGGAGCTGCTTTCCGGCGTATAAAAAGCGCGCCAAGCGCGCGGTGGGCACCGGGGGCATGTGTCGAGGGCGGCACGTTCTCTCGAAGCCGGGAGCGGTTTCCCGGCGTACAAAAAAATCGCGCTTGCGCGCGATTTTTTTGAGTTATTGCATTTTATTTTCGCTTGGCGGACTACCAGCCCCTCCACATTCTGCGGCGTGGGAGATAGCGGTTGAAGCGATAAAACATTGGGTGACGACGGAAACGGAAGTCATCGAATTCTTCTTCTCGCTCGACAAACGATTCGTAGCGGTTCTCATATCGGAAATTACAATCGCATAAAAATCCTGTACGCATTGGCAAAGCCTCCTTTTCATCAGTGTGCAAAAAAATCGCGACGTTTCAACGCGTTTTTTTGCACACGTTTTTTTTGCCTTTAGGCAAAAAAAGATTTCATCATTCCGTACATACTATGCAAAAGAGGGACATCCCGTGCGAAGTTTTATGCTTACGGCAAGACCGCCCGTTTCGAGGGGGGTGGCGTTGAAATGCGCGCCGATGCCGTTTGAAAGATTTCGGCAAATTGCTAGGCCGAGGCCGTTTCCATGCGGTTTTTCGCGGCTTGCGTCGGTGTTTCCGTTGTCACGAACGGTGACTTCCAAAAAATCGGCGAAGTCACCGTCCGCGAGAGCGAAAATTTCTATTTGACCTCCTTCCTTTCCCTCCAACGCCTCGACGGCGTTTTTGATTAAATTTGAAAAAATTATACGAAGCGAGGTTTCGTGCCCAAGGCAAAGAAGCTCGCGGTCGTCGTATGAAAACAATATGTCCGGCCAAGCCGCGCGATATGTTTCCAAAATGTCCGACAAAATTTTGCCCAAATCAACCTCGTAAAGCTCGCTTCGTTTTTGTGATGCCGCGAGCATTTCGCGAACGAGGTCGCAAATGTTTGTAAGTGCGGTTTCGATGTGGTTTAAATGGTGCGCCAAATCGCCGTCCTCGCCGTCGATGGCGGGCACAGTTTGCCCGCACCCGAGTCGCAACATATTTACATGCGCCAGCGCGACCGCGGCCGGGTTTTTTATTTCGTGCGCAAGCGCGACTGAAAAATCTTCCATGGGATACTCACCTTTGCGGCAGTGATATTGTTCTTCCCGCGATAATCATATCGGGGTCGTCGAGTCCGTTAAGTTCCAAAATTGCGTACATCATGTTTGCGTCGCCGAAGAAATACAGGCTTATTGCAAGCAGGCTGTCGCCCGGTTGAATCGTGTATGTTTCGGGAATCGGCGCGACAATTGCGGATTCTTCGTGGGGGTCGAAAACATATTCGGTGACGGGCGGCGCAGGCTCGGGCTGTATTGGCGACTCCGTCGGCGCGGGTGGTTCGGGCGCGGGCGGAAGCGGCGGCGGAGATGGGTCAAGTACGTCGTGAGCTTCCGGAGTATCCGGCGTTGCAGCAGGGGTTTCCGCAGGCAAATCTACCGCAATATTCGGCTCGGCTTCAACAACCGGAACTTCGGCGAAAACCGGCGCGTGTTCAACATCAAAGGCGGTCTGATTTCGCAGTGCCGTCGTAAATTGCCGCGCCTGCGCCTCAAGGCTGTCGATGCGCTCCTGATTGCGAATTAATCCGACGCCCATGATAAAACACACCACGAAAAGCACCGCGCAAAGCCCTCCAAGCATGTTGACCGCTCGCTTTTGCTCCATAGTTTGACCGCGTTTTTGTGCCTTGGCGTCCTCGCGTTTTTTGATGTACTCGGCGGGGTCTTTCGGGCGCGGGCCGCCGGGGGCAAATCGTCCCTCGAATTTATCTTCCTCCGGGTTAAAAAGTTCGTCCAACAAAGGAGTTTCCTTTTCTCCGGCGTATTCAAGCGGCGAAAGCTCAACAAGAGTCGGCGGTTTCGCAGAAAATTCCTGCGAATTGTTAACAAGCATGTACTCGTGCATGTTTTTGTTTTTCTCGTAGTAGATGAAATATCCGGGAATTTCCGCCATGCGCTCCGTTGGGGTCATCGCGACGGGATTGGCGCAATAAAAGGCGTTCAGCCGCTCCAGCGGGTCAACAACAAACATGACCTGATGCGCCTTGCGGAACTGGCGTAAATGATACGCGGCGTAATGCTGGTTCAAATACGTGCCGTAGCTCGGCTGCGACTGCATCCATCCCACAATTTCAAGGCCCGGGAAGTGTTCCTCCATGACTTCTTCGGCATACTCGACGCTTTTTTCGGTAAAGCGCAGATGCCCCTCAAATTTTTCGGCATACCGCCCGTAAATCGCGCCGTCGATGAACAAGAACTGCTGGCTGTCGATAACCATTGTCCGACCCACCAAAAACGCAATCCGTTCTTCGAAGCCCGCGCCCTCGGCGTATTGTTGCAAAAACGTACAAACATAGTCCTCCATGTAAATACGCAGGCCGTCGCCAATACTGCCGATTTGCTTAATATTGGCGGGCAATGTAAAATCTTTCATGTAATCCCTCCTGTCCTTTATCGAGTACAAGCCTAACAGGACAAAAGTGAACATTGTGGAAATATATGTAAGAAGAAAAAAAAATATTTTGTCACGGCTCGGCAAAAGGAGACAAAAATGTTTGATACAGCGGAACGAAAAGAACGCGTAATCTTAATTGCGGTCGAAAAAGACGGCGATGTCGACGAAAATTTAAACGAACTGCGCCTTTTGGCAGAAACGGCGGGCGCGGAAGAAGTCGGGCGAATAATACAAAAGCGCGAGGCCGTTCACCCCGGTCATTATTTGGGCAAGGGAAAAATCGACGAAGTCGCCGCGCTTGTTGACGAAGTAGGTGCCGACGCAGTAATTTCCGACGACGAGCTTTCGCCGGCGCAACAAAAAAATATGGCGAAGCGAATAGGCGTAAAAATTCTGGACCGCACCATGGTAATTTTAGACATCTTCGCCGCTCGCGCCCAAACCGCCGAGGGTAAGGCGCAGGTCGAACTCGCGCAATTAAAATATCGCCTCTCCCATCTTTCGGGGCTTGGTGTCGCGCTTTCGCGCCAAGCGGGCGTCGCGGCGCATGGCGGCGTAGGAAATCGCGGGCCCGGCGAAAAAAAGCTGGAGCTTGACCGCCGCCACATTCGCGCAAGAATAAATCAGCTCAACCGCGAACTTTCCGAAATCCGAGAAAGTCGCGCCCTCCACCGCAAAAAACGCGAACGCCAAAGCATCCCTGTAGTTGCCCTGGTAGGCTACACAAACGCCGGGAAATCAACCCTGATGAACACCCTAACAGGCGCGGACGTTTTGGCAGAAAACAAACTATTCGCCACTTTGGACACAACAACCCGCCGTTTCATGCTGCCCAACGACGGCCCCGAAGTCCTGTTCACCGACACCGTCGGTTTTATAAACAAGCTCCCCCACCACCTGATTCAAGCCTTCCGCGCCACCCTCGAAGAGCTGACTTTTGCCGATGTCCTAATCCACGTAGTAGACTCCACCGCCCCAAACTGCCGCGACCAAATGCGCATCGTTGATGAAACCTTAGTGCGCCTGAAATGCGCGGATAAGCCTACGATTATTGCGATGAACAAATGCGAAATTGATGGGGGATTCCCGGCGGCGGGCGATGCCCTGCACCTTTCCGCGCTGACGGGCGAGGGCATCCCTTCATTATTAAATGAAGTCGAAAAAATTCTGCTATCGCTTCGTAGAAAAATGCGCATCCTTTTGCCCTACACACACGGCGCGCTGTTAAGCCAAATTTACGCGGACTGTAAGGTGATTTCTACGGAAAATCGCGAGGATGGCACGCTTTTGGAAATTTTCGCAACGTCGGAAATCGCCGGAAAAGTGGAGGAATTTTTGGTCGCGTGAACGTGAAAAAAAATCTATGTAGGGATTGCGCGGATTTTGCTGCGCGAGATGCATATGCGCGTCGAAAATCACAACAGCGCAACACCCTTCGCCGCGCATCCCATTAAAGTTTCCTCGTCCCACACGCCGACCTGCACCTCGCCGACGTGGATTTTGTGCAACAAAATCATCGAAAGGCGCGACTGCCCTATGCCGCCGCCAATTGTCAGGGGCAATTCGCCTGCCAAAAGCATTTTGTGAAAGGTCAATTCGCGGCGGTTTTCGCAGTTGGCGGCGGCAAGCTGGGCGGCAAGCGTCGCTGCGTCCACTCGAATGCCCATCGACGAAAGCTCGACCGCGCAGTCAAGCAAATCGTCCCACACCAAAATGTCGCCGTTTAAATTCCAATCGTCGTAATCGGGCGCGCGGTCGCCGTGCCTTTTTCCCGAGCGCAAAATCCCGCCGATTTTCATCAAAAATACCGTGCCGCACTCTTTGGCAATCGCGTTTTCGCGGCCTTTTGCGTCAAGCGCGGGGAATTTATCCTCCAATTCCTGCGCCGTTATAAATGTAATTTCGCGGCGCACGCGCGGGGAAAGCACGGGATATTTCGCGCAAATTTCCGCCTCCGTGTCGCAAATCGCGTCGATAATTTTTTGTACGGTTTCGCGCAAAAACTTTTCGTTTCGCATGTCCTCGCTTATGACTTTTTCCCAGTCCCATTGGTCAACATAAACCGAGTGCAAATTGTCCATATCATCATCTCTGCGAATCGCGTTCATATCGGTATAAAGCCCGTTTCCTACGTGAAAATCATATTTAGCCAGTGCCATGCGTTTCCACTTAGCAAGCGAGTGAACAATTTGCGCGCGACTGCCTGTTTCTTTTATTTCAAACTCAACAGGGCGGTCGATGCCGTTCAAATCGTCATTAAGCCCCGTGTGCGGCTCAACAAAAAGAGGCGCGGAAACGCGCTTTAAACTAAGCGCGGCCGCTAATTTATCTTCAAAAATTCGCTTCATTTTGCCGATGGCGGTTTGGGTTTCGTACAAAGAAAGCGCGGATTTATACCCCTCCGGGACGCATAAATATTTCACAGACCTCACCTCATTTGGGAATTATACCTTTTTACTTCTTTTCGCACAACTTTGGTTTTGATTTTGCTTTCGACAGCGGTTCGAAAATTGCGTCGGCAAAAAAGAGTCGGCGAGTGTCACTCGCCGACTCTTTTTTGAAAAATTTTTTTTGCATAACGCAATGTCTTATTTTGCCCAGCGTTTCAGCGTTGGAAAAAGCTCTTGCAAAGCATTGCGAGCCGTTTCAAAATCAGGATATACATGCGGAACAATGTATTGTATCCGAACATCAATTACACCATCCATCGTTGCGTTGGGATATTTAAAAGCACCATTGTGGTAGCAATGCTCGCAATAATCCTCGTTATCCGAGCCGTCGGAATTAGTTCCGGGCTTGCCGAACTCAAACTCCATTGCGCAACCGGTGGTTGCGAAATTGCAAAACGCCGAAAACGTTAAAAATAATTTTTCGCATTAAAATACGCGATATTTTGCGCGATTTTGCTAAGGCGGCTCATATCCCCCGGGAACTCACCGTCTTCAACCCACTTGCCAAGCTGCGCCGCAAGAATTCTGCGGAAATATTCGTGACGGGGATAAGACAAAAAGCTGCGTGAATCGGTAAGCATTCCAATGAAATTCGCGACGATACCGTGGTTTGCCAACGTGACCAAATGTTTCACCATGCCCGATTTGTTGTCGTTAAACCACCACGCACTGCCCCATTGAATGCGCCCGCGTATGCCGCGACCCGCGAAATTTCCGGTCATTGTGGCAAGCATGTCGTCGGCGGTTGGGTTTAGGGCGTATAAAATCGTGCGGGGAAGGGCGTCGCGGGCTTCGAGGTCGTCTAAAATTTGCGCAAGTGTCCATGAAAAACCTTCGTCGGACATGCAGTCGAACCCCGAATCCGCGCCGACAAGACGCAACATTCGCGAATTATTATTGCGCTGAACGCCCATGTGAAGTTGCATCACCCAGTCGCGCTTGTGATATTCCCCGCCCAGCCATGAAAGCAACATCGTTTTGTAAATAACTTTTTGCAAATAGTCAAGTTTTTCGCCGCGAAGTGCTTGCTTTAAGACGGCGTCGGCATCGGCGTCGGTCAGTTCGCTGTAACCGGCGTAAAATTCGGGCGGTTCGAGGCTGTGGTCGGAAATTATGCAACCCGCTTCGGCAAAAAAATTTAAGCGATTTTCAAGCGCGGCGCGCAAAGAATCCCAATCGGAAATTTTAATCCCCGCCGCTTCGCCAAGGCGCATTATATAGGAAGCGAAGCCTTCCTTTTCGATTTCCAACACGCCGCCGGGGCGGAAAGTCGGCAAAACTTTCGGCACACCGGGCGCACTTTCCCGGGCAATTTTTTTATGATGCTCAAGCGAATCCGCAGGGTCATCCGTGGTCGCAAGCCATTCCACGCGGGATTTTTTCAAAAGTCCGTGTACATTAAAGTCCTCGCGTTCAATTTGTGTGTTACACATCGCGTAAATTTCCGCCGCGTTTTCCGATGAAATTACGCCGTCGAACCCGAAATATCGCCAAAGTTCCAAATGCGCCCAGTGGTAAACCGGGTTGCCGATTAAATCCTCGATTGTCGCACAAAACGCGGCGAATTTTTCCGCATCCGGCGCATCGCCCGTGATATGCGACTCCGCGACGCCCGCGTGCCGCATAAGCCGCCATTTATAATGGTCGCCGCCAAGCCACAACGCTGTGATATTTTCAAACCGCGAGTTTTGCGCAATCGCCGCCGGGTCAAGGTGGCAATGGTAGTCGATAATCGGCAAATCGCCTATGCCTGCGTAAATTTCACGGGATGTGTCGTTGTGCAACAAAAAGTTTTCATGTAAGAATTTCATTTTTTTCGCCCCTTCGATTTGATTTCATGGTATTATATTACAAATCGCTAACAATTTCTTAGGAGGAAACGAAATGTACAAGCGAATCATCAAAATTGAAGACGCAGAACCCGGCATGACGATTACCGAACCCGTTTATATCACAACAACAACAGGAGCAAACATGCTTGCCGCGCGTGCCGGTATGGTTTTGGACGCGAATTTAATCAAGATGCTCGCAACACGAAAAGTTGCGACAATCGAAGTCCAATCCGAAACGCCGCCCGAAGCCTCGGCAGAACTTCCGCCACCCGCCGCCGCGCCCAAGCCACAGGTAAATATCATCTACGAGCAATCCGCGCCTCCGCCCGAGCAATACGTCCCGATTAAAGAAATCGTTGACAACAAGCTCAAGGAAGAAGCGATTGACAGTGTAAAACAGCTTTTTACGGAGTTTTCAAACCCCGACGGCACAATAAATAAAACTACTGCGTTTCGTTGCGTAGACAATCTCGAAGGCGCGGTAACAAACATATTGGACATAATAACCGGCGACGGTAACGACCTCGTGCACATAAACGATTTGAAAGAATTCGACGAATACACCTATCACCACTCCCTAAGCGTTTCGATGCTTGCGATGGCAACCGGGCGCGAAATGGGCCTTGATGGCGACACGCTTTTCCGCCTGGGTCGATGCGCAATGATGCACGATATCGGCAAGCAAATGATTCCGCTTGAAATTATCAACAAAAAAGGCACCCTGACAAACGATGAGTTTGCCACAATAAAAAATCACGCCGCCCTCGGAGCGACAACCCTTAAAAAAGCCGCAATCGGCGACGTCGAGCTGTGGAACGGCATAATGTTTCACCACGAAAAGATGGATGGCTCGGGCTACCCCAAGGGTCTAAAAGGCAACAACATCCCGCTTTTCAGCAAAATAATTTCCGTAGCAGACGTATACGACGCGGTTACATCGTACCGTTCGTATCGCCTGCCGATGTTGCCCTCCGAGGCCTTTGACATAATAACCCGCGACGTAAAAAACGGTTTGTTCGACCTAAGCATCGTGAAGGCATTTTTCTCAAAACTGGAGCTGTATCCGATAAACACAATCGTCGAGCTGTCCGATACGCGGCTCGGCATGGTTGTCGAAAGCGAGCGCGCGAATCGATTGCGCCCGACGGTACGAATTTGGGGCAGCACAGAAATCGTTGACCTCGCGGCAAGCAAAAACGCGGATGTAAACATCGTCGGCGTAATGAACCCCGCCGATTTGCCGGAAGGCTATGAATTCGCGTAAATCACATTCAATTATATTTCTCCTCGCGGCGGGCTTTTTTGCCCGCTTATTTGCGTTCAGCTTTTTCGATATCCCCTTCGCAAACGATGTCCGCACGTTTCAGCTTTGGGCGTCGGAGCTTGCCGGATATGGATTTGGCGATTTTACGGACATTCACTTTTTCCTGAATTGGGTGCGACACCTCGCTCGAAACGGTTTTCGCGAATTCTACGCCGCCGATTTTTTCTCGGATTACCCACCGGGATACATGTACGTTCTGTTTATAATCGGCCTGTTTCAAGGCACGAGATTTTTTGACATAGCGACATTTTTGCCCGCAATTTTAGCCGACGTTGCAATCGCCTTTGTAATTTACAAAATCGCGCTAAAAGCCGCGCCCGAAAATATTTCATTCGCGCTTCTCGCCGTCGCCGCGTGGCTTTTTAACCCTGCGATAATTTTAATTTCGAGCGTTTGGGGGCAGGTTGAATCGGTTTTTGTGCTGGTTTTGCTTGTGTCGCTGGTGCTTTTACGCGGGAAAAAACTCTTGCCTGCGTACGCACTTTTCGGGCTTGCGATTTTGATAAAGCCGCAGTCGCTTTTCCTCGGCCCCGTGTATTTATTTTCGGTTTACGACTATTTCACGGACGGCGTAAGCGGGCGCAAATTTTTATATTTCATCGGAAGCCTTTTCGCGGGCGCAGGTGTGATGGTGCTTATTTCCCTGCCGTTCGGGCTTGTTGCAACAATCGAGCAGCTTTGGTACGGCATGGATTCGTATAATTTTGCGTCGGTTAACGCGTTTAATTATTGGGCGTTGGTCGGCGGAAATTGGGCGCCGCTTGACGCGCGCTTCCTCGGCATAACATTCGGAACTTGGGGCGTAATTGTCGCACTTCATATAATAGCCGCCGCGCTTGTGGCACTTTATATAGATAAACGACGCACCGATGGGAAGAATTTTTATCTTATTGTTGCCGCGTTGTTTATTTTAATTTTCACGTTCAGCGTGAAAATGCACGAGCGGTATTTGTTTCCCGGATTGCTGTTTTTATTGGTTTATTACCTCGAAAATCGCGACCGCCGCGAGCTTATTTTATACTGGGCGTTTTCGGCGGTGTTTTTTATAAACTGCCTCGAAGTGTTGCGTTGGGCGGGGGCAGGATTTGATTGGGACATGCTTGCGGCGTCGTCGATACGTGTTGTGCCGTATGTGACGGTGTTTTTGGCGGTTTTGGTGATTTATTTGGTTGGACGTAACCTGCAAGGAAATTTCGCGCCGGAAAAACCGCCGCCCGACACGCCGAAAAATCCGCCGTCGATGCGTCGCCGCGATTATATTTTCCTCGGCATTTTAATCGCGGTTTATTCAACGCTTGCCCTAACCAACCTCGGCGACCGACACGCCCCGCAAACGGCTTGGGTTGTCACGCCGGAAAATAACCTTGCGTATTTTGATTTCGGCGAGGAAGTGTACATTTCCGAATTTCAATTTTTGATGGGCGCGCGGCATAATATCGCCTTTGGTGTGCATTTTTCCGACGATAATGAGAATTGGGAACACGCTTTGCATTTCGAAGGCGGCGATGTTTTCGCGTGGCATTCCGCGCCGCTTGATGTTTACGCAACATACGCGGCAATCGGCGGAAACGACGGGCTTCGCCTGCAAGAAATCGCATTTCGCGGTAGGGACGGAGAAATTTTGCAAATTGCAGGAGTGTCGGACGGCGCGGAAAATTTAATCGACGAGCAACATCTCGTTCCCGTTCGCCGATATTTTATGAACAGTGCGTATTTTGATGAAATTTAGGAACTGCCCGACAATAACATTTCCATTTGGACTTGTCTTTTTGCCGCATTGCTTCGTCGCGAAAAACCTTGCGACCCTCTAGGTCGCGGCG
>WRGX01000197.1 GCA_009786975.1 Defluviitaleaceae bacterium
ATATTCTCATTGCTTCACCTGTTTTTGTTTCCATTTTACTACAGGCTTAAAGAAAAAGTCTCAATTGGTAAAATTTATGTTATACAGGCTCTTAGAGGGTGAAGTGCTGAAAAATCAGAAGGTCATAAGGGAGAAACTCGAACCCCTCGTTGACGAGAAGAACGGAAAAGACCTTGATTGGAAAGGTTACAAAGAAAAATCTTTGGAAGTGGTTGAAATTTATCGCCATATTGGTTTCAACCTCGGAGCAGTCGAAGAACAAGAGTATTTCCTTGCGCATTCCGCCGGGGCATCATTTCGGTTTTTCTTTCACTTGCCATGACCGTGACAATCCTGCTCGCGGAAGATTTGGAAGGGCGAATTCCAATTTTTTGAGCGGAAAAAGTGTGAAAATTCGAAAAAGGGAATGCGGGCGACCAATTTTCATCAGGAATTTGTGCGTTCAGCGAATGGCGAAAAGTATGAAATTTACACTCCATATGTAAACGAATTTATTTTTTAGGTTGACAATTGCCCCGCCTCCTTGTAAAATAACCCAAAAAGGAGGTCTTTTCATGCAATCGAAAAAATTTTTCACCACCCGCGACCTATGCTACATAGCAATGATGGCGGCAGTAATTGCGGTTTGCGCGTTAATCGCGATTCCGCTTCCGGGCGGCGTACCGTTTACGCTTCAAACATGGGCAATTCTGCTTGCGGGCATCGTTCTCGGTCCGACAAAGGGCGTTATAGCCGTGCTTGTTTATATTTTACTCGGCCTTGCGGGCGTGCCGATTTTTCACGCCGGGCGAAGCGGACTCGAAATGCTGTCAGGTCCGACCGGCGGGTTTATCATTGCCTTCCCCGTACTCGCACTTGCGGCGGGACTTTTCCGCAAAAAAAAAGTGTATATTCTTGCCGCGGCAATGGTTGCCGCGACAATTGTACACCTATCCTTCGGAATGCTTTGGTTCGTCATAATCCTCGACTCAAATTTCGCCGCCGCGTTTACGGCGACGGTCGCGCCGTTTATCCTGCCCGATATTTTTAAAATTATCGCGGCAATTATCATCGGCAAGCGAATTCGGGTCGCGCTTTCTCCCGCATCAAGTCAGTCTGATTTGGCGGCTTGAAGAGTCCCGACCGGTCTCGCACAGCGCAATCGAATAAATATGTGACAGTATGATATCAAGTCTTTTGTCTGTTTATTTTAAACCTGTCTACCAAGGACATAAGCACGCCTGCTTGGCCGGATAATTCTTCGCTGATTGCGGCATTATTTTGCACAGATTCGGAGTTGCGTTCCGCGCCGGCGGAAATGGCCTCTATGTGACTTTGTAGCGTTTCTATTTCTGTTGCTTGCTCGTCGGACGCCTGCACAACGTTTGCAATGACTGATGCCGTATTGTTCATTAATTTTACGATAGAGTTCAATGCGTCGGATGCTTGCTCCGATTTTGCGACGCCTTCAGTTGCGCGTCCCAGTGAGTTTGCGATTTTTTCCGAGGTCTCCTTAACGGCGTCCGAACTGCGAAGCGACAGATTGCGCACTTCTTCCGCAACAACGGCAAAGCCCTTGCCCTGCTCCCCTGCGCGGGCGGCTTCTATTGACGCGTTTATTGACAAAAGATTGGTTTGGAAAGCAATGTCTTCTATTATTTTGTTTACCTGGGCGATTTCCAGCGAAGACTGCTGTATTCCTTCCATAACCGCCGCCATTTCATCCATATGGCGCGAGCCAACGCCGGCGGCATTTTGCGCCTGTTTGGAAAGTTCGCCCATGGCTTGCAGGTCTTTGGCGTTTTGATGCGTTTTGTCGGTTATAATGCCTATTGCCGCTCGCACTTCACTCATGGCAGTCGCTTGGTCTTCAAAACTTACCATTAACTTTTGTGCCGATTTGGCTATGCTGTCCGCGCCTTCGTCAACGAAGCCCGTCGCCGAGTAAATCTCGCTTATAAGCGCGCTTACAGAGCCGATAATCAGCTCGATGGATTCTTTTATTGAAGCAAAGTCTCCAATATAATTTCGATTTATTTTCACAGTGAAATCGTTTTTTGATATTGTCCGCAACCCGTCGGTAATTTCGTCGATATAGCTCTTTATTGTTTTTGTTGCGGTGGTCATCGAGTCCATGATTCCGATATATGCTTGCGCGGTTTTCGCCGTATCGTTGTCGGACGGGCCGGGTTCATAAGAAAATTGCAAATACCCGCTAACCAAACCTTTTTCCAAGGCTTGAGTGACGCTTAATGTTTCCGCGTCTTGATACACCATTCTTTTTTCCGCGATTTCTTGCGCGCGAATTTCCGATGTAATATCGTTAACCGTTTCTAAGTATCCCGTTATTTTTCCGTCGGCACCTTTAAGGGCAGTCAAGCCAAGACGGCACTCGACGTCTCCCTTTCCTGGCGAATAATATTTTGACCGATAATATTCAGGCTCGCCCGTTCTTGCGGTCGTGTCAAGAAAGTCTTTGTAAACGCGGGCTTCTTCGGGAAGCAAATTGTCCAAAATACATACGCCGTATATTTCTTTCGGGTCATAACCTTCCGATTGTGCCAATTTGTTTACAAATGCAAATCGGTATTGGGCATCCAAAACAGAAACGGAAAACGGAATGCCGTCCAAACAATTTGCCGAGGTTTTGTTCATTTGGTTTATCCCTGCGATAACATCACAAAAAACACCCGGCGCAAGTGTTTCGTCGCCGACGGTGCTTAAACGGCCGCTCGTGACTTCATCGCAAACCCGTTTGCTTTCGTCCGCAAGGGCAGTAAGGTTTTTATTTATTTGCCCGAGCGACTGCGCCAAAAGTCTTGTTTCGCCGCATGGCGCATGGGGTATGTTTACATTTACTTCGCCGCGCCCAAGGCTTGCGGCGACTTTATTAAGCTCATTTACAGCATGGGCAATTCTGCTTATCAGCAAAAAAACAGACGCGCCGACAATCGCCCCAACAACCGACGACAAAATCACAACCGACATTACGTCCTGTATTCTTGCGGCAATTAAGGCAGTAGCGACAATTGAAATTGCCGCAATCAAGGCGAGCGGTAAAGCAAGCCTTATTTTTATGGAGCTCATACTGAATCCCCCCGTGCGAAATTTATTTTATTGGTACATTGAGTTCCGCTACATCACTGCCGGCGCGGCGATTCCCAAAAGACCGAGTCCTGTTTTCAATACGGTACGGACGGCGGCGGTCAAAGCCAAACGGGCGCGGCGCGTGGGTTCGTCATCGACGAGGATTTGGTGCTTGGTGTAAAACGTATTGTAGGCTTGCGCCAGGGCGACCATGTGGCGGGCGATGATAAACGGTTCGTATTTTTCCGCGCAATCGACGACTTTTGCGGGGAAATCGTGCAAAATGCGCAGGACATCAAAGGCTTCGTCGTCGTCGAGAATCGACGAATCAAACGTCGTGCCGGTAATCAGGGCGACACCCAGCGCGCCGAAATCCATGTTGCTGTCAGCGGAAAGGGATTTGCGCAACACACTGCACGCCCTCGCGTGTGTATATTGTACGTACGGGCCTGTTTCGCCCTCAAAATTAAGCATTCTGTCCCAGTCGAACACGGTGTCTTTTATGCGCGAATTGTACAGTTTTCCGAATTTTAACGCGCCTACGCCGACTTGTTCGGCAACGCGCTCTTTGTTCAAAAGTTCCGGGTTTTTCTCGTTAATAATCGCAAGCGTTTTCGCGACGGCTTCGTCAAGCAAATCCTCGACTTTGATAACGTCGCCGCGGCGTGTTGACATTTTTCCGCTTTCAAAAAGATACATTCCGTACGGAACATGCTCAAGCCCGCCGGACCACGGATATCCCATCAACTCGACGACCTTCATCCACTGCGCAAAATGCAGGCTTTGCTCGTTGCCCGTGACGTACAAGCATTTGTTGAACTCGTACGTTTCGTAACGGTAAATCGCGGCGGCGATGTCGCGGGTTGTGTAAAGGGTTCCGCCGTCGCGGCGCAAAATCAGGCTTGGCGGCATGTTCCATTCCTCGAGGTCAACGATTTTCGCGCCCTCGCTTTCCTTTAAGAGCCCCTTATTTTCCAAAATTTCGGCAACGGCTTCCATTTGTCCGTTGTAAAAACTTTCGCCCGTTATTGAGTCAAAAATAATATCCAATCTGTCGTAAACGCGATTAAATTCCTTCATGCTTAAATCGCAGAACCACCGCCAAATTTCTAAACTTTCCTCGTCACCGTCCTGCATTTTTATTACCCACGAGCGGGCTTCGTCGTTAAGAGACGCGTCTTTGTCGGCCTCCTCGTGGAATTTTACATACAATTTGACCAGTCCCTCAATTTCCGTTTTTTCGATTTCCTCGCGACTGCCCCACTTTTTGTACGCCGTAATCAGCTTGCCGAACTGCGTTCCCCAGTCGCCCAAATGGTTTATACTCGTGACTTCGTAGCCGAGAAAACGATACACATTGTCGATAACCTTGCCGATAATCGTCGTGCCTAAATGCCCTACGTGGAAATGTTTGGCAATATTCGGCGATGAATATTCGACGATAACGGCTTGTCCAAGCCCTTCGCCGTCCGCGCCGTAGCCCTCGCCGCCCTCAAGGACGTCGAATAAAACATTGCTTGCGAACGCCGCTCTGTTCAAAAAGAAATTTACATACGCACCCGTCGCGACGGCTTGTCCCAGCCAGTCCGGACGGGACGCCTCGATTTTTTCAGCCAAATCCGACGCAATTGCAGGCGGAGCTTTTTTCGCCTCTTTTGCCAGTCCAAAACAGGGGAACGCAAAATGCCCCATCTTCGAATCCGGCGGCGTTTCAATCGCGATTTCAAGCTCGTCCTGCGGCATCCCGGTGTATTCCGCCAAAATTTCCGCCAAACCCCGGGCAAAGTTCATCGACACTCGCATGTCGTAATCGTACATTTAATATGCTCCTTCCGAGGATGTTTTGGCTCCATGCCAAAATCCCTCCAGATTAAAAATGTAAATTCACCAGAGCCGTAAGCTCACCGAAGTTATTATACACATATATCAATAATAAGAAATAGCCAATTGCAACGCAAGCGATATTTACAAGTTTAATATAGCGTTTTTGTCCGGTTTCGTCCAAAAGTTCGGTTATAACGAATTGCAAAATGGCGATAAATACCAATTCGCCCATCAAAATCATAAAGTCTCGCATGGCGACTCCTTTTGTTCTTTTTTTTCTGCCGGGAAAGTGCTATATTTTGACAGTTCTGCAATGCGGCGCAAGCCGATTTTTTATGGGCGAGGAAACTGCTCCCGGCTTCGAGAGAATGCGTCGCCGCCGACATGTGTCGCCGGTGCCCAATGCGCGCTTGGCGCGCTTTTTTATTTTGCAAAAAAAAGTCGGCGAGTGACACTCGCCGACTCTTTTTTTATGGGCCGGGAAAGTGCATCTGGCTTCGAGGGAACGCGCCGACTCCGACACATGCCTCCGGTGTCCAATGTGCGCAGTGCGCGCTTTTTTATGGTCGTAGGAACTTGCTCCCGGCTTCGAGGGAACGCGTCGCCTCCGACACATGTCCCCGGTGCCCACTGCGCGCAGTGCGCGCTTTTTTATGGTCGTAGGAAATTACTCCCGGCTTCGAGGGAACGCGTCGCCTCCGACGCATGCCCCCGGTGTCCAATGTGCGCAGTGCGCGCTTTTTCAATTTTTTCGCATATCTAAACCCTATTAAAAATGCGCGACAAAAATACCGAGATGGTGTATAATCTGTAAAAATATTTTTTCGGAGGGAACGCGATGTTAAAAAAGACGTTTATCGCGTGTGCGGTGATTATTGGTTTAAGTGCCGGATTGCTTGTTTTTGCGGGGTGTACCCCCGAAAACGAGTATGAAAGCGAGTATGAAAACGACGACGCGGTGACGATGGAGGAAGAACCCGAGCCGACGCCGCGCTCTTATGAATTGCCGGGGCCTCCACCGCGCGACCCCGAGGTGACCGCCGATTTGCCCCCCTGCCCCACAACGATTTTTACCCCGACCGAAGGCAGTATTTCCATGCGAATCGAAACAATGGGCAGCGTGCAATGGGACGGCGCGCAGGTTCCGATTGAGGCTTTGGGGCTTGAATTGGAAGGAATTTATGAAATTTCCTTTGATATTTTCACGCCGCTTACCGAGGGCGACGTCGAAACGAGTATTTTGGTGCAAACAAGCGGTCCGCTTTGGCGACATATTATCCCGACGCGCACTTTTTATGCCGAGGACGAAATGGAATGGCATTCCTACGAGGGAATTTTGGATTTGCGCGGTGTAAACAGCTTGCCGTCATATGTACAAATCGTAAAAAATTCTTCGGGCCCGAACCCCAACACAAACGTACTTTTTTACATTGATAATTTCATCGTGACCCGAGAAAGCGACGGCGAGCAAATCGCGATGTTCAATTTCGAGGACAACACTCTCGGTCCGTGGCACGATTCAGGCCAAGCCATTTTAATGACGGGCGTTGCGTCGCCGGAGGTTGCGCGGATGCCCGTTCCCGAGTGGGACATGGGCTTGCCGTCGCTTGCCGCGCGCTGGTCGGACTATTTTATCCTTGGCAATATAATCGAGCCGCATCAATTGCAGAACAATACGCGCGGAGTAATTGAAATGTTTTTGCATCATTACGCCGCTGTTACGGCGGAAAATGCGATGAAAGTCGATGCGATTTCCGGCGGCGGAAATCAGCGCACGCGTCCCGCAAATTTATTTTTGGACAACGCGCGAATGGTCGTTGATTTTGCGACCGACAACGACTTGTACATGGTGGGGCATACCCTTGTGTGGCATTCGCAATCCGCGCCGTGGCTTTATCGCGACCAACACACCGGCGATTATCTCACCCGCGCCGAGGCGAAAGAAAACATGCGCTGGTTTATCGAACAATACGCGGGATATTTCGGCGACAGAATCGACGCATGGGACGTGACCAACGAAGTTTTCACCAACGGCGGCGGCGCGAATATTCCCTCGCAAGGCCCCGAAGACAGCCCGATTTACGACGCAGGAACATGGCAACGCGCGTTGCGCAACTATGTTCCGTGGTATAACGCTTTCGCGAACGGCGCGGATTTCGACGCAGGCGAGCGCGCCTATGACTACATCTATTATGCCTTCGTTTTCGCCCGCCGCTACGCACCAAACGCGCTGTTAATTTACAACGACTTCAACGAAGAAGCCCCGCACAAACGCAACGCGATGGCAAATATGACCGAAGCGTTAAACGAGCGATGGCACAGCGACAGCGAAAACAATCCGGCATACGGCAACCCGAATCACCGCGATTACGGGCGTTTGCTAATCGAAGTAATCGGAATGCAGGCGCACTACAATTCCGGCACAGACCTCGACCGCGTACGCGAGGCAATCGAGCGATTCGCCCAAACAGGCGCGCGAATCCACGTCACCGAACTCGACATACATTTCGGCGGACAAATGCAAGCCGATTTCGTAATGGGCGAGCGCAACGAGGAGCGGCAAGCCGTGATGTTTGCGCAACTTTTCCAATGGTACGAAGAATTTTCCGACTATATCGACCGCGTAACAATTTGGGGACGCGAAGACGCGTCAAGCTGGCGAGGCTATCGCGGTGCGACACATTTTGACAGATTCTACCGCGCGAAACCTGCTTTCTGGGCAATTTACGACCCCGAAAACTGGCGCGACAGAATAAATTAAGGGGAGGATAAAAAAATGCAACGTTCAATTAACGGATACAACGAAGAAGCAAAAAAAGGCCGTGACGCGGCCATGAAATACTGCCAGCTTTGGCAGTTCGAGCTTACAAAGATGAGTACAGCACTTTCATCGGAGTACATGGCAAAAAAAATCACCCAAGCCGTATACAACATGAAGCGCGAGGAGCTTAACAAGCAAACCGAAGCGTTAAACAAATGCATAAGCACAATGAACGCCGCCCTAACAAGAAAATAGCGCGGCACGCAGCGACGCATTCCCTCGAAGCCGTATGCGGCTTCCCGGTGCAATAAAAAGGCGCGCCAAGCGCGCATTGGGCACCGGGGACACATGTCGGCAGCGACGCATTCTCTCGAAGCCGTATGCGGCTTCCCGGTGCAATAAAAAGGGGACGAGCCTATTTGTCCCCTTTTATTTTGTGTCGGGAAATTGCTCTCGGCAAGTGCGTGTTGCGAAAATATTTGAATTTAGTGATTTTTTGATTTTTAACTGTGGATTCGCATTAACAATGGGTCGCTGCAAGAACGTATTTTTTCGCAATTTCGCCGCCCAAAAGTGGTATTAAAATAAGCCCGCCACACACGGCAAGCTGTGACGCCGTAAGCGGCACGGCTTGGAACAAACCTCCCAAAAACGGTACATACATGACAGCAAATAAAATCGCGAGCGAAAGCACCATTGAAATATTCAGAAATTTGTTCGCAAATAAATTTTTCAGCGATTTCGCGCTTATACCCGCGAATGTTTCTGTTTTTGCGGTGAAAGAAACGAGCAATTCCGCCGCGACCAAAGTAAAAAAGCACATGCTTGCGGCAACAATTTCGTCGAAAAAATACAAGCCGTACAAAAATGCCCCAAACGCCGCCGCGAAAAGCAGCCCTGCACGCACCGCAACCGAACCGCGCATCGAACGATTTATAATTGCCTCCTTTGGCGGACGCGGCGGGCGACGCATTACGCTCGATTCCTTGCCCTCCATTCCGAGGGCGAACGCGGGAAACGCATCGGTCAAAAGGTTGACAAAAAGCAACTGGGTCGCGGCAAGAGGCACGGGCAGTCCCGCCGCAATAGCGACAAACAGCACTAAAATTTCGCCGATATTGCACGAAAGTAAATAGCCCGTTACCTTGCGGATATTGCCGTAAATCGTGCGTCCCTGCTCGACGGCCTTTACGATGCTTGCGAAATTGTCATCGGTAAGAATCATATCGGCGGCTTCCTTTGAAACGTCGGTGCCTGTAATGCCCATTGCGATGCCGATGTCGGCTTTTTTCAGCGAGGGCGCATCGTTTACGCCGTCGCCCGTCATTGCGGCGATGTCGCCGTTTGCCTTAATCGCGGACACGATTCGTACCTTGTGTTCGGGTGAAACGCGTGCGAAAACACTGATTTCGCGCACTTTTTCGCGCAATTCGTCTTCGCCAAGCGCGTCCAAATCCGCACCGCTCAACGCGCCGTCCCCTTCCTCGGCAATCCCAAGCAACCGCGCAATCGCTAATGCCGTGATTTTATGGTCACCGGTAATCATTTTTACGGAAATTCCTGCGGTGCGACACTCCGCGACGGCGGCGGCGGCCTCCTCGCGCGGCGGGTCAATAAGGCCCATAAGCCCCGCGAAAATCAGGTTTTCTTCGGCACAATCGCCCGCGTCCTCGCATTCGCGCCACGCAAATGCCAAAACGCGCAACGCCTCCGACGCGAATTTTTCATTTTGCGCAATCAAATCCCGCCGCAAATCCTCGGTCATTTCAACGATTTCGCCGTTTTGCAACGCGTGCGACGAACGCGAAATAATCGCGTCGGGCGCGCCCTTAGTATGCATCACGATTTTTTCGCCCATGTTGTTTAAAACCGACATCATTTTGCGCTCGGAATCAAAGGGAATTTCACCAACACGCGGAAACTGCGCGTTCAAATCATCTCTACTCACCCCGTTTTCCGCCGCAAAAACCAGCATCGCGATTTCCGTAGGGTCGCCGATATTTTTGCCGCCGTCCCCCAAAATCGCGTCGTTACAAAGTACCGCAGTTTTTAGCATTTTCGCGTCCATGTCAGTTTTTATCGAACTTTTTTCAAAAAGTTCCCGGGGGTTTGGGGACAGCGTCCCCAAGGTCTTAACCACAGTCATCCTATTCTGCGTAAGCGTTCCGGTCTTGTCGGAGCAAATAACTGTGGTACTGCCCAAAGTCTCGACCGCGCGAAGCCGCTTGACGATTACATTCGAGCGCACCATTTTTTGCACCCCGATGGCCAAAATAACAGTCGCGACAATCGCAATCCCTTCCGGTACCGCCGCCACCGCAAGCGACACCGAAACCATCAGCATTTCCAGCGGCTCCATACCCCACAGGAACCCGATTGCAAAAATCGCCGCACAAATCACGATGCAAACGACACCCAAAACCTTCGCCATAGCGTCCAGCTTTTCTTGAAGCGGCGTGGCGGTGTCGGATTGTTCGTTCAAAAGTGCGGCGATTTTGCCCATTTCCGTCTGCATTCCGGTAGCGCAAACAACCCCCTCCCCTCGCCCGTAAGTCACGACGGTACCCGTAAACGCGGAATTTTTCCTATCGCCAAGCGGTGCATCCTCGTCAAAAACATCCGATGAGTTCTTCGAAACCGGCAACGATTCGCCCGTAAGCGCGGCCTCGTCGATTTTCAAATTTTGCCCATCAATAATCCGCAAATCCGCCGACACAAAATCGCCCGCGTCAAGCAAAACAATATCGCCCGGCACAACATCTTTCGACTCAATTTTCAAAATCGCGCCCCCACGCCGAACTTTCGCCTTGGGTGCGGACATGTTTTTCAGCTCACGCAGCGCGTTATCGGCGCGATTTTCCTGCGTAATGCTGATAATCACATTGACAAGCAAAATCCCGAAAATCAAAATCGCATCTTTAAGCCCATCACCAAAAAAAATTGATACCCCCGCCGCCGCAAGCAAAATCAGCACCAAAAAATCCTTAAACTGCGCCAAAATCCGCCAAACCAACGGCTTTTTCTTCGCACTTTCCAGCCGATTTTCACCATACTTCTCAAGCCGCGCGGTCGCTTCTTTTTCCGACAACCCACCCACATCCGTCCCAAGCTCCCGCAACGCTTCCTCTTTTGTTTTCGCGTACATGTTCCATCTCTCCTGTCCATACTATATTATTGACCGTTTCCGCAAAAAAAAGCGCAAGACAAATGACTCTTTCGAGCCAAAAGTCTTGCGCGTCATATTATATGACCTTTCGCATCCGGGCGTTATGCCGCCGTATTGACGAATGCGAACAACGGATTTTTGTCATGCTCCGAAACTGCTTCGTTTCGTGTCACATGTAACCGTTCGCTACTCCCTTTTGGGGTTATTCTTGCGTGTAAACCATAAGTGCCATGTGGCGTGCGCGCTTTACGTTCATTGTCATTGCGCGTTGATGTTTTGCGCAGTTGCCTGTTACACGGCGAGGCAGAATTTTGCCGCGCTCGGAGACGTATTTGCGCAGTTTGGCTATGTCTTTGTAATCAATGCCCGTTATCTTGTCTACACAAAACTGGCAAACGCGTTTTTTGCGACGCCCGCGTCTTTTTTGCATCATAATTTGTCACCCTTCGTTTTATAATGGTAAGTCGTTAAAATGGTAAGTCGTCATCTTCATCTATGCTTTCGGTTATTGCTTTAAATTCCGGGGAAACCGGCTGTGGCGGTGCGGGCGGGAGCGCACTCATGTCGCCGCCGCCTTTTGCCATGCGTGCCTCGAAGGCGGCGCGACTTTCGGCAAAGTTTACCTCATCCGCGATAACTTCGGTGGACCACTTACGTTGACCCGTATTGTCCTCGAAAGAACGCACGGATATGTTGCCGCAAAGGCTGATTTGCATTCCTTTTTTGATGTACCGCTCCATAAATTCCGCGGTTCGGCGAAACGCTACGCAGAAAATAAAGTCGGCATCGGGTTCGCCTTCCTTTTTAAAGCGGCGGTCAACCGCAAGCGTGAATCGCGATACACACATCGGCTCGGCACCTTGGGTGTAGCGGATTTCGGGGTCTTTTGCCAATCGCCCCAGCAAAATAACTTTATTCATATGCCCCCCTCTTTCCTATTCTTCCGGTGTTTCCGGTGGTGCAGGCTCGTTCGCCGTTGGCGCCGGTTCGGGGCGTTCGTCTTCTTCGGCGACTGCTCGTCCCTGCGGTTGGGGTGGCGTCAGGGGTTCGTTTTCGTCTTTGCGGATTGTTAAAAATCGCAGGACATTTTCTTGCAGACGAAGGCGCGCTTCGACTTCTTTTGGTGTGTCACCTTCAGACGAGTACGTTATGAAGTTGTACATGCCCTCGGTTAGTTTTTGGATTGGGTACGCCAGTTTGCGTTTGCCCCAATCGTCGATTTTGTCGATGCTGCCGCCGAATCGGTCTATGAAACCTTTTACGCGGTCAAGCTCGGTGCGGTAGACGTCTTCTTCGAGGTCTGCCCGAATTATTACGCCCATTTCGTATCTGTTCATGGATTTTACCTCCCGGTCTGTGGCGCGCCCTTTTTGGCGCGCGAGGATAGTCGCGATTTTATCATTCGCCGAGCAGCCAAGTGGGCGACCAACAGACGTCGCTTCCTTGACTGCCCGCGAATTATAAAAAACACGCGAGGGGTATGTTACCATATTTGTACATGTGTTGCAAATTTATTTATTTTTTGTCGCGGACGGTCATTTTCCAACGGTTTGCGGCATCTTGTATTTCGTTTTTGCATATTTCCAAAGTTGCTTTAAAGTTTACTTGTCCGTCGGAAAATTCTTGGAAATTTCGGTTTCTTGCGGCGTCTTCCAGGTGTGACAACAGATCCAAAAGCGCGTCCATTCCAAGGCGCGTAAGCTCGGCGCGAATTTCAAAGCACTCCCGCATAAAATCCTCGCGGGTTAAGTCGTCATTTATTACAAACGCGGGGGTGTAGTTGCCCAAATCACGGGTGTAGTTTTTCACAAAATGTGAAAGCGCGTCGAAATATTCCTGTTTATCGTAATAAAATCGCGTAATTACCTCGGTATCGAGTTTTTTGGAAAATTTAGTCAAATCATATGTCTTGCCCTTCATTTGAAGCCACCGCTTTCGAAAAATATTTTACATTTCAAAGCATTATAGCATCAAAATAAATTTTATGTGAAATTTTAATTCAGGAAATTCGCCCGAACTTCGACTTTTTGAATGTTTCGTCCCATGTTCTCATATATTTAAGGGAACGGAGTGAGAAGATGGGCGATTTAGCGGCAATTTTGCCTTCATATTTCGGGGCGGCGGGCGAACGCGCGGTGAAAGTTCGCGGATTTTATTTAATTGAAGCGGGAAAGATACAGAAAACGGATTGTAAGCCGCGTGAAATTTTAGCGAGGTTTAATTTGCTTAATCGGCTTGATGAGGTCGGATTTTCTTACACGGACAGAATAATTCCAACGACGTCGGGCGAGCCGTTTATTGCCTTGGGGCGTGATATTTTTGTTATGACACGTCGCGTTCCCGGGCGTGAGCCGGATTTTGAATCCGCAAGCGACATGACGCTTATAATGGAAGCGATTGCAAAATTTCACGCGGCGGCACGCGGGATTAAGGAAATGCCCGCCGCGCCGCCCTTGAGCGAGATTTATGCAAAACAAATTGCCGCGACAAGCGCGGCAATCAAACAAGTACATCGCCGGCCCCGACTTTCCGACTTCGATGTCCTCGTTTTAAAACACGCCCCCGAGGCCTTTATTGCCGCAGAAAGCGCGCAAAATTTTTTGGCGGATACGGATTATAAGGCTTTGTACGACGATGCGATTAGTGGAGGGCATGTTTGTCATAATGTTTTAAAAGAAGAATCGCTGTCGGTCGCGGATGATGGGTGTTATATTACACGATTTGAAGAAGCAAGTATTGACTTACAGCTTTCCGATTTGGCGACATTTTTGCGTCGTTACGCACGAAAAAGCTCGCGAAAAATTTCCGCGACGCAGCTTTTGGAAATTTATGAGAAATATTTGCCACTGCCTGTGTCCGCAAAAAAAATTCTTTTTGCAGAGCTTTCGTTTCCGTGGCAATTTTTTAGGCTGGTTTCGCAGTGTTATCAAAAAAAACGCGCGTTTGTTCCCGCCGCGATTACTTCTCGTATGGCTGAAATTTTGGAGGAACGGGGGGTTTACGAGGGGTATATTGCGGGCTTGAAATAAGAAGGTGTGTTCATAGCACGAAACGCCGACTTGGCGGTCAAATTTTTGCCGGTTTCCGCCGTTTCCTTCTTGCGACCCGCTAGGTCGCGGCGTCGGAAACGGCGAAAACCGACAAAAATTTGCCGCGCCAATTCGGCATTCCGTGCTATGAACACACCTTCTAAGAGTCGGCGAGTGACACTCGCCGACTCTTATTGGTTTATGAAGGGTATATTGCGGGCTTGAAATAGGGGGGCATATTTTTCTATCAACGCATCTACTTTTGCAACAAATTTATTCGCGTTGGAAAGGTAGTTGGGATACCCTTCGAACAAACTGTTCACATCTATTGCCGATATCAGCACCGCAAATGAACCTTGATTGGATTTTTCTACTTCCGCACAGAAATCGACGGCGGTTTCCAGTTGATTGTCATTGAAGCTGTAAATTTTGGATGTGCTTGCATGTGCGTCTACTTTTATCACGTAGTAGGCGGACTTTTCTTGCCTTTCGCCCGAAAATATCGGAGTCATCTGAATGGCGCGGATTGTATCTAAGATGTGAATATCTTTATCCAGTTGCATGGCTTCTTCGAAAATTTTTTGCGCCGGCTCGGATATATGTTCGCCTGTCGGCGCGCCTTCTTCCAGCGCGAACAGTGCTGAAATTAATGCCATATAGCGGCGAGTTTTTGCATCGCCCTCGCCGGCTTTTATGTTAACGTGCTGCCTAAGGCTTAGTATTTCAACTGCGGTTGCCCATGCGTGTTGTAGCTGTGTGCGGATTTGGACTTCTACTTTTAGCCCTTGGAAAACGGGGTCAGCTTCGGTTACTTCAAAGATGAGGTGTACGCTTCTGTATCCGTCGGGCTTTGGCTCGGCGATATAGTTATTTTCTTTGATGAGAGTGTAATCGGCAGTTTTAAAATTCTTGAAAACGTTGGTGGCTTCATTTATGTCGTCAATTTTATTTACTATTACCCTGCACCCTCCCAAATCTTGCATCCTGTCGAGCATCATATTTGGAAACCGCGATAATTTTCCGACTATAGATTCCAATCGCTTTAACCGTCGAAAAACTTTGATTATCCTGTTTATTCCATAAAGTCTTCCCTTAATGTATAGCATTTCCATCAAATATTCATGCGACGCGCGCCAATTGTTTATAATTTTTAACGCTTCATCTTCACTTATCTCGCTAAAGTCGCCACTTGCAACAGCCTTTCCTGCTTTTCGTACGACCTTTTTACTGTAAATCGGTTTTATCCAATGCATTTTACACCTCCGTCATCCAATAATCCCAGTTTAACATGAAAAAGAACGTTTGGAACAGGATTTATGCTATAATTTCCGAAAATGCAAAATTGATGCCGTTAGTGTAACTAACAGCATCAATTTTAAAATTCACAAAGGAGCGAGTTCCATGGAACACACTGTCTTAAAATATTTCCTTGAAATAAGCAAAATCCCGCGCGGGTCGGGGGACGAGAAGGCTGTCAGTGATTTTGTCGCGAATTTCGCGCGGGAGCGAGGCGCGGATGTTTTTCAGGATGAATCGTACAATTTAGTCATAAAAAAGCGCGCAACTCAAGGGCGCGCGGACAAGCCGTCCGTTATTTTGCAAGCGCATCTCGATATGGTTTGTGAAAAAAACGCGGATACCGCCCATGATTTCACGCGTGACCCACTCGACACCTACATCGACGGCGATTTTATAAAGGCACGCGGGACAACCCTCGGCGCAGACAATGGCATCGGTGTCGCGATGTGCATGGCACTTCTCGACGCCGATTTCGACCATCCCCCTCTTGAAATTCTGCTCACCTCCGACGAAGAAGCCGGAATGTCCGGCGCAAAAAACTTGGACACTTTGCGCCTTTCCGGCACGCGCATGATTAACCTCGATTCAAGCGACGAGACAACTTTTACAATGGGCTGCGCCGCGGCGGTTACGGCGGAGGTTTTGATTTGTGAAAAGAAACAACAAAAAAAAGACAGAAGCGAAACTTTTCAAATTGTTGTTAAGGGCTTGAAAGGAGGGCATTCCGGCGGGGATATTGATTTGGAGCGCGGCAACGCGATTCGGATTTTGGGGTTTTTGCTTAACGGGATTTCGAAAACTTCGAAAGGGACTTTGGCGGAAGGGGATGTTCGAATTGCGGATATTTCCGGGGGAATGAAAGTTAACGCGATTCCGCGTGAGGCGGTTGCTACGGTTGTTTTTGCGGGGGAAGAACGGGAAAAAATTCTTGTGCGGCTTGAAAAATTGCGCGAGAATTTTATTGAGCAATTCCGCGTGAGTGAGCCGGAGCTTGAAATTTCGTGGGATTTTGCGGGGGATGCGCCCGGCGAAATTTCTTCAGGCGAATCTTTTTCAGGCGAATCCTTTTCAATTGAAGCAACACAGAAAATAATCTCCGCGCTTCTCCTTCTCCCCAACGGCGTTTCCGCGCGGAGCCTTGAAATCGACGACCTTGTTAATGCGTCATGCAATATCGGCGTAATTGAAACGACCGACGCAGGCGTGAAAATATCGCTGATGGCGCGGGGCGCGACGGAGTTTTACACACGTCAAGCCGAGACGCAAATTTCCGCTTGCGCCTCGGCAATCGGCGCGGAAATACGCTTCACCCAGCGCAGCCCCGCATGGGCATACAATCCGTCCTCCGCGCTTCTGAAAACCGCCGGCAACGTGTACGACCGCATCTTTTCAACGAAGCCGGATTCGAGTGAACTCGCGACAACCGACACATGCCCGCGCGCTTGGCGCGCCACAGCCGTTCACGGCGGGCTTGAGTGCGGAATTTTTATGGAAAAAATGCCCGGTCTTGAAATTATCTCCTTCGGGCCGAATATGTACGACTACCACACCCCCGACGAACGCCTTTCGATTTCGTCAACACTGCGGGTGTGGGAGTTTTTGTGCGAATTGTTAAGGGAATTGTGAAAAATGAACGAGAGGAACGCGAGCGGCGAATTTTTAATGGCGATTTGTGCGCTCAGCGAATGGCGAAAATTATAATTGGATGTTGTACGAAAAAATGCGGTGTGTTAGACTTTGCCTGTCAAATTCGAGGAGGCAAGTGCTGGTGGCAAAAAATGTGAAGCCAAAAAAAATTCTTTCATATATTGTATGCGCTTTGGTCATTTTCGTGGTTGCTTGCGGGCCGACGGAAATTGAGCGGGATGATATTTATATTCCCGAGGAAATCGTCGAAATCGAGCCACCGTACGAACCGGAAGAAATCGACCTTTGCGAAGAAATCGAAGAACCGGGCGAACCCGATTTTTCCGCCTATCCGCAGTTTCATTTGACGATTTTGCACACAAATGACTGGCACGGAAATTTGGACAATGTTCCGATGTATGCGACTTTGGTGCGGGAAATTCGCGCGGAGCGGGATAATGTTCTGCTTCTTGACGGCGGCGATATTTACAGGCGCGGGCCGCTTCAAGAGCTTCGCGGCGCGGCGGAAATTGCCGTGATGAACGCGATGGGTTATGATGCGTTGGTTTTTGGAAACAACGAGTTTCCGCGAACCAATGATGTTATGTTTAATATATCGGACCATCCGATTTTGCACCTCGCGGAGTTTCCTGTTCTTCTCGCAAACGCGACGCTTGACGGCGAATATATCGCGGGGCTCGAGCCGTATATTATTGTCGAGATGGAGGACGTCGAGGTCGCGATAATCGGCGTTACGTCTCCTAAGCCATGGGACAGAAATTACGACTTTACCGAGCGGTATTCCTTTGAATGTCCCGTAATTTCCCTTGCGCGATACGTGGAAAAAGTCGGCGAATACAGCGACATCCAAATCGCGCTTTCACACGCGGGAATTGTACTCGACCTGCGAATGCGCGGCGTAAGCGCGATAATCGGCGGCGACAGCCATCGCATTCTGCGCGAACCGATTGTCCTGCACGACGGCGACAGGCTTATTCCCGTGGTTCAAGCCGGCGGCGAGCGTTATCATTATTTGGGGCAACTCGATTTGTATTTCGCCGAAATTGATGGCGAGTGGATTTTGTTTGAATTTTACGGGCGGCTTTTGTGCATTGAAGACGTTGAGCCTTGTGCGGAAATTTTGGAGATAATTGAATATTTCACCGCGTTGGTGCGGGGATGATAGCGGATTTAACGCGCATTTAACGCGCATCGGCACTTGATTCGCGCCTGAGCGCGGCGGGGTCGATGATTTTTATTTCGCGATATTTTGTTTCAATCAGACCGTCGCGTGCGAAGCGTCTTAAAATTTTGCTTACGGTTACGCGAGACGCGCCGATTGTTGCGGCAATTTCGTCGTGCGTGGCTTGGACGCGGCTGTGGCGCGGGAGGCGTTCGATTCGCTCATTGCGCCCGTTTTGCGCGTTGTCGAGCAAAAACATTGCGACGCGTTTGTCGGCTTGAAGGAAGGAAATATTTTCGATTTGATTTGAGAACACGCGAATTGTTTTTGAAAGATACTCGAGCATATCGAGGGCAAATTGCGGTTCTTTTTTTATGATTTCCGCAAGCATGTTTTTGTCAATTGGGACTATTTCGGATTTTTTCAATGCGCGAGCCGACGTGGCTCGGGGCATTTTTTCGAAAAAAGCGGATTTGCCAAAAAGCCCGCCGCCGGAGAACACCGCCAAAATTTTTTCCGCGCCCCCCGCCGAGCCAACGTAAATTTGCACCTTGCCGCTTTTTAAAAAATAAATTAACTCGCCGTCGTCGCCTTGGCTGTAAATTATTTGGTCTTTTTCAAAAATTTTTGCCCGCGTTAAATCCGCCGAATCATTGAAAATTTCCGGATTTTTCAGGCGAAAGAATCGTTCTTCAAGCATTGCAAGGTTCCTTTCGAGAATTTTTTTCAATTGTAGCGTGGTTTACATTTTTGGGCAAGAAAATGTGTTATTATTTTTTTGAAAAAAAACGAGTCGGCGAGTGTCACTCGCCGACTGGATTTTCACAGTAGCAAAAATGTGCGTGTTAATAAATCCTACCCTAACGAATGGAAATGTTTTGATTGAAAAACATAATGATAGTCGAGTCGCTATATGTCTGATTATTTAACAAAATACGGCTTTACAGTTTATGATACATCTACGGGACGGGAGATAGTAAAAATGTACGATATTGAAAGTATTCAATCCCAAGTGTTTTGATTCTTGGGTATACTCGTGATAATAAACCGCTTCATATTGCTGTAGGTATGGATGATGCAAAACTTGTGATGATTACAACGTACTTTCCAGTTCTTACACTTTGGGAATCGGACTATAAAACAAGAAAGGCAGTTGATTAAATATGACTTGTTTCTTCTGCAAGGGTAAAAAAGAAAATGATTTGACTATTGATATTACTGATTTAGGCTCGTGAATTGTAATTGTTAGGGGCGTTCCATGCTATAAATGCACACAATGCGGTGAGGTTACATTTGATTTAGCTGTTGGAGAACGCCTTGAGCAAATAGTTGATACGTTGAAGAACTCCATTTCTGAAATTGCGGTTGTTCAATATTCAAGTGTGGCGGCGTAACTGTAAATTAACTGCAACCGTCAGTCGGCAGTTCGTCGGCATGAAAATCCGCAGACAACCCGTAACGCCTTGATTCCATTTAATCATCGAGCGGATGCTCGGGCTTCTTGAAAAACGGTGGCTATTGCCTTGGCAGTTTGGGGAAAATGCGCTATTTTACGGACTTCTGTAGGATTGACTGAAAAGCGATAATTTCAGTTAGAGTCTGTTAGTTGTAGTTAGATGCGGTTAGAGCGTTTTACTATGCCGACAATTTAGGCGGCAAGGCATTGTTCGCTATAGAGGAGATGTATTTTAATGCGTAATATTATTGTCGTTCCATATGATGAGATATGGGTAGCTGAATTTGAAAAAATTATGAATGAGATATTACCAATTTTAGGCGACATGATAATATCCATAGAACACGTTGGAAGTACATCTGTAAAGGGCTTATATGCAAAGCCGATAATTGATATAAACATTGTAATTGATAGCAAAGATATGTTGCCGACTATCGTTCAAGGATTAGAGAAAATCAACTATACTCATGTGGGAGATTTGGGAATCCGTGACAGGGACGCTTTTAAATACGTTGATAAACCACATCTTATGGAACATCATCTGTATGTTTGCCCAAAGGATTCATTGGAGCATAATAGACACGTTACCTTTCGAGATTATCTAAGGCTACATCCTGATGATTGCGAAAAATACAGTAAAATAAAAATTGAAATGGCAAAAAAATTCCCTCACGATATTGACAATTATATCAATGGCAAGCAGGCTGTAATATTAGAAATTTATGAGAAGTGTGGCTTAGATATTTCATATAAAAGTTAGCAGTTCTTTCAAAATAAAGGAGGATTCCCATGCAAGCAGTAGCAAAACAATCGGTTCATAATCTGGTAGAGACCCTGCCAACGTCATTATTACTCGAAGTCGCCAACTTCATTTTATTTATCAAGAAACGTGAAGAAAACGGGGTATACAAAGATTTAGAAGCCTTGAGCGTATCCAGTACAGACTTTTGGAATAATGACATTGATGACGAGGTGTGGAACGATGTATAACCAAGGTGACATTCTACTCGTACCCCTTCCGTTCACAGACTTATCATCACAGAAAAGACGACCTGTGCTTGTGTTGTCCAAGGACGATTACAACAATGTCGCAGATGATTTAATTGTAGCGGCTATTACGTCTTATATTGATTCAAAACCGTATAATGTTTTGCTATCCAATGATGATATGGCAGACGGGACACTAAAAGTTGATTCTTGTATCCGTGCAGATAAAATATATACCTTGTCACAGAGCATTGTTGTTAAGCATTTTGGAAAAGTTAAATCTGAAATAGTTGAAAAGACAAAAAATAAAATTCTCGAAGTGATGGAAAGCCCATCTTTGGATGAATAATTTAGGAACAAATTTGATGCAACCAAACACCTTTCCACAACCGTCAGTCGACAAATCGTCGTCACAGCGATTACAGAACTACCTGCAACTCCTTGATTTTACTCGATTTTAGAACGCGTGTTCGGATTTCTTGAAAACCGTTGTCCCTTGCCTTGGCAGTTTGGGTGAAATGCGCTATTTTACGGACTCCTGCAAGATTAGCGGAAAAACGAAAATATTAAATAACTACAGTTGCTTTCAATTGGTTTCGGTTGGTTTATGCTATTGTGCCGTCAAGACGGACGGCAATAGATTTTTGAAAGAGGGATGTAATGGAGCAAAGTATAAAATTGATGAAGGACAGGATAGTAAGCATTTTGAGTGATAATAACCCATCTGTCTTTTTGTTTGGCTCTGTTGTACTTGGTGACTTCAAACTTGGGTGGAGCGATATAGATATAATCTGTCTCGTTGATAAGGCAATACAAGATAAACAAGCTAACGAACTAGTTAATTTACGCCAAACCTTAAAAGCAGAGCATGAAAAAAATCCATACTTCCGATTATTTGAAGGTGGTATGCTAACGCTTGATGCGTTTTTGCATAATGCTGAGGATACTGTTGTATATTGGGGTACAAGCGGACAGCGAATCACAAATAGGTATGAGCTTTGTCCATTCAGCAAGATAGAATTGATTGGAAACGGTAGGCGATTATGCGGCAACGATTTCAGACACTTGGTTTCACTTCCACAAAGAGCAGAAATTGTTGAGGCAATAAGGAATCACTACGAAACAATAAGGCAGCATGGCAAGTCAGGTGGTGGATGGCTTTTAGACATTGCAAGATGTTTATATACACTTAGAACGAATAAGATAATTGCGAAGACAAAAGCTGGGGAATGGGCAATAGGGGAAAATTTATGCCCCGATACATCCGTTATGAGAAGGGTTCTTGAAATCCGAAATAACCCGCTCAAACTTAAAAATAGCAAAGAAGTAAAGCGGTGGGAGGACACATTAGGGTTACACATACAAAATTTTGCTGATGTGCTGGAAAAGGAAATGTATCTTGCTTAATTGCCTTGGTGAAAAGCCCCAGACATATTTTTACAACTGTCAGTCGGCAAATCGTCGGCGCAGGATTCCGCAGACAACCCATTTTTGTTGGTTTTGCTCAGTTCCCGAAAAAAGGTTCGGGCTTCTTGAAAAACGCCGTCCCTTGCCTTGGTAGTTTGGCAGAAAGTCGCAATTTTACAGGCTTCTGCAAGAATACCCGAAAAGGTGAAATGTTAAGTAGTTGCATTTACTTTCGATTGGTTTCAGTTAGTTATCATGATTATGCCGTCAATATAGGCGGCAAGAGATTTCAGGAGGAAAATTATGAGCGATACATTGCAAAGATTTGATATCTATACTGGGTTGTTAAAGGCGTTTTCCATGTCCACATCAGGAAGTAAGGATATAAATTTTTCATACGTTTACGACCATCACAAATATGAGGCATTAAAAGGCAGTTATCCAATAGAGGCTATTGCCGGGGATGGCAACGATTTTTCCAAAGCGGAAAAGTTATTGCAGTGGGTATCAGCCCATAATTATCATAAAGGCAATTACAGGGGGAGTGTGCCACAAAATGCATTGGATTTGTTGAATTACTCTTATGACAAGGATAGTTCATGTGGAATAAATTGCGTAGGTTTAGCGAGAATTTTGGCAGAGTGTCTTCTTGCTATTGGGATACAAGCGAGACAAGTGTTCATTATGCCATGTTCTCCATACGATGGTGATAATCATGTTGTTACACACGTTTTTATTAGAGAAATGAATAAATGGGTTATGCTTGACCCGACACTGAACGCCTATCTTTCAAACGAACAGGGCGAACCTCTTAGCCTTTTGGAGTTACGTAACGTTTTGGCAAATCAAGAGCCTGTTTTCTTCAACAAAGACGCGAAATATAATGATGAAATATGGACTGAAGAAAGTTCATTAGAGAACATGGTTTATTTCCTTGACAGTCCAAACTTCGAATTATGGAAAGTCAAGCGCGACCACCGAGCGGTAGTCGCAAGCAACAAGTAAAAAATGCTTAAAGACGGGTA
>WRGX01000198.1 GCA_009786975.1 Defluviitaleaceae bacterium
GATTTTGCTTGCGTGCGCAAGGCACGCGGCGCAAAACCTTCCTCGCCTAGCGACAAAAATCCTGCGCGAAGTGTAAAGTTTATTTCCAATCACTCCCTAAAGACCGACGGGTGGGGAGGCGCAACATGCGTGATATGCGATGCAAGCGGCAACAGCTTGGGGGGATTTTTTTCTTCGTCGGCTTGGGGATGTTTTTGCAGTTTATGATGCCGTGGTGGGGGTTTTTGCTTGCGATTGGGTTTATTGCGCTGGGGTTTTGGTTTGCGTATGCTCGGTGAGCGCGCCAAGCGCGCAGTGGACACCGGAGACACGTGTCCGCGGCGACACATTCTCTCGAAGCCGTGAGCAGTTTCATGTTGGATAAAAAAGCGCGCCAAGCGCGCATTGGGCACCGTCGGCACGTGTCGGCGTCGGCACGTTCTCTCGAAGCCGGGAGCAGTTTCCTAGCCCATGAAAAAATCGAGTCGGCGAGTGTCACTCGCCGACTCGATTTTTTTGTGGGCCGATAAACTGATTTTAGGAAATCTGCAACTGCTTCAGCAAAAAGTGCCCTGCTGTCGGGACTTTGTCGGCGCGGTAATAGTCGGTGTCGTCGGATTCTTCTGCCGGGCGCATTATCGAGAGCTGTGTGTTTTTGCGCAGGGAAAATACGGCTACGCCGCCCGAGCCTTTGGAGGAATTTAGCGGGACCAAGGCGGAATTTATCACCATGGCCTTGTCTGTGCCGCGTTGGAGGTAGAGGTCGAGTTCGTCGGTTACGTGGTACATGGAGATTATGGGGGATTTGGCGGAGTAGGCGTTGACCAATTTTTTGCGGTTGGTTTTTGTTGCATAGGCGTTAAATTGGACTTTTGCGACCTTGCCGTTTGCGAAGCCGAACAGCATGAAACCGCCGTAATCCCCGGCGATTGCGAGGTAAATCACGCGCTCGCCCGAGTCCATGCCAAGCAGATTTGTCAGAAATTCGCCGAGGGACGACGCTTTACAGTCCGGCAAGTCGTAAATTTTCGCTTTGTAGACATTGGATTTGTCGGTGAAAAGCAGGAGTTCGTCGCGGTTTGTTGCCTCGATTTCTTGCAAAACCGTGTCGTCGTCCTTGAGGTATTGCGCGTCGGCGGAACGAAGTGATACCAGGGAGATTTTTTTTAAGTAGTTTTGCGCGGTCAGGAATAATTTCAAATTGTAGTCGTCGATGAAGGATTCTTCGGGGGGGGCGGGGGCTTCTTCGGCGGCGACGATTTCTGTGCGGCGGGGTGCGCCGTATTTTTTTGCGACTTCTTTGAGTTGCGCGGCGATTAAATCGCGGATTTTTTCGTCGGAGCCGTGGGTTTCGTTTAGTTCCGCGAGTTCTTTTTTCAAATCCTCACGCTCGTCGATGCGATTTTGCAAATATTCGCGGTTCAAATGCCGCAGTTTTATTTCCGCGATAAACTCCGCCTGCGCCTGCGTGATTGCGAATCCCTTCATTAAATTCGCGATAACTTCGGACTCTTTTGGGGTTTCGCGGATTATTTTAATTGCCTTGTCGATGTCGAGGATGATTTTCGCGAGCCCTTCCAAGAGGTGGAGCTTTTCCGACTTTTTCGCGATATCGTGTGCGAGTTGCCGCTTGAGGCATCCCGTGCGGAATGTTGTCCATTCCTGTAAAATTTCCGCGATGCCCATGACGCGGGGGCGTCCGTCGATTAGGAAATTGAAGTTGCAATTGAAACTTTCCCTAAGGGAGGTTAGCGCGAAAAGCCGCTGCATGATGAGTTCTGCGTCGGCGGATTTGCGGATATCGATGGCGATTTTCAGGCCGTTCAGGTCGGTTTCGTCGCGCACGTCGGTGATGTCGCGGATTTTTCCCGCTTTAACAAGCGCGGCGATTTTGTCGATTATCGCCTCAATCGTGGTTGTGTATGGGATTTCGAAAATCTCGATGCACGAATTTTTTGCGTCAAAACGCCAGCGCGCGCGCACTTTAAACGAGCCGCGCCCGGTTTCGTAAATTTGCGTCATTTCGGCTTCGTTGAAAATGAGTTCGCCGCCTGTTGAGAAGTCGGGCGCGAGGAGGGTTTTGCTTAATTTTGCGTAATCAAAATTCGGTTTTGGAGCCGCTTCGCTCACTGCGCCCGTGGCGTCCACAGCGCGCTTGGCTCGCAGAAATTTTATCGTGGTTTCGCAAACTTCTTTCAAATTAAAACTGCAAACCGTACTCGCCATCCCCACCGCAATGCCCTGATTCGGCGTGACAAGCAGGTTTGGAAAAGTCGTCGGAAGCAGCGCGGGTTCAAGCATCGTCGCGTTGTAATTGTCCACCATATCCACGACGCCCTTGTCGATATCGCGGAAAATTTCGCGGCAAATTTCGTCCAATTTCGCCTCGGTGTAGCGCGACGCGGCGTACGCCATGTCCCGCGAATACTGTTTTCCGAAATTGCCCTTCGAGTCGACGAAGGGGTGAATAAGCGCGTCATTTCCGCGCGTGAGGCGTACCATTGTTTCGTAAATCGCGCCGTCGCCGTGGGGATTAAGGCGCATGGTCTGGCCCACGATGTCCGCCGATTTAACTCGCCGCGCGCCAAGAAGCCCCATTTTGTACATTGTGTACAGGAGCTTTCGATGCGCGGGCTTAAATCCGTCAATTTCGGGAATCGCACGCGACACGATTACGCTCATTGCATACGGCATGTAATTCAGCTCGAGCGTGTTTGTAATGGGTTGTTCGATGATATGTGCTTCGGGTACATCCATGACGGTGCGTTTTTGTTTTTTTGGCAAGAAAATCAGTCCTTTGCACCGCAAGTATAATGCAATTATGCGGAGACTGGCAAGCCCGCGCCAAGCGCGGATTGGGAACCGAGGGCATATGTCGCGGGCGGCGCGTTCCCTCGAAGCCGGGAGCCGCGCCAAGCGCGGATTGGGAACCGGGGGCATATGTCGCGGGCGACGCGTTCCCTCGAAGCCGGTAGCGATTTGCGTTCAAAAAAAAACGAGTCGGCGAGTGTCACTCGCCGACTCATTTTTTTTGATACGTTTCCTCGTATGACACGGAAAAAATATGATATCATAACCCCACGAAAGGGGTGGCTCAAAAATGCCAAAAATAACTTACTTAGGTGCGGGAAGCACGGTTTTTGCGCGAAACATTTTGGGGGACTGCATGGCGACGGACGCGCTTGGCGACTGCGAAATCGCGCTGTATGACATCGACGGGCAAAGGCTCAAGGAAAGCGAAGTAATCATCCGCGCGATTTGCGAAGGCCTTGGCGGACGGGCGAAAATTACGGGCTATTTGGGCGTGGAGAATCGCAAAAACGCGCTTCGCGGCGCGGATTTTGTTGTTAATACGATTCAAGTCGGGCTGTACGACCCGTGTACAATTATCGACTTCGAAGTGCCAAAAAAATACGGTTTGCGTCAAACAATTGCGGACACCCTCGGTATCGGCGGAATTATGCGCGGACTTCGAACGATTCCTGTTTTGGCGGATTTTGCCCGCGATATGGAGGAAGTTTGTCCCGACGCGTGGTTCTTGAATTACACAAACCCTATGTCCATTTTGACCGGATTTATGCAGCGATACACCGGCGTAAAAACCATCGGATTGTGTCACAGCGTGCAGGCCTGTACGTATCATTTGTTCGACTGGCTCGGCATAAAGGACAAGCTCGACGGCCGGCGCGAGCTTATTGCGGGGATAAATCACATGGCGTGGCTCCTGGATGTTCGCGATAAAAACGGTGTGGACTTGTACCCCGAAATAAAACGCCTCGCGAAGGAAAAATTCGACGAAGTTTTTTGGGACCGCGTGCGGCTGGATTACATCGACAAACTGGGCTATTACTGCACAGAATCCAGCGAACACAATGCGGAGTACAATCCGTGGTATATAAAATCGCGTTATCCCGAACTGATTGAGAAATTTAAAATTCCGCTTGACGAGTACCCCCGCCGTTGCGTCGAGCAAATCGAAAACTGGGCGAAGGAATACGCAGAGCTTTCCGTGTCCGCCAAGGCCGCCCCGCACACGCGCTCGGGCGAATACGCTTCCTATATAATGGAGGCACTCGTAACGGGCGTGCCGTATAAAATCGGCGGAAATGTGATGAATCGGGCATTAATCGAAAACTTGCCGCCCGACGCCTGCGTCGAAGTTCCCTGCATGGTGGACAATTTTGGCATAAACCCCTGCGCCGTGGGACGTCTGCCCGTCCAGCTTGCCGCAATGAACATGACCCACATTAACGTGCATTTATGCGCAATCGAGGCCGCTGTTACGCAAAAAAAAGAACACATCTACCACGCCGCAATGCTCGACCCGCTTACCGCGGCGGAGCTTTCGCTGGATGATATTCATGCCATGGTTGACGAACTTATTGAAGCGCATGGGAATTGGTTGCCTAAATATTCCTAAGCGGAAAAGCGCGCCAAGCGCGCGGTGGGAACCGGGGACACATGTCGGCGGCGACGCATTCCCTCGAAGCCGGGAGCAATTCCCCAGCCCACGAAAAAAAGAGTCGGCGAGGTTACTCGCCAACTCTTTTTTTATGGAACCGCTTCCGGCTTCGAGAGAACGCGCCGCCGCCGACACATGCCCCCGGTGCCCATCGCGCGCTTGGCGCGCTCAATCTGTTCGGTTAGGGACTCGAACCCCAGACTTCCACCACGTCAAGGTGGCACTCTACCAGCTGAGTTAACCGAACATTTCAGACGAGTGCATTCTAACATTTTTTTGCGGTATATGTAAACGGGAACAATTGTTTGCGCTTCCGCGAAAAATGTTGTAAACTCGTAAAGTTGAGGAGGCCCGAAATTAATGGACAAGAAAATAAAAATCAAGGGTGCGCGGGGCAATAACCTGAAGGACATTTCGCTTGAAATCCCGCGCGATAAATTTGTTGTTTTTACGGGGCTAAGCGGCTCGGGCAAAACATCGCTGGCTTTTGACACGATTTACGCGGAGGGTCAGCGGCGTTATGTCGAGTCGCTTTCTGCCTACGCGCGGCAGTTTTTGGGGCAGATGGAAAAGCCCGATGTGGACTTTATCGAGGGGCTTTCGCCCGCAATTTCGATTGACCAGAAAACCACGAGCCAAAACCCGCGCTCGACGGTTGGTACGGTGACGGAAATTTATGACTATCTTCGCCTGCTTTATGCGCGGGTCGGCGTGCCGCATTGTCCCGTTTGCGGAAAAGTCGTCGAGAAACAGACCGTCGACCAAATCGTTGACCAAATCCTGCTTCTGCCGGAAAAAACACGCCTGCAAATTCTCGCGCCCGTAGTCCGCGCAAGAAAAGGCGAACACGCCCGCCTCCTGGACGACGCCCGAAAAAACGGCTACGTCCGCGCGAGAATCGACGGCGAAGTTTTCGACCTCGCCGAGGAAATTTCGCTGGACAAAAAGAAGAAGCACACCATAGAAATCGTAATCGACCGCCTCGTAGTCCGCGAGGGAATCCAAAAACGCCTGTCGGAATCCATAGAATCCGCAATGGCCCTAACCGGCGGCTTGCTGGTCGTCAACAATGACAGGGGCCGAGGGGACGCGTCCCCTCGCGGGAATGTTGGGGGCGATGCCCCCAAGGTTTCAGCCGAAAATTCCGACGACGTTATGTACTCCGCGCATTTTTCCTGCGCCGACTGCGGCGTTTCACTGCCGGAGCTTGAGCCGCGAATGTTTTCGTTTAACAACCCGTCGGGAGCGTGCGGGGACTGCGCGGGCCTCGGCGTCAAGCTGATTTTCGACCCCGAGCTCGTTGTGCCGAACCCCGCGCTAAGCATCAGCGAGGGCGCGATTGCCGCGCCGGGCTGGAATGCGATAAAATCCGACGGAAGCTGGGGACACGCGATTTTCGAGGCACTTTCCGAGGAATACGGCTTTTCGCTGGACCTGCCGTATGAAAAATTATCCGACGATATCCGCGACTTAATAATGAACGGCCCCGACGTGCGCAAAAAAATGCCGATTACATTCATCGGTTTCGACGGCAACGAACGCAATTATCATCACGAATTCGAGGGCATCACAAATAATTTGTGGCGGCGGTTTAACGAAACTTCGTCGTACACCTCGCGGCAGGATTATGAAAATTTTATGACCAGCATCGCCTGCCCGACATGCGGGGGCAAACGGCTGAAGCCTGAAATTTTGGCGGTTACAATCGGCGGCGAATCGATTTCCGCGGTTACGGATATGACAATCGGGGACGCACGGGCGTTTTTTGACGCGCTGAATTTTTCAACCGCGCAGGAGATTATCGCAAAGCCGATTTTGAAGGAAATCCACGCACGGACGGGGTTTTTGATGGACGTGGGGCTGGATTATTTGACGCTTGCGCGGTCGGCGGGGTCGCTTTCGGGCGGCGAGGCACAGCGGATTCGGCTTGCGACGCAAATCGGCAGCGGCCTCGTCGGCGTGGTTTATATTTTGGACGAGCCGTCCATTGGCTTGCACCAACGCGATAACGCGCGCCTTCTGAAAACCCTGCGTCACTTAACCGACATCGGCAACACACTAATCGTCGTCGAACACGACACCGATACGATGTTTGCGTCGGATTTTATCGTAGACATAGGGCCGGGCGCGGGCGTACACGGCGGCGAAATTGTTTTCGCGGGGGACGTTCGGGATTTATTGAAATGCCCGGAAAGCATCACGGGGCAGTATTTGACGGGCGCGCTGAAAATCGAAACGCCCGCAAAACGCCGAAAATTGGACAAAAAGAGACTGCTTAAAATTTCGGGCGCGGCGGAAAATAATTTGCGCGAAATAAGCGTGGATATCCCCGTCGGGCTTTTTACGTGCGTGACGGGCGTGAGCGGCAGCGGAAAATCGTCGCTCGTGAACGAAATTTTGTACAAGCGACTTGCCCGCGATTTAAACCGCGCGAGAATCAAGCCCGGGCGACACAAGGACATTCGCGGGCTCGAGAATCTCGACAAAATTATCAACATCGACCAAAGCCCAATAGGCCGCACGCCGCGCAGTAATCCCGCGACGTATACCGGGCTTTTCGACCTTGTGCGCGACGTTTTTTCGCAAGTGCCGGAGGCAAAAGTGCGCGGCTACCAAAAAGGGCGGTTCAGCTTCAATGTAAAAGGCGGGCGGTGCGAGGCCTGCGCGGGCGACGGCATCCTGAAAATCGAGATGCATTTCCTGCCCGATGTTTATGTACCCTGCGAAGTTTGCGCGGGAAAACGATATAATCGCGAGACGCTCGAGGTCAAATTCAAGGGCAAATCCATCGCCGATGTCCTCGATATGACCATCGAAACCGCGCTGGAATTTTTCGAAAATCTGCCGCGCCTGCGGGATAAATTACAAACACTTTGCGACGTGGGCCTGACGTACATCAAGCTGGGCCAGTCCTCGACGACCCTTTCCGGCGGCGAAGCCCAACGCGTCAAGCTCGCGACCGAACTTTCGCGCCGCTCCACCGGAAAAACCCTGTACGTCCTGGATGAACCGACAACCGGCCTGCACGCCGCCGACGTCCACAAGCTAATCGGCATTTTGCAACAGCTGACGGACGGCGGCAACACCGTAGTCGTTATCGAACACAATTTGGACATAATCAAAACCGCGGATTATATCATCGACCTCGGCCCCGAAGGCGGCGGAGCAGGCGGGCAAATCGTTGTTTGCGGCACCCCGGAACAGGTTGCGAAATGCAAGGAATCGTTTACGGGGATTTTTTTGAAGGAGGTGCTGTAGGCAACGAATCCAAAGTTTTACTTTGAAGGTGCCGCTGCACCTTCTTTTTTTGCGCAAAATTTTTCAAAATCGCGCAAAAAAACGATTCGGAAAAAATGAGTCAGTGGCGTTTATTACGCAGGGACGGGGCTACCGTTTGTCGCATAGGGACGCTTGCCAAAGACGGCGTTAGAAGGTGTCGCCTCTCAACTTACGCACACCATAGCCGAACATTGATTCGTTGTCAAGCGGTCGAAAAATTTTTCCTCTATTTGCGATTATCGTGTTGAAGCAATACTTGTTTGAGACCGGTACACATTCCGATATTTTAAAGTAGGGCTTTTGCGTAAAACTTTCCGCGTGTAAAGTCGATTTCCAGTGCCTTGCGGTGCATGTATGCTTTGATTATTGCGCGGGTGTCGTCGGCGTTTTCGGTGGTGAAAATCAGGCGGCCGTGGGTTATGCCGGATTTTTCTGCTTCGTTTAACTTGTCCGCCATGAAAATTGGGACGGAATTGTATATTTTGTTGCCGTGTATTGGAAAATGCGCGCCGGTTCTGTCGATTAATTCGGCGGGGTCGGCGCGCTTTTTTGTGGGCGAGGAAACTGCATCCGGCTTCGAGGGAATGTGTCGATTTCTACACGTGTCTTCGGTGTCCACTGCGCGCTTGGCGCGCATTAGGGGGAGTTTTCCGTAGATTACGGCTTCGGTGTCGATGCATTTTTTTATGTCGCGGATTTGTGCCAGATTTAATTCGGGGTGAAGCGTGGCGCGGTGTGCGCCCAGTTTTTTCAGGGCTTCAAGCGTTGCGGAATTAAAGCAGTGTATTGAAAAATCGGTTGTGCATCCCTGCGTGATTTCCCCGTAGGAGTGCGCGTAGTTTTGCGCGACTTCAATGCCCATTTCGGCGCAGATTTGCAGTTGCGCGCGGGTTAGGCAAGTCGCGATGAATTTAATCGACATTTTCGCGCTCCTTTCCGCGCTTTTTTTCGCGTTTCTTGCCGGGTTTCTTTTCGCGCCCGTTTCCATAAGGATTTTTCAGCCCTTCCGTGAACTCCGCGCCGCTTCCTGTAAAATATCCGTCGGTGTATCCGCCGCGATTGAATACGTTTAGCATCTTTGCACGCTGCGTTTCCGATAAATTTGCTCCGTCAAGAACCGCGCGATATGCCGAAACAACCGCGCTTACGTAGTCCTCGCCCTTCATGCGTCCCTCGATTTTTAATGCGGCAACGCCCATTTCGGAAAGCTCGCCTACATGGTCGATTAGGCATAAATCTTTCAGGCTTAACAGGGTGTCCGGCTTTGTATCCGGCTTCGAGAGCATGTGCCGCCCATAACACGCGTCCCCGGTTCCCACTCCGCGCTTGGCGCGGGCATCTTTTAAACTTAACAGCGCATCCGGCTTCGAGAGCATGTGCCGCACATAACACGCGTCCCCGGTTCCCACACCGCGCTTGGCGCGGGCATCTTTTAAACTTAACAGCGCATCCGGCTTCGAGAGCATGTGCCGCCCGTGACACGCGTCCCCGGTTCCCACACCGCGCTTGGCGCGGGCGCGGCGGCGGTATGGTAGGCGGCAGGGGGCGGCGCATTTTCCGCGATTGGCACTGCGCCCGCCGATGAAACTGCTCATCAAACACTGGCCCGAGTACGAGGAACACAACGCACCATGCACAAAAATTTCAAGCTCTGCGTCTGTGCTTTTGGCGATTTCTCGAATCTCGTTGCGCGAAAGCTCCCGCGCGAGAACGACCCGCCTGAAGCCGAAATTTTTCAGCGCGTTTACGTCTTCTGCGGTCGTTGCCGTCATTTGTGTGCTTGCGTGCAAAACGGCATCGGGCAGACGGTGCATTATGTTTGCGGCAAGCCCTAAATCCTGCACGATAAATGCCGTCGCGCCCGCGCGGTGCGCCTGTGTCGCAATTTCGAGGGCGGCCTCCATTTCGCGGTCGGTAATCAGCGTGTTTATCGCCAAATATGTTTTTACGCCCATACCCGCGGCATATTCAATCGCGCGTGTTAACTCGTCGCCCTCAAAATTCCCGGCAAACGCCCGCGCCGAAAACCTGTGCGCACCAAAATAAACCGCGTCCGCACCCGCAGAAATCGCCGCTTTCAATGTTTTCATATTCCCGCACGGGGCAAGCAATTCGGGCTTTTTCATGCGTCGATTATGTCATGGTTTTGGAAAAATTTCAAAAGTGAGTCGGCGAGTGTCACTCGCCGACTCACTTCGAACCCGTTTCGAACTTGTCCCGAAAACATGTTCGCGTTGCCTTAAATTGTCGCATGAATTACAATAAAAGCGCGCCAAGCGCGCGATGGACACCGAGGACACATGTCGGCAGCGACGCGTTCCCTCGAAGCCGGAAGCAGTTTCCGGAAGCAGTTTCCGGAAGCAACTTCCGAAAGCATCTCCCTATCCCTAAAAAAACATTTTGGAGGCAAACAATGAGTATAATTCGCGACCCGTCCCTGGCGGCGGCAGGTGTTAAAAAAATCGAATGGGTAAAGGAATTCATGCCCGTTTTGCGGCAAATCGAGGAGCGATTCAAAAAGGACAAGCCTTTTGCGGGAATGCGCATTTCCGTAAGCGTGCATTTGGAGGCGAAAACGGCGTATTTGGCGCAGGTTTTGGCGGCGGGCGGCGCGGATGTTGCCGCAACGGGAAGCAACACGCTGTCCACGAAGGACGATATCTGCGCGGGGCTTGCGTCGCAGGGGTATAAAGTCTACGCGTGGCACGGCGCGACCGAGGAAGAATATTGGTCGCACATGAAAAAAACGCTTGAATTTAAGCCGCACATTGTAATCGACGACGGCGGCGATTTTATGAGCCTGCTTCACGGCGAATGCGCGGCATTTGGCGAAAATCTGCTTGGGGGCTGCGAGGAAACCACGACGGGCATAAATCGCCTCAAAGCGCGCGAGCGCGAGGGTTCGTTGAAATTCCCGATGATGGCGGTAAATGACGCGGATTCCAAGCACCTTTTCGACAATGTCCACGGCACGGGACAGAGTGTTTGGGACTCGATTATGTACACGACAAACGTGATGTTAACGGGACGCGACGTTGTCGTTGCGGGCTACGGATTCTGCGGCAAGGGCGTTGCGATGCGCGCGAAAGGGCTTGGCGCGCGGGTTATCGTGACGGAAATAAATCCGTGGCGCGCGATGGAGGCAGTAATGGACGGTTTTCGCGTAATGAAAATGGACGACGCCGCGCGAATCGGCGAATTTTTCGTAACCGTAACGGGCAACAAAGACGTCATAACCGCGCGGCACTACGAAGTCATGCGCAACAACGCCTTTTTGGCAAACGCCGGGCATTTCGACGTAGAATTTAACAAGGAAGACCTCCGCGGAATGTCCGCAAAAGTGGAAGAACGCCGCCCCTTTATCGAGGGCTATCACCTGAAAGACGGCCGCGTTTTAAACGTCCTCGCCGACGGCAAGCTCGTAAACATTGTAGCCGGCAACGGCCACCCCGCCGATATCATGGACATGAGCTTCGCGCTTCAAGCCATGGGCGCGCTTCATATCGCGAAAAACGGCAAATCGCTCAAACCCGCGCTGTATTCAATCCCCGTAGAAGTCGACCGCGAAATCGCCGTAATGAAGGCGAAGGCGATGGGGCTTGGGCTGGACGTTCTTACGGCAGAGCAGGAGGCGTATTGGACGGGGATTGGGGAGTAGTGGCCATGTTGACGGTCCCTTCATAAATTCTCGCATTATCGGTAGTGAATTGCCGGTTTATCGGTGAGTGAATGCTGTTTTGATGAACACACCAAGCATTTATTTCGTTGTTAAGCATGGATAAATCGGGAGCCTGTTGATACATTGACGGGATAAAATGCTGTCAAAAATGCAGGCGCGGAAATGACGCGATTATTTCGGATGAAGCGAATCTCTAAAGAGTAATTCCCTTGAAGCCGGGAACAGTTTCCTCTCCCATAAAAAAAGAGTCGGCGAGTGACACTCGCCGACTCTTTTTTTTGCGCCGATAAACTGCTACCGGCTTCGAGGGAATGCGCCGCCTCCGACACATGCCCTCGGCACTCACTGCGCGCTTGGCGCGCTTACCCCTGCCGGGGTTATCCATGCTTCGGTTACGCCGTAGATGTTGCCGCGGCTGTTTGTGCCGATAACGCCCCAGTGTGCCGTCAGGGTTCCCGGTTCGCTTGCGGCGGCACCGGTCCAGCCGCCGGGGGCGTGTGAGTTTCTTCGTGCCGTTGGGTTTAGGCGGATTTCAAGCGTTGCGACGCCGTCTGTCACGTGTGCGGCGGTTATGCGCGGGACGGTTCGCCAGCGTCCGTCGATTAGCGCGCTGTAGGGACGCAGGGCTTGTGTGTCAATTCTGCCGCTTGCGACGGGCAGTGCTATCGGCGCGGCAATTTCCGCGCGGGGTTGCGGATTTATTATTTGTGCGTCGGTTCGGGTGCGCCTGCCGTTTGTTTCGACGCGAAGATATATCGCGGTGCCGGAGGATATCTCCTGCGAAACGTCAAGCGGAACGGCGCGCGTTCTGTAATTTACGACTTCGGTGGGGGAGGGAAGCCATGTTATTCCGCCGTCAACGGAGTATTCCTGCCCGATTCTTGTGCGGATGGTTTCTGTGTTGTAATTTACCGCGAGGCGAAGCGGCCTTCGGAACGCGGCGGGACGGATGCGAAAATGTCTGCTTGCGGGGGTGTATTCGCCGTTTTCGGCGATGGGCGCGTTACGGAAAAAATGCGTGTTTCGCACGCCTCTTTCAAGCGGAGGCGTTATGTCGAAGGAAAATCCGTCGGGCAAAAGCTCCCATTGCGGGTTGACGGGAATGCGACCGTTTGCCGGGTTCCCATGCACCCATTCGTATGAAACTGCGGGCGCGGCAGGCGGACTCGCGAGGCTGTTATCGCTTGTCGGCCTTGCGCGAAGCGTCCATGTATCCGCGCTGTACCACGGGCGCAGTCGTTCGGTGTTGGTGCGGGGGCGGGGGTTAATTGCGGGGAAATTTATTTCCGTCAACACTCCGCCGGGTGCGAAGCCTTGGACTGAAAGATGCAACCCGCGGTTAAACATTGAGGCGGTATTGCGGGGGAGTGCGCCTCTTCGCCATCTTTGCCCGCCGTTTGTGCTGAATTCCGTTATTGTAAAAGGAACGTGGATTGTCTCGGCTGTTAGATTTATAAAGGCGTAGGGATGATTCGTTGCCGATACGATTGTGCATGTTGTTTGCGCGGCCACGGTAACGGTGATTTCACGCGTTCTGCTTTCCGCCCCCCTGCTTACGGTTGCGGTCAGGACAACGGTTTCGTCGGCCGCGCCGCGCGTTACCGTGCCGTCCATGCTTATTGCGGCGGGGCTGGATGATGACCACGTAATAGTCGTGCCGTTCACGCCGCTTGTCGGCAGGTCGAGTTTACCGATTACATGATTTTGGTCGGTGTTTACAAGTCTTATGCGATTCCACAAAAGGGCGTGATAGTCCAAATGTACAGCGACATCGTCGTAGGGCAACGGGGTTACCGGCTCGCCGGAACACATCGGCTTGTAGTGCATAACGCCCCATCGTCCGCCAATGTGCGAACCCGCGCCGATGCGCGTAAATTGCGGGCGCAATATATTATTCCTGTGACCCCGCGAGTTCATCCAGCCGTGTCTGCCGTTTACAAGCTCCCACGGCGTCACCTGTCCCCCTGCGCCGTTTCCGCCTCGCAGCCATATTTGATGCCCGTCGCCGAACGCCATTATTGTGCGCCACGAACCGCCGTAGGGTCCTCTGAAATGTCCGCCGCCGGTGTTCAAATTCGCCTTGGTTTGGCTGTAAAAACGAGCGGAGTACGCCAAAAGCATATCAACCGCCAGCTCATTAAGCCCACGTTCAAGGCGCACCTCATTCACAAGGCGTATCGTTTCAACTTCAAACGCGGTCAACCCACCCAGCGCGTGATATTCCGCAATCCAATCGTTTCTTTCGTCCACGGTGAGACGTCGATTCGGCAAGGTTATGGCGGAACGCCGCGAGTTAACATACGCCATCCAATTCGCAAAACCCGGTGGCGCAGGCGTTGTGACGGAAAACGCCTCGAATGATACATATCCCGCTTCCGCGTCGGCTGCATTTGGTGCGGTGATAAAGCCGGGGCCGCTTCCGCCTGCGCCGCCTTCCGGGGCTGCTGCCCCCGCGTCGGCCCGGGTCACGAAAATAGGGAGTGCTATTGCGAAGCACAGCATGAAGCATGTGAGCTTGTGAATAAGTTCGTGAAAATTCTTTTTCATGTTCTTTTTCATGGAAAAACCCCCTCTGTTTTATGTAAACTTTTTCAAGCTAATCGTAACATGATTTTTGTAGCGGCGCAATAAAAAAATCGTTTATGTAATGCGGTCGGTCTTTGCGCGCTATTTTATACGCCGGGAAACTGTTCCCGGCTTCGAGAGAATGCGTCGCCGCCGACACATGTCCCCGGTGCCCAATGCGCGCCAAAAAAATCGAGTCGGCGAGTGTCACTCGCCGACTCGATTTTTACAGTGCAAGCAGTTGCGTCGCTCTTTTGCGAAGATGTTTCTCCATTGCGGCAACATGCGCATCAGGCAGATTTATTTTCGGGTGTGGTCGGAATGAAAAGTGCAACATTTTTCGCAGCTTTTCGGTTTGCCGCGCGGTTATATATGCTTTACAGATACCGTCGAAGGTAGTGTTTGGATACGCAGGGAGTCGCGATTTTGCGTATTCGTCCAAATTTTCGTAATCGTCCTTCATTGCCAGCGCGAACATGGAGAGTCCGTTATCGAAAATCGGCGCGGGTGCGGTAATTTCCCCGGTGTGATTATCGCGAAGCACGCCAAAATTGCCGAAATGTCTGTCCTCATTATAAACAAGCGCGTCGAAAACAAGCATATCGCGGACGGCGTCGGCAAAAATTTTGCCCCGCTCGTCGTAAAATTTCACAACCGCGCTTATTCCTCCGGATTTTACAAGGCGGCCAATCGGTATAAACGCAGTGTTTACGTCGGTAAACAGCTTGCATTTTGACGCCAAAAGCCCCTTCCAGTTTTCGAGGTCGTATCGCACAGCGTCCAGCTTCATCGCCTCCGCAACTTGACTTGCGTAAAACTCGCAATACGGCTCTTTCCCGGTATTTGCAAACCCCGAGGTCGCGCCTTTAAAAAGAAAAATGCCCTCGCCCTCGATAAACCTCCACGCTTTTGGCAACATTCCGTCCGTTGTGAGTTCCGGCGAGGTTGAAAACGCCGCGTCGCTTTGGGTTACGCCGGTGTATGCGACGAGGGACAAAATCTCCGAAAATCTGTTTTCATAAAGATTAAACTCCGAAAATTTCCCATCGAATCCTTCAGGCACAATCCAATAGCTATCGTTAAGCGAAAGCCCTTTACATACATCAATGATGCCCTTAGTGTCGCCCGAGGTCAGCCCGAATGTACGCAAAATTTCTTCGACAAACGCTCGGTTTTTAGGAATAACGCGCCGCCCCAGCCATTTTAATACCCCTTCGTTCGTAAGTTCCAAATCAAGCGGTAAAAGTTTTCGCGACTCCTCGATTTTGGTTATTTCAACGGAATAGCCACCAAGTTCGCCACCGCCCGCAAGTTCGAACGCCAGAAGCGGCGTGTCGTAAATCCTAAGCTCGTAATTTTTATGCATGAGACATTCACCTCTCGTTTATGTACGCTTCCCCCCGCATTTTAAACCAGCTTCTTCTTCCGCTCCAAGGTTTTATAAAAATTAACACTCGTCGTGCGCATAATCGTCGCCTGATACCCCGATTTTTTAATAAAAACGCTTTCGCCTGCGGGAATTCCGCCGCGAAAATCGCCGTCGATGACAACCTGCGACTCCTGTTTTGCGACAACGCGCACCGTATCCGTTGCGTCAACCACCCACGGTCGCGCACTCAAACTATGGGGACAAACCGGCGTAATAACCATCATTTGCCCCCCCGGCATAAGAATGGGGCCGCCCGCCGCGAGGTTATATGCGGTCGAGCCGGTCGGTGTGGAAACGATGATTCCGTCGGCGCGAATTGTCGCCACGCGCTGTTCGTTTACATAAAGCGAATACTCAACCAGCTTGCCGGAAACGCCGAGGTAAACCTCGTTAAGGGCAATGCTCTCTTGCAGCGGCACAATTTTTTCCGAGCCGAACTCCGCCTCAAGCATCAGGCGTTTTTCCGTTGTATAGTTGCCTGCCAAAACTTTTTCAATTGCGTCGATGCCGTGTTCCCTGTCAACATCGGTCAAAAAGCCCAAATTGCCCAAATTTATCCCAAGCATCGGGATATCAAAAACAGCGGCGTAATGCGCAACGCGAAGCATTGTTCCGTCACCGCCCAGTACGCACGCAAGGCGTGCGGCAGACACCGAGGACGCGTCTGCCGCTCCACCCATGCTCTCGAAGCCGGATTCCATTTCGGTAATCGACATTACCTCAACGCAAACACCCCTGCCGCGTAAAAAATCTTCAACATCCTTTACATACGCAAAGCAGGGGTCTTTATCTTCGTTCGCAATAATTTTTATAAGCGCGCTCATTCAAAAATTAAGTCGCCAAAATCAAGGTCGAACACGTCGCCCAAATCCATGTCGAAATCCACGTCGCCAAAGTCGAAGTCGCCAAAATCAAAATCGCCGAAATCAAGCATTCCGTCATCAAGCGCGGGGCCGCCAAACATAAACGCGTTATTTTCCGAGCGGCGAAGCGCGCGACGCACGGCACGTTCGTTTCTTTCAACGCTTGCATCCGCCGTCCAGTCCTCGACCATTTCATTAAAAAGTTCCATCCGTGCGAAGCGCACGAAATTTTCGCGGAAAAGCTCTTCCTCTTCTTCGAGGGCCTCGTAGTCAAACTCCGAGCTTACGACATGCATTATAAACAGCATTTCGCCGTCGGCGGCGAAAACATGCGAGGTTTCGCCTTCGCCGTACTCAAAGAGGTCCATCCAGTCCTCGCCCATCCATATTTGGTACTCATCGATGAAGTCTTCAAAGTCAACCGTACGGATTTCGCCGTCGTAAACATCGCAAACCTCGCGAATCAGCTCGTCAAAATCCATTTCGCCGTCTTGATATGCGGAAACGGCGGCATACATGGCTTCCCAGTCCTCGGTCGCGGCGTATTTCACCTCGCGGGAGATAAGCCAGTCGCGCACCATGTCGTAGTGTTCGAGCCATTCTTCGTCAAGCTCGGCCTGCTCCTCGGGCGACAGCGCGAAATCCGCGACATACACATCCATCAAAAGCTCAAACATCGGCGCGGCCGACCAAATTTCCGCAATGCGACGGTCCGTAATAAAATTCAGCCGCGTGGGGTGCCACTGCAATTGGTCGCGAAGCATCGACGCCTCGCCTTCAAGGGTTTCCATAACCTCGTCATCTACGACAAGCCCATGCATTGCGCCGCGCTGCAAAAGCACCTCCGTTTGAACCAGTGCGTCAATGGCTACTTGGTGCGTTTCCGGAGTCGGCCATTCGCCCTCAAGTTCGTTCAGAAGCGTCACGAAGTGGAAATCGCTTTCGGCGACGCGTGTGCGCACGCCCTGGTACGTGACGTGCATAATCGTCCGCCCGTCAATCCAGCTCCAAACAGCAAAGCCCGCCGCCCCCGCGATAATAAGCACGAGGCAAAACATGATGCCCTTTGCGATACGGCCTTTTTGTCTTTTTGCGCGTTCGATTTCACGATTTCGCGCTTTTCTGTCTCGTTTTTTGTCCTGATTTTTGTCCATTGCCAGCCACCTCAATTATTTTTTTGAAAATCTTTTCCGCGTTTAAATTATAACGCGCAAACAGCTCCGTTCGTGTTCCCGTTTCGGGAAAAGCATCGGGGAAAGCAAACGGCACAGCCGCTTTTTTCCGATTGCCGTTGCCGTGCGCCGCCCATTCGTCTCGAAGCCTGAGACAAATTTGCTCCCCGACTCCGCCGATTTTTACGCCATCCTCGATTGTAAAGACAAATTCGTATTTTGCAAGCTCCGAAATCAGCTTTTCGTCGAGGGGTTTTGCACAGCGCAGGTTGAAAAGCGCGGGCGAGAAAATTGAGTCGGCGAGTGACACTCGCCGACTGCTTTCGACTTCGACGAGAAGTCGGGCGACCTCGCGCGCAATCGGCAGCATAGCCCCAACGGATACAATAGCGATTTTTTTGCCGTTTTGCAAGGTTTGCGCGGATAAAATGTCGGAAATTTCTTCGGGGTCCCCCTCGGGCGCGAAATCCTTGGGGTAGCGAATGGCAACGGGACCATTGTGCGACAGCGCGAATTCCAGCATTTTTTTAAGCTCCGCACCGCTTGACGGCGCAAGAATAATCATGCCGGGGATGTGCGCCAAAAACGCCATATCGTAAATGCCCTGATGGGTTTCGCCGTCGCCGCCGACCGCGCCGCCGTGGTCAATGGCGAAAACAACGGGCAAACCTTGAATCGCGACGTCGTGAATAATCTGGTCGTACGCCCGTTGGAGGAACGATGAATACACCGCGAAAACAGGCCGCATCCCGCCCTTCGCAAGCCCCGCCGCAAAAGTCACGGCATGTCCCTCCGCGATGCCCACGTCGAAAAAGCGCGACGGGAACCGCTCCTTGAAGGGGTAAAGCCCCGTTCCGTCGGGCATTGCCGCGGTAATCGCGACGATTCTTTCGTCCCGCACAGCCAATCGGCACAGATGCTTCGAAAAAATTTCCGTGTAGGACAAGCCTTGCGGGGCTTGCGAGCTTTTCGCAGGCTCGCCGGTTTCGACGTCGAATTTCCCCACGCCGTGATACCCCCACGGAGCTTTTTCCGCAATATTATAGCCCTTGCCCTTAGTTGTTAAAACATGCAGAAGCACAGGCCCCTTAATCCGCCGCACTCGCCTAAGCGCGAGAATCAGCTCGGGAATATCATGCCCGTCAATCGGCCCGACGTATTTGAACCCCATTTCCTCAAAAATTACGCCGGGCAGAACCGCATATTTTATAAGCCCCTTCGTCGCCTCGATGCCCCGCGTAATCCGCTCGCCCCAAACCGGCAATTTATCCAGCGTCGAGCGGACATCCTTTTTCGCGCCGAGATAGCCCGGCGCGGTTCGCAAATGGTTCAAATGCCGCGCAACCGCGCCAACATTTTTGCTAATCGACATCCCGTTATCGTTCAAAACCACGAGCAAATCCGTATTGGCGCGCCCCGCATTATTCAGCCCCTCGTACGCAAGCCCGCCGGTAATTGACCCATCGCCGACCACCGCGATAACCTTGCCCTTCTCCTCATTAAAATCCCGCGCAAGCGCAAGCCCCAGCGCGGCGGAAATCGCCGTCGAGCTGTGTCCCGTGCCGAAGGCGTCGTGTTCGCTTTCGCAGGGTTTGGGAAAGCCGCTTAATCCGTCCATTTTTCGAAGCGTCGAAAATCGCGCCCTGCGACCCGTTAAAATTTTATGTACATATGCCTGATGCCCGACATCCCACACGATTTTATCCTCGGGCGTAGTAAAAACGGCGTGAAGCGCAAGCGTAAGTTCGACAACGCCCAAATTTGACGCCAAATGCCCGCCCGTATCGGAGATGCTCTTTATTAAAAATTCGCGGATTTCGCCGGCGAGCTGCTCAAGCCCGTTCACGCCAAGCCGCCGTAGTGCCTTGTTCATTTATTCAGCCCCTTGGCATCAAGTTCTCGGGAGCGCGGCCCCCGAACCCCCGCAAGCCTTTGAAAAGGCTTGACCCAAACTTTGAAATTTGCACGTTGCTAAGCAAAGTGCAAATTTTAAAGTTTTGATGAAACTTTTTCAAAAGTTTCCGGGGTGCGGGGCAGAGCCCCGCGGTTTTAAAGAATCGGAAAAAAATGCAGTGCCGTAACCGAAACAATTATACCCAAAATCGCGCCGCCAAGCACCTCAAGCGGCTGATGCCCCAGCATTTCTTTCAGTTCATAATTCGGCTTAATGCCGTGCTTTTGCAGCTTTTCAAATAAAAAATTCAAAGCCTCGGCGTGAAGCCCCGCCGCACGACGAACCCCCGCGGCATCATGCATAACAACCATTGCAAGCGCGGCGGCAACAGCAAAAATCGGCGTACCGAAGCCCTCGTGAAACCCGATGCTAAGCATAATCGAAACAACAAACGCGCTGTGCGAGCTGGGCATTCCGCCCGTGCTTGTAAGCATTGTAAGGGAAAACGTTTTTGTGCGCCACAAATCATAAGGAATTTTCAAAATTTGCGCAAGAACCAACCCGACAATCCCCGTAACAAGATGCCGATTGCCCATAAACTCCATAAATCCGTCCGTCATGCTTTTGTCATTCGCTGAACGCACAAAATTCCTGACGAAATTCGACGCCCGCGCTCCATTCGTTCATTTTTCACACTTTTGTCATTCGCTGAACGCATAAAATTCCTGACGAAATTCGGTCGCCCGCGCTCCTCTTGTTCATTCCTCACACTTACTCCACCAAAACAAGCGGCTCAAAATCGTCCGCTTCCTTTTTTAATACCAAAATTTCCGCTTCATACCCGCGCAAAGCCTCGCCGCATTCCTTAGCGAGCGCAACGCCGTTTTTGTACAGCGCGATTGCCTCCTCAAGCGGCGTTTGTGCGTCCTCGACGCGCTCCGTGATTTCTTCGAGGCGGGTTAATTTTTCTTCAAATGTCAATTGGTTTTTTCCTCTCGAGCATAATTATTTGTATGAACCATTTTTCGCGCCTCCATTTTCGAGTCGGCGAGTGTCACTCGCCGACTCAATTTATTTTTGCCGTCGCCGTGCCGTCGGCGAAGGTGATTTTTATAGTTTGCCCGGGGGCGAGGGCTTTTACGCTTGTGACGGGCGCGCTTTTTTCGTCTCGGACAAGCGCGAAGCCGCGTTTGAAGACGGCGTAAGGAGAAATTTTTTCCAGCAGGGCTTCGCGGTGAGCCAGGGTTTTCCACTCGTTTGCGAGGCGTTCGTTTATGGCGCGGGTTAGATTTTGCAGAAAAAAATTTGCCGTGTCGGCATTTTCGCGGAGCTTTTCGCAAAGGGCTTGGGTTAGGTCGGATTGCAGGTCACGGAGGTGTGCTGATGCGGCGTTTTGGTCGAAAGCGGCGATTTGGGCGGCGGCGGTTGGGGTTGGGGCGCGAAGGTCGGCCGTGAAGTCGGCGATGGTGTAATCGGTTTCGTGCCCGACGGCGGAAATTACGGGGATTTTCGAAGCCGCGATGGCGCGGGCTACGGATTCTTCGTTAAACGCCCATAAATCCTCGACGCTTCCGCCGCCCCGTCCGAGAATTATTACGTCGGCACCGCCGTGTTCGTTGACCTCGCCCAGTGCGCGGACGATATCCGCCGCGGCGTGTTCGCCCTGCACAATCGCGGGCGCGACAATTATTTTTACGGCGCGGTTGCGCTCGCGGATTATTCGTAAAACATCCTGCACCGCCGCGCCCGTAGGGCTTGTTATTACGGCGATGGCGCGGGCAAAACGCGGGATTTCGCGCTTGCGCTCGCGGGCGAAAAGCCCTTCGGCTTCGAGCTTTTCCTTGAGCTGCGTAAACGCAAGTTGCAAGCCTCCGATGCCCGCCGGCTCAAGAAATTCGACATAGAGCTGGTATTGCCCCGTTTTTTCGTACATTGATATTCGCCCGAATGCGATGACTTTCATACCCGATTTTGGCACAAAATGAATATTTTCCGTGTGCGACGCGAACATCACAGATGAAATTGCCGCGCCCGCGTCCTTCAGCGTGAAATAAAAATGCCCCGAGGAATGCGCGTTGAAATTCGAAATTTCGCCCTCGATGAAAAGCCCCGCCAAAAGCGCGTCGTTGTCCAAAGCCTTTTTTACATATTTATTAACCTGCGAGGGGGTGAAAATCGTCTTAGCCATTAAATCGCTCCTTGTTTAAGTTCTAGGACCCCGCCCCGCGGAAACTTTTGAAATAGCTTCATCAAAATCCGCACTTTGCCCGGCAAAGTGCAAATTTCAAAGTTTGGGTCAAGCCTTTTCAAAGGCTTGCGGGGGTTTGGGGGCAGCGCCCCCAAGGTCTTCACGCGCTTCACGAGCCCGGGCGACGCTACCCAGAACGCCGTTTATAAACGCGGGGGATTCATCCGCGCCGTATTCTTTTGCGAGTTCGACCGCCTCGTTTACCGCCGCGCCATAAGGCACGTCTTTTTCGCACAGCATCTCGTAGATTGCAAGGCGCATAAGCGCGAGGTCAACCTTGTGGATGCGGTCGGCGGTCCAGTCGCGCAGGAATGTTTCAATTACTTGGTCAATTTCGGCGAGCCTTTCGAAGACACCCCAAAAAGCGCGGTCGATGTAATCCGCGCCGCGCCCTTTTGGTCGAGAGTTTTCTTCGTCTAAAAATTCGTAATACGCCGCCTTAATTTTCGCCAATTCCTCGACTTCTCCTCCGGAAAACGGCAACAAAAAAATAAGCTGAAAAGCATGACGCCGCGCTTCACGCCTCGTCATATTTTTGCCCTTCGCTTAAAAATTAAGATAGCGACCACCTTTTGTCGCCTGCCTTCCGCTGTCCCTCGCATTATGCCTTAGGCTTAGATTTTTCACCGACAATCGCGTTCACCCGAACATTCACCTCGGCAACGGAAAGCCCCGTCATTGTTTCAATCGCGGTTTTAACGCGCTTTTGAACATCTGCCGAAACCTCGTGAATCTTCGCGCCGAAACGCACTGCAATCGACAAGCCGATTGTAACGGTTTTATTTTTCACGGCAACGCTTGTGCATTTTGCGAGCTGTTTGCGCCCGGGTTTCCCGCTTATTCGCAAAACGCCGTCGGCCTCGGTTGCCGCTGTCGCCGAAATTACCATTAAAACCTCGTCGGAAATGCGAACCGCGCCGGTGTCATCCTTTTTAATTTCGGTCATATCTTGCTCCTTTCGAAAAAGGGGCTTCCCGAAACGCGAGAAACCCCGTAAACACTACTCTGGGTGAAAGGATTTGAACCTTCGACCTCTAGACCCCCAGTCTAGCGCGCTACCAAGCTACGCCACACCCAGATAAAGACGCTGATATTATGCAGTTTTTCCACCAGTGCCACCGAAATTTGCACCCGACCATTTTATAGCATTTTTCTTTATCTTGTCAAGAGAAGTTTTTTTTTGCAGATGCGCATACGCACAAATTCTTTACTTGACAGTCCAAAGTTCGTGTAAAAAACCAAAAAACAAACGCCCCTAAGTCCAAAATGTGGTATCCTGTTTTTGCCAAAGAGGAAGCCAAGTG